>JAPPOR010000720.1 GCA_028817905.1 Myxococcales bacterium
AGCGACCGTAGCCTTGCGGCGTAACTGTCGGCATAGACGGTGATGGGCGCTTGAACCCTAACAGGTCTATGACGTCGACGTATCGCCCCCTATTGGCCAGGCGCTGCACGGCGCAGCCAGTTACGATGCAAGGCTAACGGCCAGCGAAGGGAAACCCTCCGAAGGCGCCTTGGCCTGCGATCACCGAAGTGCTCATCAAGCCATGCGTTCGCGGGCTCCCATGGTTGCGGGCCGCGAAAGCGCCATTTCCGGGCACTAGCTAGCTAGCCTTCGGCCCAGCGCTGGAACTGCTTCTTGTCGTTGGCCTTCAGATAGGCTTCGTGCCCCGCGATCGTGCCCTCTCGGACCAGGCGCATCAGGCAGGCGTCCATGCTCTGCATACCGGCGGCAGCTCCCGACTCGATGACGGAGTTGAGCATGGCGGTCTTGCCATCGCGGATCGCACCGGGCAGCCCGGATGTGCGCAGCAGAATCTCGTGGACGCCGACCCGCCCTCCGCCCTCGCGGCGAGCCAGCAGTTGCGAGACAACCGCTGCCAGCGACTCGGCGAGATTGTTGCGGGCCTGGTCCTGCTGGTCCGCGGGGAACGCATCGATGATTCGATCGACGGTCTTTGATGCGCCATTCGTGTGCAAGGTGCCGAACACTAGGACACCCATAGACGCTGCCTCAAGCGCCAGTGAGATCGTCTCGTAGTCGCGCATCTCCCCAACCAGGATCACGTCGGCATCCTGTCGCACTGCCGCTTTGAGTGCGTCTGCGAAAGCGTCCGTGTCCGGCCCCACTTGACGGTGCGACAGGATGGAGCGCTTGTTCTGATGCACGAACTCGACCGGATCCTCGATCGTGACGATGTGCTTGGCATGATTGCGATTGACGAGGTCGATAATCGCAGCGAGGGTCGTCGACTTTCCGCTTCCCGTCGGCCCCGTCACCAAGACCAGGCCTGCATCGAGATCGGCGAGATTGGTGATGGCGGCGGACAACCCCAGCTTTTCCGCCGGGATGATCTCCTCGGGCACCATGCGAAAGACCGCGCTGACCCCGTTGTGCTGCTCCAGATAGTTGCCGCGGAAGCGCGCTAAGCCATCAACGGCTGTGGCGAAATCCAGGTCGTGGCAGGTCTCGAATTGATTCCAGTCGGTCTCACTCACAGCCTCACGGAGAATGTCGCGCAGCTCGGCATCACTTAGGACCGGCTCCCCGGGAATCGGCTGCACCTCGCCGGAGGCCCGATACATGGGGGGCCTGTCGGCGGCCAGGTGCAAATCAGACGCCCCCATCTCCTTGAGCTTGTGGAAGTAGTTGTGAACGCGAATCATGGCGGTACTAACCCTTGCCCCCGAAGCGCTCCTTCTTGACGGCGCAGCGCCGGGCGGCTTCGGTCGTGATGGTTCCGGCCTTGACGAGCGCGTCCAGCGAATCGTCGAGGGTGATCATGCCGGCGGCTTTGCCCGTCTGCATCACTGACGGGAGTTGGTAGGTCTTGTTGTCGCGGATGATGTTGCTCACCGCGGTCGAAACCATCAGCAACTCGAGTGCGGGTACCCGTCCGTTGCCATCGGTGGTCGGAACCAGGCGCTGGCTGATGACGGCACGAAGAGACTCGGCGAGCATCACACGCGCCTGCTCTTGTTCCTCCGCCGGAAACACCGTACAGATGCGACCGATCGTCTGGGCTGCGTTGCCGGTGTGAAGGCTGCCGAGAACAAGGTGGCCGGTTTCTGCGGCGCTCATCGCGAGTGAGATGGTTTCTAGGTCCCGCATCTCCGCGATCACGATGATGTCCGGGTCTTCGCGGAGGGCGGCCTTCAAGGCGCTTGCGTAGGATTTGGTGTGGGTGTTTACCTGGCGTTGGTTCACTAGAGCTACGCCGCGCGGATAGACGAACTCCACCGGGTCTTCGACGGTCAGGATGTGATCACGGCGACTATGGACGACAAGATTCACCAGCGCTGCAAGGGTGCTCGACTTGCCGCACCCGGCGGGTCCCGTGCACAGCACCATGCCGGTGCGGTAATCAACCAGGTTGGCCAGGCGCGCCGGCAGGCCCAGGTCTTCCAGACTCGGCGGCGCTGCGGGAATGATTCGAAACACGATGTCCAAGCCGGATTGCTGCTTGTAGGCATTGACGCGGAAGCGGCCGGTGCCGGGCATCTCGTAGGAGAAGTCCACCTGGCCGGAGCGCGCAAGCACCTCCCACTGCTCATCACTCATCAACTCGGCCATCACCTTTTCGGCGGCCTTGGGGCGCATGGCTTGGCCACTGGACATGGGGCGCAGCTGGCCATGGATGCGTGCCATCACTTCCGCATTCGAGTGGACGTGCAGGTCGCTGGCACCGTGCTGCACCGCGAGCTTCAGCAACCTGTCCAGGTATCCATCGCCGGTGGGCGTCGTCCGGCTCGGGCGGGGCAGGGGCGCCTTGAGCAGCATGCCATCGGACGGTGGCAGGCCTGAGGTGCGCACGAGCGGCGATGCCGTGGAAGGTGCCCTTGAGACGGCCCGAACCGCTCGTTCGGCCGCGGCCTCGGCGCGCTCGGCGGCAGCAATCGCCGCGCCCTGGGCATCCTCGACTACCGAGTGTTGGGAGCCTGCTCCTTGGGCGGTCGCCTGCCCGAAAGGCTCCGGTCCAGCGCCCGGCTGAAAGTCGGTGGCACCAGTGCCCATCATGGTCCCCCTGCGCGCAGCTTGGGGTGGGGGCACCGTTGGCGTCTTCGTGATGCTGGGATCGGCGGCGACGGATGGATCCGGTGGTGGAGGTGGGACCGGCGAAAAGCCCGTCACGAGTTCGCGTGGAGGGTCGGGCAGTGGTGTGAATCCCAGCGAGGGCTCGTCTAGGGGCGTGGGATCCGTGGCCGTCACGGGCGGGTCGGAAGCGCCTTGTTGGTCCGAGCCAATGGGGTCGGGGCCCGTGCCCATCATCGTTGCCGACGGTATCAGCGGCCGCGACGCGTTCTTCCACGCCCGACGGCTGCGAACGCTGTGACCACTGGAGGGCTCCGGATCCGTCGGTGGGAGTGACAGCGCTTCGGGCGACTCAGGGTCCCAGGCCGAAGAAAGCGCGTCGGAAACCACCTCGGCTTTCGGTTCGCTGAGACGGTTGAGGTCGGTCTGGGTGGGCTCGAGCTGTTCTGGCTCGAACGGCTCTGGCTCGAACGGCTCTGGCTCGAACGGCCCTGGCTCGAGCGGTTCTGGTTCGAACGGCTCCAGCTCGAACGGTTCTGGCTCGGTCTGTTCGGGGACGGGTGCGCCCAGGTCGGGTGCATGGCCGAGCATCGTGCCGGTTGCCCTCGCTGGCCCCGCGGGGATCGATTGGGTGGGTGCGGCATCGAACCCGAGGACCCTGCCGCGTGCGCCAGGGTTCATGGGCTCCGCCTTGGGGAGCTTGGGGGGCGGTTTGCTATCGACACGCGGATCGGGGCGCGCGCCACGCTTCTCGACCACGCTGTCGCGGTCTCCACGTTGCCGGGCCTTGCGTCGTCGCTTCAGGACCTTGGTCCGTTGCGTGACGCACAGCGATAGCTGTTCGCGCGTCAGGAGCTTGAGCTCCACCATTATCTCGCCCAGGTCGCGCGGTCTCGGTTCGCACTTCTGCGCGTGCAGGCATCTGGACAGCTGTTCGCGCGTCACCAACGCGAGCTGAACGGCGATCTCCCCCAGTAGGCGATCATGCGCATCCATGGGCCGACTATAAGTATAGGACAATCGCCCTGCGCGATCGCTCCCGGTTGCTGACCTGCCGGGGGGCATGGAGGGGCAGCAACCACCAGGACGTACCTGGTAGGCTGGCCCCTGCGGCAGGCGCGCGTCAATTCGCCAGGTTTAGTTGGCCGCCGGAGCGTTCTAGGTAGCGGAGCAGGGCGCGCATGGCGGGACCACCGGCGATCCGCTCACTTGCCAGGGGGACATCTCGCATGGGCTCCTGACGGACCTTGCTGAAGCTATTGTCTCGACGGTCCAGCAGTAGCTTGGTCTTCCCATCGCAACTCCCCACCGTATCACGCTGGACGCTGCCGTCTTGTCGGTAGAACCAATTGTCCAAGTATAGGTGTCGCTCGGGCCATGGCACGCCTCGTTCAACGTGCGGCCTCAGGTCGATGCCCTCGAGGCCTGCGGGAGGCGGTGTATTTGTCAAGGCGAGGATCGTTGGCATGAGGTCCACCAGCCCCACCAGGCGGTCACTTTGGCCCTTCTGCCATCCTGGCACGCGCGCGATCAACGGTACGCGAATGAGGGCTTCCCTAAGGTCCATCCCGTGGCTTCGGTAGGTGTCAAAGAAGTCCTCCCCGTGGTCTGACGTGATGAACACAGCGGTGGAGGGGAGGTGGGGCGACAGGGCGCGCAGCAGTCGGCCCAGGTGCGCGTCCAGGTAGCGGACCTCGTGGTCGTAGCCTTCTTCGAAGGAGTCGCCTCGCTGTCCGATCTCGGGGTGCGCCGTGTTGGGGGCGTGCGGCCCGAAGTAGTGTACCCACAGAAAGAAGGGCCGGTCCGTGACGGCCCAGCGCAGGTTCTCCAGTGCGATGTCGGTGGTTTCTCGATCCGAGCGGTGGTTGGATACACGTACCCCCGGGTTGACCTCGCGGTAGACCTCAAAGCCGTGGGACGCGCCCACGTCGCGGGCGAGCATGAGCGAGAAGCCGTCGTCCACGACTGCGATCGTCTTCATGCCCCTGCGTCGCAGCCAATGGGAAAGGGGGCGGTGTCCCGAATCCCAGGCCAGCGGGAACATTCTCTCGAAGGTTTCGCCCTTTGCCAGCTCGCCGTCGAACGGTCTGCGCAGCATGCGGAAGCGATCGGTCTCGTACCAGGCGACCCACGTGAGGTTACGCGGGAATCGCCCATGCATCAGTGAGCCCAGTGAAATGCTGGTCCAGCTGCCCGGTGCGTACGCGCGCGTGAAGTTCATGCTGGATCGGGCAAAGCGGTCCAGATTGGGCATCGTATCGCGACCCGAGGGGCCAAAGCGCGGGTCGTTTTCGCCCAGGCGGTCCCAGCGCAGCGTGTCGACCGTGATGAGGACCACGTTGAGCGGCGAGGGCCGGTCGGGCCGGACCGGGTCCTCGGCGATGCCATCGGTCTTGTCCAGGTCTCCGAGAAAGCAGTTGTCATCGATGCCGTTGCCCGGGATCTCGCGGGCCGTAGGAAACACGCGGGGGTTGAAGTCGTCGCAGTCGCCGCCCCCAAGGACCGCGGAGAAGCCGTCCCGGTCCCAGTCAAAGGCCATACGGGCGTGGCGCAAGAGCGTTCCGGCAAAGGGATTGCGGCCGAAGGCCGACAGCGAGCCGTCATCGTCGCTGGACAGCGTCAAGAGCACGGTCAGGCAGCCGGCCGAAAGCCATGCGACCCGGCGAACCTGCTGCAGACCCAGGTTTGCACTCAGGTTAGGCCACAGCATCCGCACGGCCAGACTCAGGAGCAACGCGGACACAATGCGCATTGCCAGGTGCGCCGAAGGGTACAACCCAACGTACAGCACCCGATCGGCAAGCATGAGGGCCGAGACCGCAAGTATGAGGCCCGCGCCGGTCACCCGCCGTCGGCGCAGGACGCCCATCAGCGGCCCCGCGTGTCCGTTCGGGCGCGTCTGGACCCCGACGGCGAGGGCACCGAGTACCAGCGCCCCCAGTCCGTTGGCTACCAGCACCCCGATCGCGAAATTGCGATAGGGGCTGTCGAGCCGCGCGAAGGCCGATAGGCGCTGCGATAGGCCGAGGGCGCCTCCGAAGCAGGCGATGGGGAGGACGAGCGGGCCAACCCAGGGGACGCGTGCGATGCGTTCCAGAGCTACAAACAGGGCGAGGCCCAGGCCTGTCCCCGCGAGGGTCGAAAGCGCGAGCACGTGGCCGAGGTGGGCGAGCGGAATCGCTTCCGGCGGGGCGAGCAGCTCCACGAGACAGAGACAACACACGCCAGCGATGCCCGCGGTCACGTGCTGCTCCAGCCGATTGGGGAGCCTCGCGGCTGCTGGGGGGGTCCGGGTCACGGCCTATGCGCCCCGCATTACCACAGTCGCAGGCCGAGCTCGCCCCGGAAAGGGGCCGTCTGCCCGTCGACAGCGACATTTTTGACGACCTTTCGACGGGACCCGTGTGCGGCTGCGGCACAGGCATGGACGACCAAAACGGGTCGTGGTAGCTCGGACAGGGTCGGGCCCTGTCGGGCAGCAGTAGGCTGTTTTCCGGGAACCCGCTGGTTGGGCCGCCTTCCCGGTCCAGACGATTCTGCCATGCATAGCTCGTTGTTTGTCCGTGGGCTCTTCGTCGTAGCTTCGACACTAGCCGCCGTCCAGTTGCTGGTCGCCCAGGGCTGTGTCTGCCGCTGCGAAACTTTCTCGCGTGATCAGGGCCCCGGCCAGGCGAACGTTGCAGGACATGGAGGGGACGGGGGCGACCCTAGTGGCGGGCCGAGTGCCGAGAGCGATGACGACCTGGATGCGGGTCCCCAGTTGGACGCCGCCAGCGCGATAGACGGCGGAATGGGCGAGACGGATGCCGCGCAAGCGGACCCGCAGCGCTCCAACCAGCCAGGCAGCGGTGACGGAGAAGACCTCGCGGACGGGGTGGTCCACGCGCTGGGGTTCGATGGCAGCCCCGACGCTGGAGAATGGGTAGTGGATGCCAGGATCGCACACGGCAACCGCGATGGTTTTTCGGCCCAACCCCCGGAGCTCACCGCGTCACAGGGGGCGAGCTTCAGCTACGCATGCGGCGATCGAAATCACACGCGTCTGACCTTCTACTACCGCGGCAGCGAACCGGCCCCGGGCCAAGAGCTCAGGTTCTTTGTCGACGATGCGTTGTATGCGACCTACGGCAGCACGGTCCGCAACGGCAGCACGCGCTGGACCGAAGTGACGATCCTGGTTTCCCACGGCAAGCACACCTATCGCTGGGAGGCTACGACCGACGGGCCAGGCCGCCCGCCATTTCACCTGGATACACTGACGTGTGTGGACTTGCCGCCGAGCGAGCATGTGGATGGCGAGGAGGTTGTGGTCGACTTCGATGATGGGGTTCACCCGGCGGAGATCAGCGGAGACTGGCGGATCAACAACACGGCGGCCCACAGTCGCAGCGACACCTTTGCCCTCAGCGCTGAGGCGGCACCGGTAGAACCGATGGACTCCACCGTGCTGGAGTTGTCCTGTGCCGACCAGGTGCACAATCAGCTCGTCTTCCACTACCTGGGTGATGAACCAAGCCCCGGGCAAGAGCTCCGGTTGATGGTTGACGACACGCTCTACGCTGTTTACGGGAGCACGTTTCGCAATGGCAGCACACGCTGGTCACAGGTCGTGATCGTCGTGCCCCCCGATGCACACACCTACCGTTGGGAGGCCACGAGCGACGCTGCCGGTCGTCCGCCCTTCCGCCTGGACTCGTTTGCGTGCCTCAGCTTTGCTCCGACGGAGCACGTGGATGGAAACGCCCTGTTGGTCGACTTCGACGATGGCGCCTTTCCCGAAGAGGTCGGTGGCAATTGGCTGATCAACAACGGGCGGGCCCACAGTGGCAATGACACGTTTGCCCTCAGCGCCCAGGCGCCTCCCCTGGCGGCAGCGGAGACCGCAACGCTGAGCTTCGCATGCGACGACCGTGACCACCGCAGGTTCAGCTTCTACTACCTGGCGGACCAGCCCGCTGGCGACCAGGAGCTTCAGTTATTCGTCGACGATGCCCTCCAGGGGAGCTACGGGAGCACGTTTCGCAACGGCAGCGCACGCTGGGATGAGATCGTCGTCATGTCCGGGGCAGGCAAGCACAGCTATCGCTTCGAGGTTGAGACGACAGCTGCAGGCCAGCCACCCTTTCGCCTCGACTCCCTGACCTGTCAGTAGCGCTAGCTAGCCCGGTCCGAGCACAATGCACTCGCCGTCGCCGACGGCGCGGTTGTCGTCCTCTTCGCACTCGATCACGATGCCCGAAGCCGCGTCTTCGCCGTCAACTACGACCTCGAACGATAACTCGGCCTGCTCTGGAATGTCTTCGACGGTAACCGACATCCTTTCGCTGCCACCTGGCAAGAGCGCATCCTCGGTCATCACTGTGCCCACGTGCATGCGGTCCCCCGGCTGGGTCTGGAAGAAGTCGACATGCACTCCCGCAGGGACGCCGCGACTTCCGGCGTTGCTCACCACTGCTACCAGAGACAGGCTTCGGTCCAGGCACCGGGTGACGACCGTCAGCGTCACCGTGAGGTTGGGCGCGTTGAAAACCCCCTCACCTTGCACGTTCTGACGGTAGTTGTTGAGGTCTTGATCTGTCCAGTTGTCGCGCTCCGCTTCTGGGATGTCGCCGTCATTCGTCACGTTGGTCACGTGGTACGTGAACTGGTTCCAGATGGGTCTTGTGCCGACCCAGCGATCGAAGGGGTCGCCGAAGACGAAGATACCCGCCGTGCCCGCGCGAATCTCGTCGGGCAGGTCCTCGACATCGACATCGAGTGCCTCGGCGTATTTCGCGGGGCAGCCGTCGCGGTCTACGGCCTGGTCGCGGTTGGCAGGCACCACGATCTCCGAGTTGCCGTCGCGGTCCACGTCGACCACCAAGGGATACTCGTAGTCCGTGCGCGACGAATTGGGCACCACCTCATCCAGTGGCTCGGTTCCGTCGCTACCGTTGTAGATGTGTAGGAAGCACTCATCGTTGTAGATGACCTCGGCCTTGCCGTCCCCCTGGAAATCGAACACGCTGGATCCGGTCACGCTGGAGCTGAGATCCTGGGTCGGTGTCGCCCACAGGGTGAACTCGGGGGCGGCGGGATCGCTTCGCGTGCAGTCACCGTCTGATCTCGGTGCGGGGTCGAGACAGTCTGGATCGTACACCACATAGGAGGCCTGGCCGGCAGCTGCGATTTCCGGGCGCCCATCCCCGTCAAAGTCGGCCACGGTTGGCGCTCCGCCGGTTCCGCTCCCCGGGATGAGAAAGTCGCCGTCCGCCCAGCTGCCGCCAGGACCTACCAGGACGCTTCCATCGGCGCCCGCGCGGACCACGATCATACCCTGGCCGATTGTGATCACCTCGGGTTTGCCGTCCGCGTTCAGATCTGCGACAGCCGGAAAGCCGTGCTCACCGGTGGACGTCCAGAGGCTTGAACCGTCGATGTTGTAGGCGACGCCTCCGCTCGTCACCTCCGGTTCGGGATCATCGTCGAGGTTGGCGATCGCGCTGGCCCCGCGGGCTCCGGTGGAGCACGTGCCGTGAGCGAAGAAGTCCCGTGTCGGATCGCCGATCGCGTGGCCGTTGAAGGCATCGCAACCGACCACCACATCCGGTGTGCCATCTCCGTCCAGGTCTGCTACCGCTGGCGCTTCCCGGCGCTCCTTGGGCGCATCTCGGCGTTGCAGCTCGGTGACGCCATCCCCGTCGAGGAGCCGGAACGGTCCGCTCGCGAGCTGATAGAAGATCTCGAGGCTCGCGTCGTCGTCGAAGTTGGCGAGGGCCACGGGGATTTGGCTGAAGGGCCGCTCGGACCCCGTCACGTACCACAGCAGCTGACCGTCGTCGCCGCTGATGGCCACCAGGACCGCCTCGTTGAGACGCGAACCCGGATAGGCCGGCACAACGACGTCGGGGGTCCCGTCGCCGGAAACGTCGCCAACCATCGGCGTGGCCATCACATTCTCATAGAGCTCGCCTTCGATCATGACACCCGGCCAGTGCCACTCCTCCTCGAGTGCGACGCGCTCAAACTCGGGGCGTACCTGGCAGGCTTCCTGGCCTTCGGGGGTGGGCAGACACTGCCCGATCGTTGCCTCGCAGAACAGTCCACCTCCCAGGCAATCGAAATCGTCCCGGCAGCTGATTCCAGGCGTCACACACGTGTTGGCCAGACACACCTGGTCCGTGTCGCAACACGTGTCCAGATCGGTGCCGCAGACGGTTTCGTCTTCTTCGCATGCTCGCGCACACACGGCGCCGGTCAAACAGACCTGGTCGTCATCGCAGCAGAGCTTGCCGCTTGCCCCGCATCGGAGCCCTTCGCAGACCGGCAGGCACATCACCTGATCCACGCATTCCTCGTCGTCATCGCAGCAGAGTTGGCCGCCGGCACAGAGGTTCGCCTTCGGACACACGCTTGCGTCGGGTGTGTCTGGAGGCGCTGGGTTGTCGAACCCACTGTCGCGCACCTCGGGCTCGTCGCCTGCGTCCAGGCCCCCATCCGGGCGGCGGTCCTCCGCGGGATCGATGGACCCACATGCGAGCGACCCGAGCGTCCATAGTACGACCAGGATCGGGACTCGGAAGTCAGCTCCGGGACGCCGTCGGGAGAGGGAAACTTCGAGCACAGCGGTGCAGCAGGACCAGATGGCCTTCACTTCGATGCCTCTTCGGTTGAAGCGGTCACTCTACACGAAAGCCGCAGGTCGATCTGTAGGTGCTCACGCCTCCAAGGTGTTGCGGGGCACTGCCGTCGTACAGTCTATGCGACGGGAACCGCTGTCCGCGAACGACCCATACACGCGCTGATGTGGGCCGAGGGAGAGCACCCGAGAGACCCTGGATGTTTTGTGCTGTGCGTGCTCACAGCGAAAGGTTTACCGGGGTCTGCGCCGGGCTAGGTCGATGAGCAGGCGACGTTGCGGTCGCGACCCGGGACTACTTGGTGACCTCGATCCGTGCGATGGCGGTTGCGGGCAACCCATCGCTCACGAGTGAAAACCCGTACCCGAATGTGTTGACGAACATGGCATCTCGCAGATGCCACGTGTGCTTGTGCCAGGCGCCATCGGCAGGCACAGCGAACCAGTCATGGGCGTTTTCGTACGGGTACGGCGGTCGTCCCTTGGCGCCCCCCGACGCGGGTTGGTACCAGAGGTTCATGCCGCCATCCGCAGTCCCGCTCGATCCAAGCGCCCGGGCCCAAACCGTGATGCGGACGTTGTGGGTTCTGTAGTTTGCGAACGAAGGGTCGAGCGCGAGTTGCAGGCGGCCGCGATGGTGTTTGCCGATCACCATCCCACCGCTCCCGTCCGGGAAGCGGTGTCGTTGGCCGTCTTTCTTCGAGATCAACCGCAGACCGTCTCCGACGGACTGCCCGTGCAGATCGAGGCTTGCCTTCTTGTTGGCTGCCGGGGGGCTGCCCCAGGGAAACGGCCTGTCGCGATTGCGACCGGCACGCCGCACCAGTTCGTGCCGATGCGCGGTGGGTGGGAGTAGGAACAATCTCGGCGTCCGGTTCAAGCGGTATCCGGCGTGGTCCTTGACCTCCGAAACGCCTCCCGTGTGCACGTCGACCACGCGCCACCCCGTGCCGAGGCTGACCGGGATCCGGTGGCCCACCGGGGCCCAGGCCGACAGCACGTGGCGGCTCCCGACCCGAAAGACGAAGCCATACCCCCGCCCCTCGGGGCCCAGTCGGAGCCATCCTGCGTACTCCGGATGGGACCCAAGGGCGGTTGTCAACGCTCGGTAGGCTCGGTAGGCGGTGCGGGGTTGGAGATGCTCGTCCAACAGGCCCAGCCCCTTGGACCCTCCGGCGTCCTGCAGCTCGAACCATTGCAGGTGAGCGACGCCCTGGGCCAGTCCGAGCACGTAGGCTTTGACCAATAGATCGGCCGCTGCGGCCTGTGACACGGTCGATCCGGGTCCTTTGCCTTCGACCTTGGCGCCGAGCTCCGTAAACCAGATCGGAACGTGCGCGCGGTCGGGAGCGACCTTCCGTAACATGGCACGGAGATTGTTGACGATCTGTAGGTAGTAGATCTCACCATCCGGCTGGGCCATACCAGCCGTCAACTCGTATGGATGGACGGCGACAAAGTCGACGCACGACGAATGCCCAGTGCGGACAAGGTCCCCGATCGCCAGCGACAGGAAGCGCACGTCGTAGTTGGCCGCTGTGACTGCTAGCCGGACGTCCTTTCGCACGCGCCGTGCGGCCACGCATGCGGCGCGCACGAGGTTCGCGTAGTCGCGGGCCGAGTGGCCACCCGTGTTGAAGGTGCGAGTGTTGGGTTCATTCCAGACCTCCCAGTACTTCACACGGTCGCCCAGCTGCCGGATCGTCGTGGCGACGTACGTGCGCCAGGCGGGCAGTCGGGTCGCCGGAAACGTTTTGACGTTGGTCACTCCGGGCGGAAGGGCCCACCTGGCGGTCTGATGGAGAAGGCCGGTGATCGCGACGCCGTGGCCAGCCGCCAGGGTGATCCGACGGATGTCACGGGCGAAGGTAAAGGAACCCTCTTGAGGTTCCACCATGGGCCATTTGTCGACCAGGCGCAGGGACTTGGCGCCGAGCTTGGGCAGCAAGGGAATGAAGCGCTCTGCGTTCCTGGAAGCCTCGGCCGAAGTGGCGACACCAAACGGGCTGAGCGTGGACGTGTCCCCCGCTGAGCGAGGGCCGGAACCATCCGTCCCGCCGTTGTCCGCGGCGGCTTGGCCCGAACGGGTGCCGGGTGCCCGCACATCCGATGGGGTGCCGGTGCTTCGCGCCACCAGAATCCCGGTGCATCCCAGTGAAAGCACAGACATAAGGACCCACCCGCCCGGGCGGCGCATCCTACCCTTTGCCGTGCGTGTCGGCCTGGACAAGCCGGGCGGCGGGAGCTTCGTCGCGTGCCAGCCTTCTGACGGGGACATGCCGAGACCCTACCAGAGGTTGGTTGCGCGCGGTCGAACCGGGCTCCGGTAGCCGTCGCGGCAAACGGAAAGCGGCCGCCCCCCGGTCGAGGTGCTATATTTTTCTTCGAGAACCTCGGTTGGAAGGGGTGTTGAGATGCACGACAATCCCATGGGCACGGATGGCTTTGAATTCGTTGAATACACGGCACCGGATGTGTCCGAGCTTGGCGAGTTGTTTACCGCGCTGGGCTTCACCGAAACCGCCCGGCATCGCTCCAAGAACGTGGCCTGGTACCGCCAGGGGGATATCAATTTCCTCGTAAATGGCGAGCTCGATAGCTTTTCGCAGGCGTTCGCCCAGGAGCACGGGCCGTCGATTTGTGCGATCGGCCTGCGCGTCAAGGATGCCCCGGAGGCCCATGCCCGGGCCCTCGAGTTGGGCGCTGAACCTCACACCGGGCAGGTGGGGCCGATGGAGCTCAACATCCCTGCGATCAAAGGTATTGGAGGCAGTGTGATCTACCTCGTGGATCGATATGGCGACCGGTCCATCTACGATGTCGACTTTCGACCGGTTGAGGCCAGGCCGGACCGGTCGGTCGTCGGACTATTTGAAATCGATCACCTGACGCACAATGTCCACGCCGGGCAGATGGACGTCTGGGCGAGCTTCTACGAGCGCATCTTCAACTTTCACGAGATCCGGCGGTTCGACATTCGAGGGAAGCAGACCGGTCTGGTCAGCCGAGCGATGGAGAGCCCGTGCGGCAAGATCAAGATCCCGATCAATGAGCCCACCGAGCAGGCCTCTCAGATCCAAGAGTACCTGGATGCCTATCGCGGCGAGGGGATCCAGCACCTTGCGCTGTCGTGCCGCGATATCTACGCATCGGTGGAGCAGCTGTGCGCGCGCGGTGTCAGGTTCCTCGACACGCCCGACGCGTACTACGAGGCCCTGGACGCACGCCTTCCCGGTCACGGGCAACCACTGGAACGGCTGCGGGCGCAACGCATCCTGTTGGACGGTGCGGTGACCGACGAGGGACCTAGCTTGTTGCTCCAGATCTTCACGGAAACTGTCATCGGGCCCATCTTCTTCGAGCTGATTCAGCGGCTCGGGGACGACGGCTTTGGGGAGGGCAACTTCCAGGCCCTGTTTGAGGCGATCGAGCGCGATCAGCAAGAGCGCGGAGTGATTTCGGCATGAAGTTTCCCCGCCATGCTGGTCTCGGTCCTCGCCAGGCTCACGCGGATCTGCCGGACGGAACCTTCGAGCGCGAGTTCGGAGAGCGCGGTTTCTATGGCCGCGCCAGCCATGTGCTGCATACGCATCCGCCGACCGGTTGGGACACGATCGAGGGGCCCCTTCGGCCGCGCGCCTTCGATCTGTCGATTGTGCCCAACGGCGGGGGCCCCTTTCAGGCTCCGTTGGTCTTGCACAATGGGCACTGTCAGATTCGGATGTGGCGGACCCGCGGGGTTCTCGATCACCTGGCGCGCAATGCCGACGGTTGTCAGTTGCTGTTCGTGCACGCGGGGTCGGGCAGGCTGTTTTGCGATTTCGGTTGTCTCCCGTTTTCCGAGGGCGACTACCTGGTACTGCCGCGAAGTACCACGTTCCGAACGGAGTGTGACGGCGAGGCCTGCTTCTTGCTGGTGGAGTCCACCGCCTGCGAGTTGGACCTTCCCGACCGCGGGCTCTTGGGGCATCACGCACTGTTCGATCCAGCCCTGATGGTGGTACCCGCGCTCGACGACACCTACGAGGCCCAGAAGGACACGGGGCCCAGGCGTGTGATCGTCAAACGGCGCGACCGGCTCTCGGTGGTGACCTATCCATTCAACCCGCTTGACACGGTCGGCTGGCAGGGCGACCTGGTCCCGGTGCGGATCAACTGGCGCGATCTGCGCCCGGTGACCAGTCACCGCTACCATTTGCCACCGTCCGTTCACACCACGTTCGTGGCCGATCGCTTTGTGGTGTGTACCTTCTGCCCCCGGCCGGTGGAGACCGACCCAGGAGCCCTCAAGTTGCCCTTCTTTCACAGCAACAACGACTACGATGAAGTGCTGTTTTACCACGCCGGTGACTTCCTCAGCCGAGACGGCATTGGGCCCGGGATGTTGACCCTGCATCCGGCGGGGTTGCCCCACGGACCTCACCCGAAGGCGCTGCGCGCCGCTGCCAGCAATACGCGCAAGCAAACGGATGAGGTCGCCGTCATGGTCGACACGCTTGATCCGCTTGAGGTGGGCGCTGCGGCGCTGACCTGGGAGCGCGCGGACTACGCGGATTCCTGGAAGGACGGACCGTGAAGCTTGCCAGTCTCCGGCGCGGAGGTCGCGACGGAACCCTGATCGTGGTCGACCGGGACGTCAAGCGTGCTGCTGTCGCCCCGAAGCTGGCTGGCGCTGCCGGCGCGCCCACCCTGCAGGCCGCCCTGGACAGGTGGGATGAGGCGAGGCCCATTCTGCAGGATACCTATGAGCGTCTCAACGCCGGGGGCATTGCGACAGCGTTTCCGTTGCGGCCGTCGGAGCTCGCGGCGCCTTTGCCGCGGGCCTACCAGTTCCTGGACGCGAGCGCATATCTTCACCACGTGGAGCTGGTTCGCAGATCGCGGGGTGACGAGCTGCCGGCAAGTCTGGAGCAGGACCCACTCATGTACCAGGGCGGCTCCGACTGCATGCTCGGGCCCTGCGACCCGATCGTCGGTTTCTCCGAGGAGTGGGGGATCGATTTTGAGTCCGAGGTGGCGATCGTGACAGACGATGTGCCCCTGGGCGCGACGGCGGAGGCCGCGGCTGACCACATCCAGCTCTGGATGCTTATCAATGACGTGTCCCTGCGCGGGCTGATTCCCGCGGAGCTTGCGAAGGGCTTCGGCTTCGTGCATGGCAAACCCAGTAGCGCGTGCTCCCCGGTGGCGGTCACGAGTGACGAACTCGGAAGCGCGCTTAGGGGTGGCAAGCTTCATCTGCCCCTGGTCACCACCCTGAACAGCCGTGTGGTTGGTCGACCGGACGCGGGTGTGGACATGGCCTTCGATTTTCCGCGGCTGGTGAGCCACGCCGCCAAGACGCGCCGGCTGGGAGCGGGCACCATTATCGGGTCCGGGACGGTTTCGAATCGCGACCGCGAGCGAGGCAGCTCGTGCCTGCTGGAGCGGCGGACCCTGGAACACTTGGAGACCGGCGTGGCCACCACGCCCTACCTTCGGCGCGGGGACCGCGTGCGCATCGAGATGTTCGACGCCAACGGCCGTTCGGTGTTCGGTGCCATCGATCAGCGGGTCGAAAGCCCTTGACATGGCGCCCGTCATGCTCATCTTGCTGCCAAACCCACGGGGTAGGGAAGCGAGATGAGTACGGAAAGCACCGCGAAGACCCACAAGTTCAAGGCTGAGGTTTCCCAGGTCCTGAGCCTGGTGATCAACTCACTGTACAGCAACAAGGACATCGCATTGCGCGAGCTGGTGTCGAATGCGGCTGACGCACTCGATAAGCTCAGGTTCGAGGCGATCGAAAAGCCGAAGCTACTACCCGAGGATTACACGGCCCGGATTCGTTTGATTCCAAACGAATCCGACCGCACCCTGACGATCATCGACAACGGTATTGGTATGGGGGAGTCGGCTCTTGCCAAGGACCTGGGCACGGTCGCCCGTTCGGGGACGCGCGAGTTCGTCCAGAAGCTGGAGGAAGCCAAGAAGGCCGGCGACGCGAACCTGATCGGTCAGTTTGGCGTGGGATTCTACAGTGGCTACCTGATCGCCGACAAGATCGAGGTCGTGAGTCGTGCCGCTGGCAGCAAGAAGGCAGCCAAGTGGAGTTCCGAAGGGCAGGAAAGCTTCACCATCGAGCCGGCCGAGCGGGAGGAGGCCGGAACATCGGTGATCCTGCATCTCAAGGAGGATCACGCCGACTTTGCCAAGGGCTGGAAGCTCCGCGAGTTGGTGAGACGTTACTCGGATTTCATCGACTACCCGATCGAGCTCCAGGTCGAGAAGACCATCAAGGGTGAGGACGGGGAAGAGGAGAAGAAGGAGCTCGCCTTCGAGGCGATCAACGAGGCCAGTGCGCTCTGGACGCGCCCGGACAAGGAGGTCACCAAGGAGCAGTACGAAGAGTTCTACAAGCACCTGACCCACGACTGGGAGCCGCCGCTATTGCATACGCACTTCGCGGTCGAGGGTACGCAGATGTTCAAGGGGCTGCTGTTCCTGCCCAAGCGGCCACCTTTCGACATGCTGAACCAGGAGCACAAGCACGGTGTGCGACTGTACGTCAAGCGCGTGTTCATCATGGATGACTGCGAGGAGCTCCTGCCTCGGTGGCTGCGGTTTGTCCGCGGAGTGGTCGACTCGGATGACCTGCCGCTCAATGTCTCGCGCGAGCTACTACAGGACTCCGTTTTGGTGCGCACGATTCGCAAGCAGGTCATTCGGCGCGTCTTGGATGCGCTCGCGAAGCTGGCCAAGGACGACGAGGAGGCCTACCTGGGTTTCTTCCGCAACTTCGGTTCGGTGCTGAAGGAGGGTCTGCACTTCGACCCAAGCTACAAGGACAAGCTCGGCGCCCTGATGCGATATGAGAGCAGCAAGGCTGACAGCTTGACTTCGCTTGCGGACTACGTGTCGCGCATGCCCGAGGGTCAGAAGGATATCTACTACGCGTCCGGCGCCAGTTCGAAGATGCTTGCGTCCAGCCCGCACCTGGAGGGGCTCAAGCAGCGCGGCTACGAAGTGCTCTACATGACCGATGGCGTCGATCAGTGGGCGCTTGAAGGACTCGGCGAGTTCGACGACAAGAAGCTGGTCAACGCGATGGAAGCGGGCCTCGACCTGGATGGCTCCAAGGATGACAAGGCCGAAGACAAGAAAGAGGACGCTTCCGACGAGGGGTCCGACGACAAGAAGGAAGAGTCGGACGAGCTCAAGGCCTTGCTCGAGCGCTGCAAGCAGGTGCTCGACGAACACGTCAGTGAGGTCAAGCCGTCCACGCGCCTTACCGACTCCCCCGTGTGCCTGGTCATTCCTCAGGGTGGTCTGCCGGCCCACCTCGAGCGCCTGATCCGGTCTCATCAGCAGGACATGCCGGTCCAGAAGCGCATCCTGGAGATCAACCCCACCCATCCGCTGATTCAACGGATCAAGCAGGAGCACGAAAAGGACGCCGAGTCCGACAGGGTTGCCGGTTGGATCGAGCTGCTGTACGACCAGGCGCTGCTCGCCGAGGGCAGCCCGCTGCCCGACCCCGCGCGCTTCGCGCGCCGCATGACCGACATGATGCAGCAGACCGCTGGCGCCTAACTAGGCGACGGCGTGTTGCTGGTAGAGGGCTTGCAGTTGCGGCTCGTACTTGGCCATGACGTTGCGGCGCTTGACCTTGAGGGTGGGGGTCAGCATGCCGTTGTCGGGGGTCAGCTCCTCGGTGTCGACAATGAAGTCGCGCACGGTCTCGAAGCCTTTGAAATCCCTACTGGCGCGCTCGATCTCCTCCCGTAGGAGCGTGCGCACCTGGGGGAGGTCGACCAGGGCGTCGGGCCGCGTTGTCAGACCCTGCTCCTTGGCCCACTCTGCCAGGGCCGCCACGTCCGGCACAATCAGCGCCACGTTGTACGGCTGGTCAGAACCATAGACCACGCACTGGGCGATATAGGGGCTCAGCTGAATGCTTTCCTCAAGGGGCGCCGGCGCTACGTACTTGCCGTTTGTCAACTTGAATAGCTCTTTCACGCGGCCGGTGATGTGGACAAATCCTTCGTCGTCGACAAAGCCCAGGTCTCCGGAGCGTAGGCCGCCGTCTTCGGTCATGACAGCCCGCGTTTCTTCCTCGCGCTTGTAGTACCCCGCCATCACGCCGGTGCCGTAGATGATGATCTCGCCCTCGTCACCGGTGGTGCCGGGTGCGTCCTTGTCGATGCGCACCTCCATACCCGGAAGCGGTCTGCCCACCGAGCCGATCCTGCGGTTCGGGGCGTTGGCGGTCGTGCCCCCGGAGCTTTCGGTCATGCCGTAGCCCTCGTGCACCTGGATACCCAGATTGTCGATGAACTCGGCAACCTCGGTGGACAGTGCGGCCGCGCCCGAAAAGGCGAACCGCAGCCTGCCGCCAAAACGAGCCACAACCTTTGAAAGGATGAGCTTGTCTGCCAGGGGAATCGCGATGCGATCCTTGGTGCTGAGGGGCTGCCCACGCTTGCGCTTGGACTTGGCCTTCATCGCGCGCGCAAACAGGCGCTGGATGGGTTTGGGCTTGGCTGCGATCTGCTTATTGACCCCGTCGTAGACACGGTTCCAGATGCGCGGCACCGCGAACATGAGCGTCGGCTGTACTTCGGGCAGGTAGTCGAGCAGCTTGCGCGTATCATCACAGATGGCGACCGCGGCGCCGTAGCCGAGCATCGCGTTGAGTTCGACGGCACCGCCGAACACGTGGGCCCAAGGCAAGAACGACAGGGCTCGCTCTTCCCCGACCAGCGGTGCGACGTCGAGAATTGCGCTGACGTTGGCCGCTACGTTGTAGTGGGTGAGGCACACGCCCTTGGGCTGGCCGGTGGTCCCCGATGTGTAGATGATGGAAGCGAGGTCGTCGCGTTTCGGGTCACAGAGCGTGACTGGCGCTGCTTTGCCGGTTGCGAGCAGGTCGCTGTAGCCTCCGCCTTCGAAGCAGAGCACGTGGGCCAGCTCCGGGAGGTCTTTCTGCATGCGGTCGATCCGGTAGCGAATCCCCTCGTTGGCGGTCAGGCAGACCTTGGCGCCGCAGTCGTTCAGGATGAAGCGCCAGTCCTCCTCCAGCTGCGCCTCGTACATCGGGACGTAGGCTGCCCGCAGGGCGTAGGTGGCGTGGGCGCAGACGGCCCACTCCAGCCGGTTGTTCGAGATGCAGGCCACGCGATCGCCTTCGCCCACGCCCAGGGCGGTCAGGCCGCCCGCCGCCTGGTGCACCAGCTCCGCGAACTCCCCGTAGGTTGTCCATTGCCAGCCGGCAGCCGTGCGCGTTCCGAACAGTGGTTTGTGCCCGAAACGTTCAACGCCCCGCTGCAGGATTTCGCACAGGTTCGAGTAGCGTGAATGGTAAGACATGTAGGCGGCCTCGAGGGAAGTTCGCCAGGCTATGGTAGCAACACGCGCGCCGATCGCGCAGCGCGATTCGGCAGCGGCCCCTATACGGAAAGGTCGCACCGCGGGGTGCATCCCGAAACCGGCCTTCGACGTTGCGGTCTGTAGCCGGAGCGGAGCGGCGCGACTCGCGGAACGGGGGACGGGTGGGTGTACATAGGGCGGTTTCGCCGGGACGAGGAAGGCGCGCGCGCCCTTTCCTGGATGAGAACTAGCTAGCTTTCGGCCAGCAGGCCGCGGAGTTGTTCCGGGCCGACTCGGTACGCCTGGCCGCAATAGTCGCAGGTGATATCCAGGACTTCGCCCGTCGCGATCATGTCCGTAAGCTCCGCTTGTCCGACTGTCGCAAGGCTTGTCAGTACCCGCAGCGATGAGCACTGGCACTGAAAACGGACCGGGCTTTCGCCGACGATCGTGTACGGCATCGCATAGAGCAGCTCTGCCAGCAGCGCGGAGGGTTGTCCGCCCGCCTGTCGGAGCCATGGGCTGACGTCTTCGAAGTCGCGCAGGCGCTCGGTCATGATTTGCAGTGGCTGTCGGCCGACTTCGGGGAGCAGTTGGACCAGGTAGCCTCCGGCGAGCTCGACCTCCCCCTGCTCGTCGAACAGGGTGGTGACCGCGAACATTGAGGCCACCTGTTCGGAGGCGGACAGGTAGCTCATGACGGCCTGTGAGACCCCACCTTCCGGGACGCTCACCAGTCCTCGGTGGAGATCGCCGCTGTACAGCGTTCGCATGACTTCCAGCGTCCCGCCAGCGAGTGGGATCTCGTCCTGGCCCGCCGGTAGGGTCAACAGGCCGCGGGTTTCTCCCTGCGGGTGGCTGTCGGCCACCGCACGGCAGCGCCGGTCGCGGCCCACCAGGATGGCCTGCAGTCGCTGGGAAGGCGCCATCGTCTCGCGGACGAGAACCGCGCTGGTCAGCAGGTCGCCCAGGCAGCGGGCTGGCTGGCCCTGGGCGGCCTGCCGCCTGACCCCTTCCGCGGTCAGGGACGTGGTGGTCGCGACGACGACCCGAAACGCACCGTCGTCTGTAATGGCGCGAACCGCATGGTCCTGGATACCCATTTCCGTGACTTCCTGTACTAGCCCGCATCCATCACCAAGGCACGCGATGATCGTGCAAGTGATCGGCTTCGCAGGGCTTTCGGTGAAGGAGGGAATACTC
>JAPPOR010000091.1 GCA_028817905.1 Myxococcales bacterium
GTGAATGATCCGGGCTAGGCAGGCAAGGACGACCGTGCGATTTGCGAGAGTGTGTGCGGTCGGCCGTCTCTGGCGACGAAACGATTGGCTCCGTCCGGGAAACCCACTAATCCGGAGCGGACGTGCCTTCGCGTCCACGGATGTGGTCTTCGGTAGGCGGGCCCAGGGCCTGCGCGGACACGCACCGACGTCGGGGTGGACAGCCTACAACCTAGGTGACGCGGCCAGCCCGGCGCAGGAGCGCTCGCTGGCCGCATGTTGGAGAGGAACGAAAGCCCCGTAAAAACAAAGACCGCATGCTGTGGATCAAGCACCAGCGCCAGGAGCGCCGGTGTGCGTATGGTCGGTTTCCCAGCCAGAGGACCTGCTGTGTACTGAAGAAGAAGCTCTCCCCATCCGAACCTCTTCGGCCCTGAAAACCACAGGTGCGCCAGCGCATGTGACGCCTGAAGCACGATTTACGTTCCTGCATCCGCAGCCTAGGATCTTTATCTGGAGTGACGCTCTAACCGATGGCAGCACGCGCGACCAAACCCACCGGAAGCCGACACATCGCACGCCGCGCGTTGTTGAGGCGGGGGTTCTGGGGCATGGGAATCCTGTCGGTGGGCCCGACCTTCTACGCGTGCGGGCCTGGCCAACTGGGTGCACCGGGGCGTTCCGGAACACACGGCGACGCAGCAGGGCCCTACCGCGGCAACTCAAGGCTGTCAGCGGCTGGATCCGGTGGGCAGGCGGTACAGGAGTTCCGTGAAGACCTGGAGACTCCGCCGCGCACCCTGCAAGAGATCGATGCCGGCACGCCCGCACGCGAGGTGCGGTCGGTGTCCGCGCGAGCGGACATCGACGCGGGCATGGCAGACCACGATGCAAACACCCCGGTCCCGCTAGAGGAAACTGACGCTGGCCTCGATGAAGGCATGCAGGACGCAGGACGCGACGCCGCGATCTGGATGCCGCAAGAACCAGTCAAGCGAGGGTTGCCTGCGCTTGGGTTCGGACCGCTGCTTCCCCCAGACGACAATGGTCTGCGATTGCCCGCCGGCTGCCACTCGCGCATCGTTGCGCGCTCCGGTCAAAGGCCGACACCTCGGTCTGACTACAAATGGCATGGAGCGCCGGACGGAGGCGCAACCTTCGCAACCGAAGACGGCGGCTGGATCTACGTCAGCAACTGCGAACTAGGCAAGGGCAATGGAGGCGTGGGCGCTCTGCGCTTTGCGCCAGACGGCACGATCGAAGACGCCTATTCACTTCTCAAAGGTACCGCTCGCAATTGCGCCGGTGGCCTTACCCCGTGGGGGACGTGGCTAACGTGCGAAGAGGTCGAACATGGCAAGGTCGTGGAGTGCGACCCGACCGGACAGACCGAACCTATCCCGCGCCCCGCCCTCGGGCTCTTCCGCCATGAGGCCGTGGCAGTCGACCCAAAGAGCATGCAGCTGTACCTGACCGAAGACCAGCCGGACGGTCTGCTGTACCGCTTCACCCCTGATGACGTCGACAAGCATGGGAATCCGAACCTGGACTCGGGACTGCTCGAAGCGGCGGTCGTCCTTGGAGACGACACCGAGGGCTACGTCGAGTGGGTACCGGTGGGTGATCCCCGCGGGGACTCGTCCCTGGCAAGACGCAGCGCCCCCAAGGCGACGGGTTTCCGAGGTGGGGAAGGCATCTGGTACGACGGCGGCATCGTGTACTTCACGACCAAGGGGGACAATCGCGTCTGGGCGCTGGACCCGTACGAAGATAGCCTCGTCGTCATCTACGACCGCGCTACCTCACCGGCCCCGATACTCTCCGGCGTCGACAACGTCACCGCCTCACCCGGAGGACACATCCTGGTCGCTGAAGACGGGGGCGACATGCAGATCGTCGCACTCGGTCGGGACAAGCAGGTCGCGCCCATCGTTCAAGTGGTCGGGCACAAGGGCTCCGAAGTTACCGGCCCCGCCTTCGACCCGTCGGGCACGCGGCTGTACTTCAGCTCGCAGCGAGGTCCGAGCGGCTCGTCGGACGACGGTGTCACCTTCGAGGTAACGGGTCTCTTGTCGGACTCGGAAGAGTAGCCCCCGCCCGATCATTCACGACTTCGGCGTCGGATCGCGCAGGGATTCGGCTTCACAGGGTTTCGACGGACCGAAGGGACTACTCCCCGTATTTTCTAGGGCGGCAAAAGCCTTGTGCAGTCGAAGGACAAGCGAGGCGACATCGAAGTGAGTGATCCGGGCTCGCCGCGCGGCGGCCCGGTGGCGCTCGACAAGCGTGTGCAGAGGGCTCAGACGGGCCTTGCGCCGCTCGGGCTGACGCGTCATGGTCGGCCGATGCGCTGTCCACCGAGGCGTCTATTCACAATCGTCCCGGTGGTCTTCCTATTGGGGATCGTACTGCCGGCGAAACGAGCGCAGGCACAAGGGGCCGCTGACGTCTACCAACTCGATCCGGTAACCGACACCATTGTGCTCGGCGCATCGCTGATCGCATCCATCGGCTCCCAGATCACGATCGACAGCGGCGAACTGCAGGCCGTGGCCCCAGGACCGATCGCCAACATCCCGTTCTATGACCGCTGGGTGGCGGAGGGCGCTTCTCGGGAAAGCGGCGACTGGCTCAGCGACCTGGGGGTGGCGCTCGCGATCGGCTATGGAGCCTTCGACGTGGTCCGCGCCGGCCTTTCGGATGGCGTAGCCGACAGTGGCACGACCGCGGTCCTGTACGCCCAGTCAGCCTTGTTCAACTGGGCGGTCGCCAACGTCTTCAAGCTGACCGTCCGCCGCCCACGACCGAGCGCCTACGCTACGGAAGGAGGCGATGGAAACCGCCCGGAAAAGAACCGGGAGCTCTCGTTCTACTCGGGGCACACCGCCGTAACCGCTGGGATGGTCGGCACAGCAGGATACCTACTGTTCCAACGGGAGGGCCCTAGCGCCGCAGCATGGTCGGCGCTGGTGGTGGGCACCGCCGTGACGGCCTTCGTCGGGGCCAACCGCGTCCGCGCCAACGCACACTTCCCGAGCGATGTGGTGGTGGGCGCCGTGGTGGGCGCCAGCATCGGCATCCTCGTCCCCCACATCCACCGCCGCGACCCCGACCTCCCCGTTGCTGCGGCGCCGACCGCCACATCGCAACCCCTGACCGCCACCGTACGCTTCGCTTTCTAGCTAGTTCTAAGCTCGAAAGCACCGTTACTCGCCCTGCTGGGGCGGCGCGCGATAGCCTTGCCCCGTGGACAGATAGGGCACGGGCCGATCGTCGCGGATCCGGATCGTGTAGCGTTTGTGGTCGAGGCGCGCCGGGAACTGGTGAAAAATGGCCCGGCACAACACCTCGGCGCTCCGATCGGTGAAGGCGGGATTCCTGCTGAGCATCCAGGCGCTCGCCTGGGCGACCGACGCGCCAGAAGGCGAAAAGACGCTCACGCGCAGGGTCTTTCGGTACCGCTGCCGATCGTCGGCGGCATCGCTCACCGCGTTGTATACGAATTTCGTGTGGTCGGCGGGCTCGGCAACGCCCCAGTCGAGACGCATCGGCAGGCATGCGCGTGGTCGCAGTTCAAGCCCCTTGTCGAGGGCCACCTGGGCACACACACGCGCCAACTCGTCGTAGCGGCTGCGAACTGGTAGCCCGCCATCCGGATGGGCCTCGTCGGGCGGAAAAAAGCAAAAAGATTCAGCACCCTGGGGATCGAATTCCGGGTCGACGAAGGCCTCTACCCGGGTGCCGTAGCGGGCCGCCGCGTCATGGGCACAAGCACCCAGCAGCAGGGCCGTCCCAACCAACCACACCAAGAGGCAGCCGCGCCACAGGACGCACGAACCGATCCCGATCCCGATTTGCCACACCTTGCGTTCGCCTCCCAAGCGC
>JAPPOR010000440.1 GCA_028817905.1 Myxococcales bacterium
ACATTCTCTTCCAGCGCCTCAGGACTCTTGCCCGAGACCACGATCAGCTCGGCCCTCGTGTCCTCCTCGGGATTCGCTTCTGGCCTGGCCTCCGCTCTAGGTTCCGGAGCCTCCGCAAGCACAACGTGAGCGTTCGTGCCGGTAACCCCGAAGCTACTTACTCCACTACGCCTGGGCCTGCCGGCCGGCCAGGATACAAGCGAGGTCGGGACCTCTGCGCACACGCCCTGCCAGTCGATGCGTGAACTCGGCTGGCGGAAATGAAGACTGGGAACGATCATGCCCTTATGTATCTGCAGGGCAGCTTTGATCACTCCGCCGATGCCGGCGGCCGCCTCCATGTGACCCACATTGGACTTGGCCGAGCCCACCCACAGGGGACGATCGGCACTCCGCGTCGAGGCAAACACCTCACCGAGCGCGTTCATCTCGACCGGATCGCCCAAGGGTGTTCCCGTCCCGTGGGCTTCGACATACTCGATGTCAGCAGGCGAAAGCCTGGCGCTGCGCAGCGCCCGTCGAATCACCCGGCTCTGCGAAGGCCCGTTGGGCACCGTCAGGCCCCCGCTGGCGCCGTCTTGGTTGACTGCACTGCCTGCGAGCACCGCCCAAATCCGATCTCCGTCCCGGATCGCATCCTCCGTGCGCTTGAGCATGATGGCGCCAACTCCCTCGGCTCTGCCGTAGCCGTCGGCGCCCTCATCAAACGGCTTGCACCGACCGTCTGGAGCGAGCATCCGCGCACGCGAACTAAAAAGATGCAGCAGAGGCGATAGAATCAGGGCCGTGGCACCCGCGATCGCGGCATCGCATTCTCCGCGCAGCAGACTCTCGCGGGCCAAGTGCATGGCAACGAGCGACGACGAACAGGCTGTATCGATCGTCAGTGCCGGCCCCTGTAACCCAAAGGCGTATGCGATCCTTCCGGCACACGCCGCCGCCGCAATGCCGGTAACACACGAAACGTCGAACTCGTCCTCCCGGACTTCACTGGCAACGTGGGTCAGATAGTCGTGCGTGGCAGCGCCTACAAACACGCCAACATCGGTTCCCCGCAAGGACTCCAGTGGGATGCCAGCATCCTCCAATGCCTCCCAGGCGACCTCCAGTAGCATCCGCTGCTGTGGGTCCGACCATGACGCCTCGCGCGGCGCAATCTTGAAGAACCCGGAGTCAAAGAGCTCCTTGCCTTTCAGGAACGATCCGCGCATGGTGGCGATTCGACCCGGTGCATCCGCGTCCGGGTCGAACATCGCCTCGCGGTCCCACAGCTCGTCGGGGACCTCACTCGATGCATCCACACCTTCCGCCAGCAGTTTCCAGTACGCCTCTGGGCTATTCGCGCCGCCGGGAAAGCGGCAGCCCATGCCCACGATCGCTACACCTCCGGAGGCCACTTCCCGCCGGTCTCCCCGCGTCTCAACCACCCTTTCGGAACTTCTGCTTGCCTCTGCCAACTCGCTGACACCCTCGACGATCACGCGGCGGCACAGCTCATCCACCAGTTCTCTCAAGTTCGGATAGTCGAACAGCAGGGAGCTGGGCAGGGCCAACCCCAGATCCGAACTCAACGCAATTCGGATCTCCGTCGCCGTCAACGAATCGAGCCCCGCGTCGAAGAACCCCTCCAGCTCGTCCAACTCATGGGGTTCGCGCCCGAGTCGCTCGCCCACCTCCTGCCGAAGAAACGCCTCCAGAGTCTGCCGCAGCCCCTGTCTATCTTGGCTCGCCTCGTGCAGGCTCTGCAGTCCACTCCCCGATCTGATCGCCTCTGACCCGCTCTCTTCCGTGGCCACAACTCAGCTCCGTTCTAGCCCTTCCCGGCAGCGCTGCATCCGCCCAACGAAGGTGCTCTCACCCACCGTTACTGCACCACCGCTTGCTCAGGCCCTCATGGGGCGGCTCGCTTGGTCGCCTGCCGCACATAGGGGTCAACGCCTGCGATCATGTCTTCGCGGCGCGGACAAAAGATGTCCATCGTGATGGAGTCCTCGAGATACCTGGTCCCGTGGGCGACCCCACCAGGCACCATCCATGATGAACCGGGGATACTGAACTCCCGATGCTCGCCCTCCGACTCGAATACCGCCCTGCCCGACACGAGATAGTAGAGCTGCTCCTCCGGGTGCGAGTGCGCCGGTAGGTCGACCCCCTTGTCCCAGAACCACAGGGCGATCGTCATATTCTCGGAACTGAATAGCTTGCGTCGCACTCCGTCGACGATGCGCTCCTCCGGAATGCTGTCCCAATTGATCCACCCCATGCTCGCCTAACCTCCGTTGGATGTCCCGCCGCCCGCTGCGGCTTCCGGTGCTTGCTGTGAGCTTGCGTAGCGCGCAATCGCGGACCACACCTCGGGCGCCTGTTTCGCCTGCGCCTGCGCCAGCAGCTCGGTGATCGGCCGACCCCGTAACGACTTTGCGCCCGGCCCGAGATGGCGCTCCATCAACAGGTAGTGTGCCCAGCGCCATGACTGAATGCTCTCGTCTAGGTCGAGAACGGCGCGCAACAGCACGTGCAAATCGTAGTGTTGCTCTGGCTGACGCACCACCTCTTCCGCTCGGACCTGCCGGCGCGCAAGTAGTCCCTCCAACGCCGGGCGAACCGCATCGCCCACCTGCAGGAGCGCCTTGAAACCCGGGGCATCCCCCCCGCTGCCTACCGCAACGTTGTGCCGGATGGTCGCGTACTCGTGCGGAGGGACCCGCTCCACCAACCTCAACTCCTGCGCGAGCACACGCTCGATCATGCTGGCTCGCTCCAGCAGATCCGCCGCCTCCAGCACACGGTCCTGCTCGATCAGAGCCACGGCCCTGGAAACGTCATCCCTCAGCACCTCCAGCCACAGTACCGCCGAGAGATGCGACACATAGAAGAGCAGCTCGTCGCTGGTGGTTCGCTTGGCCTCGTCGGGCAGCAACGCCGCCACCGCCTCGTACTGCACGTAGCGCTCATACTGAGGGCGCTCCTGCTTCGACTCCGCCTCATCGCGGTAGTGCGGCACGACGGTGCCGTCCTCGCCCCTGACCTTGCTGAACAGGACGTGCCGACTGTACCCCTTTTCCGTTAGGTAGAAGCGATGGTAGCGCCTCGACGGAATAATGATCAGGTCCCCGGCCTCTACCGTCAGCCGCATCATTCGATCACCGGTCGAGCGAATTTCGAAAATGCCCTCACCCTCGAGGCACAACCGCGCCTCCGGGTAGCTGTGGCAGTGCTCTCGCACCACCTTGCCCGAGCGCTTCTCGAAGTCAGGCAGCCCCGGCGCCAGCACACTTTCGTGGTACTCCGTGTACTCGAACTCAGACAGCACCGGCAAGTACTGGTCCTGGGTAGTGCCCACGCGCTGGTGGTGCACCCCCTCGGCACCGACCCTGTGCCGCGTGATGCGCTCCTTCGTATCAAGCCACGCCGCTTTCATACCGCCTCCTGTTCCACCGGCGTATCCGCTCGTCGCCACCCGGCTGCCGTACGTACCAGGCGGGTGTAGTTACGAACGTGCCGCCTCGGGTCGCGGTCGCTACCCGTCAGCATCACCAGAACACACTCGCTCGCGCCGATCTGTTCGGTAGCGCGCAGCTTCTTCAGTGCTGCGATTGTCGTCGACGCGGAGAAGCACGCCGAGATGCCCTCGGCCTCTTTGAGGTCTCGTTGGGCCGAGCGAATCTCTTCTTCCGAGACCGACACAAACTGCCCCCCGGTGCGCGTCATCATGCGGTAAATGTATGGGTAGGTCTCCGTGTGATTGCCCTTCAGCAGGGCGTCCGCAATCCCATCCGGTCGCTCGAGAATGTGATGCGGTCTGATTCCATCACAGCCTTCCCGCCAGGCCTGCACCTGGGGCGCGCAGGTAGCCTCCTGGACCAGCGCCATCTTCGGAATCCGGTCGACCAGCCCCAGTGCTTGGTACTGCAGCGCGCCTTTGAACGCGGCGTAGGCACCCATTCCAGTTGAAACCCCCTGCATGTACCAATCAAAGGGCCTTCGAACCTGGTCGACCGCCTCGAGGAACGCCAACTTCAGCCCCTCGCGCCGACCGATATTGAAGAAGCCCCCTTCGGCGGGGACTCCGTTGTCCCGCTCCCACTTCCGCGAGCACGCGATCGCTTCCAGCGTCGTCGTTTCGCGACCCTCAAGCACCCACACGTGCACCCGCTCATGTGCCTCAAACGTCAACCGACTCAGCCACCGTTCTCCAATGAAGATACTGTGCTCAAACGGTGGCGAGAGAATTGTGGCCCGGGCGAATGCGGTCGAACTGTTGCCCGTCGCCGACGACGTGATGTGCCAGACATCACGCTCCTTCAGGTACGACAGCACGACCTCTGCAGGGCGGTCCTTTACCGTTCCCGTGGGGTTCTTCGTCTCGTCCTTGAGGTACAGGGCGGACATGCCCAGCTTGCGGCCAAGCTCACGAGCGTGCACGCACGGCGTGTTTCCAGCGCCCACATGAACGAGATTCGAGGCATCCTGCACGGGCAGAAGTTCGTGATACCGAGCGATCGGTGCTTCCCGGTTGTCGCGAATTCGTACGCGCGCCAGATCATAGTCCACGTCAAGTGCGCCGCCACAGGCGTCACAGCGCGTTCGAAAAGCATCGGGCGGATACTGCTTTGCACACAGCAAGCAGTACTCCCGAAAGATGGGCTCGCGCATCATGTTCTCCCCTCCGCGCCTGAATGCAAAGACGAAGCGCCCACAGGCCCGGCCGCCTTGGCTGCGTAGTTCACTTCGTATGTCGGGCTCAACGCGCAGCAATATTCTCTGTTGGCATCAAACCAAGACAGCACCGCGGCGCGCAGCGTTTCTTGCGCCGCAGCGGTCCCTCCAAATCTTCGTGCCAGCGCAAACATGTCGTCCGCGTCCTGCAGATCTTGGCCCTCGTGCACGGTGAACCAATCCACATCCTCCGCCGATAGGTCGAACTGCCGCTGAAGCTCCCGACGGATGGTTCCGAAGACCTTCGGCCCAACGGTCTCTCGTGCGAGGAAGCCCCCAAGCAGCTCGAGCCAACTGGCGTGCTGGACAGAAGCCGTCAGCCCAAGCGCGCTTCCCCCCTCTACCGCGTCCATGCATGTCAACGGTTCCCGCGCCACCCCCAGGGCCTTCAGAAAGCGCAAATAGAGGGCAGGATGGGACCGTTCGTATTCCCCTTCGCCGTACTCGACAGAAATACTCCTCCACAACATCGCACGACTTACGAGGTCCGGGCACTTGCGCAGCAGCGCCGGTAGCAAGACCTGGTTCAACACCAGGATTCTGTTCCAACGCTCTCCCCAAAACGTCAGGGCGGCTTCCCGGCTGAGTTTCCCACGGGTCAGGGCGAGCATCGGGTTGCCAGGGTCGCTCTTGCGGTGGTAGGCGGCATCGCAGCACCGCCGCAGCTCTTGCTCGAACTCAAGCGCGCCTAGGACTGTCTTCTCTGCCTCGGGCTCTCCGCGCCCCCCCGAAAGCGACCCTCCTGCCAACGTCTGCAGTGTGCTGCTCGCAAGCACCACACCTTGCGTTCGCATGGCCTTGCGTAGCATGGCAACCGTCTCTCTATGCTCTTGACGCTGCGAATACCTCGCGAGCAGTTCCACCCCCAGCGACCGTATCGCCCGCAAATGGCGTAGCAGCTGGTCCAGCCGAGGGCCCCTTTCGTCACTGCCTGCGGCTCCAGCTCGATCGATCGCCCGCGACGCGCTTTCGGCCCGTTCGAAGTAGACCGCCGCCGGTGCCACTACCTGCTCACAGACGAACTGCGCGTAGTCTCTGACAGGCGGCTCGCTCGACAAGGGGGGCTGCAACGGGCCAGTCGCACCCTCGCTCAGCCCATGTCGCTCGAGATCGTCAGCAAGCCAGGCCACCAGCTCACTGACGGATTGACCCACGGCATGAGCGCCCAAGGTCGACTGGACAGTCTGCCAGGCACCGACCCGCACGTTCAGGTCGGGGCAAGCCTCGAGCAGCCGGGGCGCCGTAACATATTCCCACTTCGTCGCCAGCTGCCCAAGCGCACGCCAGAACCTGCCGAGCTCCGCTCGCCCGGCCGCGCGGGTCAGGGTCAACCCACTTCCGAGCTCCGCGCCAAGCTCGCGGCCAGACACGGTCTCGTGGTCGACTGCCTCGTCCAACGCAGCTCGTACGGTCCGGTCAAACACGAGCGTCGCCTCTCCGCGCTTGCGCGGCCGATCCGACGAAGCCCTGGCGCCAGCAGCGGACTTGGCCGCCTCTTCGAAGGTGTATTGCGGCTCCGCTTCGAGCAAACAGGCCGTGCGAGCGTACCGCCCACTCGAGAAGGCGTCTTCGAGCGCGGCCAGTACCGCCTCTCGGTCCGCTTCGGTCTTCGCCTCTTGCCCCAGCAGGCCAAAAAGGATCTCCGCGTCCTTCTTGTCATGGGTCGCGTGAATGCTGAAGTACGTCAGGTCGGCGTCGCTCAGGCCGTAGTTCCGCTTGAGGGCAGCTACGATCGGCGGAAACACCACCGGACCTTGGGTCTCGCCAACGAGCAGTCGGGCCAGTAACTCGCACCAGGACATGCGCCCAAGTGCCTCGATCTCCTCCCGGCACGGATGGGCCGGGTCGATCGGGTTTGGGCTCGCTCGCAGCTCCCCACTGCCAACCCCAAGAGCTCGAAGAAAGCGATCATACATTCTAGGGTGCGCGCTCTCCACCGCAAGCCCAAACTCCACGGAGATGACGGGCATCAACTCTCGCCGCACCTCTGCGGAAGGCGCCACACTCAAGAGCCTCGCCAAGAGCACGCGGTTGAACACTCCAAGAGAAGCTCGCTCCCGCACGTAGAACGCGCGACACTCCGCAAGCGGCAGCTCGTCATTGACCAGGCGCCACAGCGGGTTGTCCTGTGAAGGGCGCCGGCGGTACTTGGAGTCAACGAGCAGTCTCAAGGTTGTTTCGAAAGAACTCGGGTCGGCTCCGTACTCGCGCCCCGATTGTAAAGACCGCGGAACGGATACTCTAGGCTGCCTGCTCACCGGACGAACCTCCAAGCTGATGTTTGCGATGGCTCCTCGCGCGCATGCTGGCTCCCTGATGAGCCCGCAACGCGAGGCACCTGCGTCGTGGACGCGCGACTTAACTACGGCATGAAACGACAGTTGGATCCCTCTCAGGAGAAAAAGCGACGACTGCGAGAGCCTTGTTCTTTGACGCACGGAAGCGGTCGAACAAGTAGCCTCACAGAAGCACCTTCACACGTGCTGCAGAGGAGCCTTCATCAACGCTCCGCGACCACCCTGTGCGTGACCCTGACGGGAGGTGCCTAGGACCCATGCGTACTCACATCGGGCTCTGACGCTGGCAGCACATCGCCCCAACGGGTCCCTGAACAGCAAGACGCCTAGCGAGTCGGACTTCGGTCGGTCTGACTCAGCCGCGTCGGAACGGGACATGCACAGGCGTCTCGCCCGAAACCCAATACACCCGGTGGCGTGGTGCGCAGCTGGCGAAGGAGCTGACAATAGAGGCAGAAAGCATCCTCATCACCATGGCCAGCTCTCCGGATGCATGGACGCGATCATCGTCAATGGAAGGCTGAAAAGCTGTCCCCCACCGCTGGCCACCAGCTGACCGTCTCTGTCAAAGATCATTCCCTGACCACCGATCAACCCACCATCAGCGATGGGGCTGCGCTGCTCGGCAAGCAACCACGGGCTATGGCTTGCCTGTCGGTGAAAGAACACAGCGACGTCGAGACTCGGGCCAACGTACTTGAAGTCCGGGTGGCGGAGCCAGGCTGCGTGCCATGACAGGGTGTCGATGAGCACCACCACCCGACCAGCATCGACAAAGGGATCGTCGAAGGTCGCTTCCGGCCGGAAGCGGTACCATTCCACCCAGTGAGGATCCCATGCGGGCCTGCCGTCTGCAAAACGCTCCGCCTTCAGGACCCTGCCCTCGATGTTCTCCCAGAAAGGAACCCGCGGGTGCTCGGGCCGCAACAGCTCGTCGATTGTGGGCAGCGATTCAGGAGCCGGCACCTCAGGTGGCGTGACCTCGTGGTGCTCAAGGCCGTCCGCCTCGGCCGCCATTCGCACAAGTGCCTCTAAGATGGGCCGACCCTTCTGAACCGCGGACACCCGCATGGATTCGGACCGCTCCCCCGAGTGCAGAACGGCAACCTCAAAATCGATCTCGTCGAAGCTCGCGGGCCGAAGAAAATGACAGTAGAAGCCTGCAGGCCGCCGTATGGATGCAGCACGACCACTCGCTCTCAGCGCCATGGCAGCTAGGTAGCCCCCGCTTGGCCCTAGAAGCTGCCAGTTCCTACGCAGCGTCCCTCGGTATAGACCGTCCTCACCACAACGTGCTACCCGCGTGTCCTGCTCGAAGCTCATGCCGAGTCCTCCGGCCCGCAGGCGGCAAGCTTCGACGGTCGCGCATCGCGCGCCGGAGCAGTCGGCCCGGCCCCCGTCAAGATGTCGCGTATGATGGACAGAACCCTGGCCTGCTGCTCGAACACGAAGAAGTGCCCGCCGGGAAGCTCGTGGAACCGAAATCCGCCAGCCGTATGCTCCCCCCAGCCTCGAACGCTGCTCGGCGAATCAGTCACATCATCCGTACCAGCCAGCGCCGTGATGGGACATCCCAGCGCCGCCTCCGGCCGATACGCGTAGGTCTCAGAAATCGCAAAATCGGCGCGAATCTGCGGCAAGAAGAGCGCCATCAGCTCCCGGTCCCGAAGCACGGCCTCCGGGGTGCCCCCATAGGCACGTAAGCGCTCGACAAACGCATCGTCCGGCAGCAAGTGCGCCTGCCTCATGCGGGGCGGCTCCTGTGGTGCACGACGCCCAGTCACGATGAGGTGCGCCGGAAGGTCCCCTCCCCGGCGGCGAATACTGCGAATGAGTTCGAAGCCAATCAGCGCACCGATGCTGTGCCCCACAAACGTCGTCGGGCGCTTCAGCAACGGGGCGATGCTCTCGGCGGCCGCGTCTGCGATTGCAGGGGCAGAACGCATGAGGTCCCCCGGGCGGCGGTAGTCCCTGCCCGGCAGCTCGAAGCCCAACACCCGAAAGCTCGTCGGAAGCTCATCTAGCCATGGCCTGAATGCGGCCGGCGACCCGCCTGCGTGGTGGAAGAGCACGATTTGCTCCGCACCCTCAGACGCCCCGCGCATTTCAGTGGTCCACAAGCGTGATTTCATGCCTCACCTCTCAGCTGCCCCGGCGCTACAACCTCCAGGCTTCCATCCAGAAAGTGCCTCCGACACTCGCTACGCTGAATCTTCCCGCTGGAAGTCTTGGGCAGGGTTCCTGCCCGGATCAGCTCGATCGCGTAGGGCGCCACCCCATGCTCACGGACTATCGCCGCACGCACCCGGTTACGAAGGCCAGAATCGAGCTCGCCCGCACGTACCTCCTGCACGACTACGACCCGCTCGTCCTCCCCACTATTGACCGCGAACACAGCGCCACACCCGTTGCGAAGCAAGGGATCGCATCGTTGGACGGTCTGCTCGAGATCGTGCGGGTACAGGTTTCGCCCTTCGACGATCAGCATGTCTTTGCGACGGCCGGTCACAAAGAGTTCGCCGCTGTCATCGACGAAGCCCAAATCCCCCGAACGCAGGAACTCCCCGGCTCCGCCGTCGGACAACGTCGCCCGCAACGTCGCGCGCGAGGCCTCATCGTCTCTCCAGTACCCGGAAGCCACACTGGGGCTCGCGATCCAGATCTCACCTACCTGATTGCGCCCCAAACGCCTCCGCGAAGCAGGCTCGACAATGCACAGCTCGGTTCCCCTGCAGGGCGTTCCACAGCCTATGAGCTCTCTACCACTGCCGTTGCTCGCCCTCCGGACGCGTCCCGTTGCGAGCGCGTCGGGATCGACGCTCCGGGTGCTGGGCACCTCCGTCCGCCGGCTGGTCGCCACAATCAGCGATGCTTCCGCAAGCCCATAGCAGGGTGCCAGCGTGGTCGGCTTGAAGCCCGCCGGCTCGCACAACTTGGCGAATCCCCGCAAAGTGTCAGCGCGCACGGGCTCGGCGCCGTTGAACGCGCACTCCCAGCTCGACAGGTCCAGCACCGAAACCTCCGCCGGGTCGACCTTGCGCAGGCACAACTCGTAGCCGAAATTAGGCCCTCCCGACACCACTGCGCGATGCCTGGCGATCGCCTCAAGCCAACGCGCCGGTCTCTGAAGGAAGTGCAGCGGCGACATATGCACGCACAACCCGCCTCGAAATACCGGGATCAGCACTCCCGCCAGTAGCCCCATATCGTGCGAGACCGGTAGCCAGTTGACGCCTACGTACGGGTCCACGTCGCATGCGTCCTGCCACATCATGTACAGATTCGCGAGAAGCGCCTGATGCGACAAGACCACGCCCTTGGGCAACCCTGTCGACCCAGACGTGTACTGGATCAGCGCCAGAGCCCCGCTATCGATGCTAGGAAGCTCACCACCCGGTGCGCTCGCGAGAAGATCATCCACCTTCAACCACTGGGCGCCGGCGCGACGACTGCCGTCCGGGTGTTCCGCCAACGAGATGAAGCTTCCGTCCGTGAGAACGCAGGCTGCGCCTGAGTGTTCAACGACTCGCTCCAAGCGCGGCAAGGTCCGCTGAAGACGGCTCGGATCCAGAGGGTACGCAGGAACGGCCACCATTCCGGCATAGATGCACCCGTAGAATGCGCTGACGAAATCGAGTCCCGGAGTGAAGAGCAAGACGGCTCTATCACCGGGCTGGTGACGGTCCAGCAGCGCGCTCGCTATCCGGCGGGCCTTGTCATCCAGCTGCTCGAACGACAGCGACGCCCCTTCCGTTTCGCCATCCGGCAGGTATCGAAAACCGGGCAGCTTTGGAGCAGAGGCGGCGCGATATTCGAGCATTTCTCGAAGGTTTTCGAAAGGTAGTTGGGTCATGGCGTCCTCGCTCTGAGCTTGCTACGGCTACGGAAGCCGGCTCGGTCGCCGGGCATAGATGTTGAACATGACCGTTCCGGCGTACACAGGATCCTGCTCCACCAGAACGTCAAAGCCATGGTCGCTGAGCAGCGCCCCTACGAACGACACACGATCGTCTACGTCGTGCACTTCGATTACGACCTGCCTGATCAGCGGCCAGTGCCGTCCTTCAATACCCTGCAGCACAGCGAGCTCGCTCTTCTGCACGTCGATCTTGAGTAGGTCGATGCGCGCAACCGAGTGCTCATCGATCACCTGAGATAAGGTGCGGACAGGACACGTGTACGTTTCGGCGGCCAACCGCTCTCCGAACAACTCTTCCCCGTGTTGCTTCAGAACCGCCCGTTCCGTCGGTCGGTCGCGGAGCTGGTTGCCCATGACGGCCCGCAGCACCTCCTCCTCTTCCGCCCTGTCTGCGTGGAAAGATGACATCCCGGTGCTGCGCGGATAGTAAGTAAACTCAAGTTCCGATTCCGTCGAACCAAGGCCGCAAGCGAACGGAACCACCCGCAGCGAGTGGGCCCTCGCATTGGCCTCCAGCGCCTGCAACAGGACCGGCGCGGGTTCAAACGCATAGATGGTCGCATCTGGACACATCTGCCCTGCGTAGAGCGAGAACATCCCGATGTTGGCTCCAACGTCAAAGATGCAGCTGGCACCCTCGAGCGAGATGCCGTGCTTCGTATAGGTTCGGTGTGCGAAGATATCGTCGTAGAAGTGCTCGGTCTCAGCAGGATTGAACTGCACGACCCTCATGCCATTGTCGAGCACCTTGAGGCTCGCGCCGTGCCGCGCGAGTGCAGCCGGCACGTCGAGCTCACCACCGTCTCGCCCATCGCTGGGCGACAGGAGGCTCTTCACCAGCGCCGCCTGAGCGACGACCGTCTCGGCTTGCATGAAGGCGCCGATGCCAACCGTAATGCCAAACTTCTTCCGGATGCGCAGCAGCAGCCTCGTCGCTATCAACGAATTCCCCCCGAGATCCAGGAAGCGCTCGCTAGCGCCTATTTCCTTGAGCTCCTCGCGCTTTAGTACCTCGCGCCACATTTGGCTCAACTGCGAGACAATCTCGCCTGATGCGCAAGTCGCCTCTCCCACGGGCCCGCCGGGCGCTAGCTCCGCTGCGACCCCCTCCGTCGCTCCGGTGCCGAGCACAGCAGGCCACAGAACATTTGAACCGGTCGACCACAGCCTCGCTGCACTGCTGAGCAGAAACTCATCGTCCGACCGGCCGTCGTAGTGATAGCGCATCGACGCTGCTGCGAATCCACCGCCCGCAGGGTCGCGGTCTGGATGGGCCATGGCGAGACCCGTCAGGGTCTGTCCCGGTCCCACTTCGAGCAAGACGCAGCGGGGCAAGTCCCTCCAGGCTACCCCCGCCGCCTCGGCAAAGCGCACCGGCTGCGTCAAGTGCCGCCTCCAGTAGTCCGGGTCGAGCGCCTCAGCGTTCGACAGCCACGCTCCCTTCATGGTCGAAAGAATCGGTATGCGCGGGATCCGGGGCGAGGCGGCAGACACGGTCCTCGCCACAGTCTCCGCCGCCGGTGCCATGTAACGAGAGTGAAAGGCCCGCTCGGAGGCCAACGGTCGGCACGCGATGCCCTCCTGCTCCAGCGTCTCGCGAAGGCGCGCGATCGCTAGCTCCGGACCCGACGCTACGCACATCGCGGGCCCGCTAACGGCCGCTAGGTCCACGTCCGGCCCGAGTCGCGCCTGGAGCTCTTGCTCAGACAGGGCGACCGCTAGCATGGCTCCGCTGGGCAAAGCCTCCACGGCCCGGGCCCGCTCCACCAGCAGCTGCAGCGACTGCTCGAGGCCAAACACCCCGGAAACGCACGCCGCGACGTACTCACCAACGCTGTAGCCTAGAAGGAACTGGGGGCAAACTCCGAACGACATCCACAGCTGCGCGAGCGCATACTCCACTGTGAAGACCGCCGCGTGCGTGACCGCGGTTCCGCCCAGCGCGGTCTCACTACCGCCCTGTGAGCCCTTGAGCAACGCGCGAAGGTTCACCCCGCTCGAGCCGGCCTCCCTCGGCTCCGAAAGTACACTGCTGACCTCATTGAGCTTGGTTCGCACGTCGCAATTCAGCAAGGGAGCGAGCACCGCGGCGCATCGATCGACGTGCGTTCGAAAGACCGGGTACTTCGCGTAGAGCCCGGCTCCCATTCCCGTATACTCGTCCCCAATTCCGGGGAAGATGAACGCAACTGGTGTGTAGGCTGAGGCGGTTTCCACCATGCGCTCGTCAGCGAGCAACCTCCTGGCCTCGGCCAGAAGCTCTGCGCGCGTTCGTCCCACCAGTGCTGCGCGATACTCGCCCGAAAGAACGCGACCGGCCGCAAAGCGCGTCAGACCTTCCGAGCCTTCCCTGGAAGCATCCTCGAGCGACTGTTCCAGCTTCTCCAGCTGGCTGCGTCGACCGCCATAGCTGTCGGCCGCCACAGGAAAAACGTGAAAGGTCCCGGCCGAGTTCTCAGCTCCAGATGCGCTGGCCAGCGCCTCATCCATGGCATACCTCCTGCGATCCCGCACTGCTAGAAAGCCCGCTGGCGACCACCTCCACGTACCCCGGCATGTCTAGCCGCCGGTCCAGGGGCATTTCCAGCAGCTGCGCCTCCCCGGCCTGTCCGGCCTCACGAAAGCCTGCGAGTCGATAGGTCACGTACATGAGATGGTTTCGGTCCGTCTTGATGAACTCCGCGCACAGCCGTGCGACACCCCGGTCTCGGGCCTGATTCGCGATGTGTCCGAGCAAAACGTTACCCACCCCTCGGGAGGCGACCCGGCATGACATCAACAGCAACTTGAGCAACCAACGCCGGCCATCTCGCACGTCTATCAACGCGATGCCGACCTTCCCGTAGCTTCCATAGCGATCCTCGAGTTCGACAACTAGAAGCTGGTGGTCGCCGCCGCGGATGAAGCCCCGCAAGGTCTCATAGGAGTACGTGTACCCGGTTGCGTTGAGTTGATTTGTGCGAACCGTCAGCTCTTCGACGCGCTGTAGGTCATCCTCAGTCGCCGGCGAGATGGTCATGCGCATTCCCAAACTAGCCAGGAACGCGTCCTTCGGCCCTTCGAAGTCCGCCTCTACAGCCTGTCGCGCAAGGTCTGCCTGGTACATGCTGCGGCGACGGGCCGAGTCGTCAGTCACGAAGCGGGGCATGAACTCTGGAAGCTCGGCTAAGGCCGCCGAGTCCTCCGCCGCGTAACAGGCAACCTGTGGTACCGAAAAGGTCACCTCATCCCGCTCAAACGCCTGGTCATCCACGAAGGCAAGGCTCTCCACGCCCAAGTTCAAGGCCTCCGCGATACGGCTGATCGACTGCGACTTCGGCTGCCACCCGATCTGAGGTACGAGAAAGTATTCCTCGAGCCCAAGTGAACGAAGCCGCTCGAGCGCCGGTTCGCGCTCGTTCTTGCTGGCGATGGAATGCAGAATGCCCCGCTCATCCAGTTCCCTCAGCAGTTTCGGAATATGTGGAAACGGACGAACGTCATCGCCCTCCAACAAGATGCCCTGCCACAGCGTGTTGTCCAGGTCCCAGATCACGCACTTGATCTGCCGGGACAGCGAACCAACCGGATCTTGCACATGAGTCATTGCTGTGCCTCGTATTGCTGGAAACAGAACCGTGCAATGGTGTCCTGCTGTATCTCGTTGCTGCCTTCGATCACCTCCATAACCTTCGCGTCCCGGAACATCCGCTCGACCGGATGGAACGCCGAGCACCCGGCAGCCCCCAGGATCTGAACCGCATCGGCAGCCACTCGCAGCGCAGTGACCGACGCTAAATACTTCGCCGCAAACGACTCCCGCATCGCTTCCGGCGCCTTGTCGTCCAGCAGACGGCCTGCCTGGTGGCAGAGCAGACGGGCCGCTTCTATCTCCACCGACATGTTGGTCACCATGCGCCGCACGAGTTGATGCTGGGAAATCGGCACACCCGACGCCCGACGCTGCAGCGCGTATCGAGCGGAAGCGTCGAGGCAGGTCTGGGCCAGACCGATGGTTCCGCAAGCCACGCTATAGCGACCGAGAGCCAGCGCACTCGCTGCGACCGCGGACAGCCCCATGCCAAGCCCGCCGATGATATTCGTGCATGGTACCGTAACGGCATCAAAATCGATCCGTGCAAGCATCGCGGCACGCGCGCCGAGCATGTCGCGCAGCGGTGTCACCTGAACGCCCGGACTTCGCGTCTCAACTACCAGCGCCGTTGGCTTGTCGTCCACGCGGGCGAACACCACAAGCAAATCAGCGATCTGTCCGAAAGAGATCCACGTCTTGGAACCACTGAGAACGACTTGATCGCCGACTGTTTCGCCTCGCGCGGCAATGGCTTGAACGTCGCTCCCAGCCCCCGGCTCTGACAGGCAGAATGCTCCGATGAGCGAGCCACACGCCAGGGGCTCCAGATATCTCGACCGCAAGGCCGGGCTCCCCCAGCGCGTAAGCGCCTGCGCCGCCATCGTATGTGCAGTCAGCAGGAACCGGACCGAAGAGCAGGCCCCCCCAACCGCTTCGCACAACAGTCCGAACGTCGAAAAGTCCTCGCCTTGGCCGGCATACTCGGTGGGAACCAGCATCCCCAAGTAGCCGCGTTCCGCAATCTTCGTGATCGTCTCCGACGGCAGTGCTTGCTCCCGGTCCCACTTCCCAGCAAACGGGGTCAGCTCCTCGGCGGCGAACGCCCGAAAAGCCTCGAGCGTGCCCTGCTGCCTCCGCTTGTCCGACAGATCAACAGGCTCTTTGCCCGACAGTGCGTTCATGTCGCCACCCGCTGGCTGTAGTCGTAGAAGCCGGACCCCGATTTGCGGCCGACCTGACCCGCTTCCACGAGCTGCACCAGGAGAGGCGACGGCCGAAAACGGCCGTCACCGTAAGCCTCGCGGAGTACCTCGATCGAATCGAGAATCGTATCGAGGCCGATCAGATCGGCCGTCTCGAGGGGTCCCATGGCGTGCGCGAAGCATCCGCGAAAGACCCGATCGACGTCGGGTGCCGACGCCACCTCCTCATGAACCAACTGAATCGCCTCGTTGATGGTCATCATGAGGATTCGGTTCGATACAAAGCCAGCGACGTCCCGAACGACCACAGCCTCCTTGTCCATCGAGGCAAGAAGCCCGTGGGCGCGGTCCAAGGTTGCTGCCGAGGTCTGTTGGCTCCTGATCAGCTCTACCAACGGCTTCATCGGTACGGGGTTCATGAAATGCATCCCGAGCACGCGGTCCGCGCGACGGGTCGACGAAGCGATCCGGCTGATCGGAATCGCCGAGGTGTTTGCTGCGAAGATGCAGTCGTCCGGGCAGATCTTGTCCATCGCCGCATAGACCGGCCGCTTCACACTCCACCGCTCCGTCACGTTCTCGACCACGAAACTAGCTGCGCTGAGCATGCTGAGGTCGCTCGTCGCTTCGATCCGTGACATGACGTCCTCTGGAGCTACCTTGCGTCGTCCGAACAAGGAGACCGCGCGCACTTGCGAGTGTATCTGGTCACAAGCGCGCTCGAGCTGTGTTTCGTCCTTGTCGACAAGCAAAACGCGATGCCCGGTCTGGGCGAGCGCGTGGGCAACTCCGCTACCAATGACGCCGGCACCCACGACGCCTATGTGACGCTCGCTCATGACGTTCTCTCCTCGGCCCCGGTCTTCTGGGCAACGAACCCCGCGATCGCGACAACAGACCGAAAGTTCGTGATGTCCAGGTCTGCGTCCTCGACCCGAACCCCGAATTCGCTCTCAATGAGTGAGATGAGCTGGACCGCGTTCAGCGAGTTCAGAAAACCCCGACCGAAGATGTCGTCGTCATTGGCGAGCCCTTCGGTACGGGTGAGCTTGGATAGTACATGGCGGACTCGATCCGCATTGGCCATCATTGGTTCGGTTCCTCCGTTCTCGGGGTAATAGGACACGGAAGTTCGGCGCCGGGGCCTCGACAGAGCCCCGACGCACTCATCACTCCAAGGAGTTCATGTCGATCACGTAGCGGTAGTTGACCTGCCCATCGAGCACTCGCTCATAGGCTTCATTGATCTCCTGGATCGGAATCACTTCAACCTCCGCGGCGATTCCGTGGCGTGCACAGAAGTGGAGCATCTCCCGTGTAAGCGCCAGACCTCCCACCAGTGATCCGGCGAGTTGCTTGTTCCCGAAGACCAGCGAAAACGCAGCCACTGGGGAGGGCTCAGGCGGGACACCCAGTACCACCATCGTGCCGCCGGGCCTCACCAAGCTCAGGTACGCGTTGTAGTCGTGGGGCGCTGAAACCGTGTCCAAGATGAGGTCAAAAGCGCCGAGGTTCTCCGCAAACGTTGCCTCCCCGGCCATCGGAAGACACCTTCTGGCGCCGAGCGCCTTGGCCGACTCCACCTTCGAGGGAGAAGAAGTCAGCACCGCGACCTCGGCACCCATCGCAGCGGCGAACTTTACGGCAAGATGACCAAGTCCACCGAGTCCGATGACTGCAACCCGGCTACCACTAGTACAGTTGTAGCGGCGAAGCGGGGCGTAGGTCGCGACCCCTGCGCATAGCAGTGGCGCGGTGCCGGGCAGGTCGAGCTCTTTGGGAAGCTTCAAGGCGAAATGCTCGGGAACCACAATCCGCTTGGAGTAGCCGCCAAAGGTCGGAGTCTTCCGGTCCATCTCGCTACTGTTGTAAGTGAACGCAGCGCCCTTCATACAAAAGGGCTCGAAATCGCCGAGACAGGCCTCGCAGGTCCTGCAGGAGTCGACCAGGTTTCCCACTCCAACCCGATCACCAACCTCGAGCGTCTCGACCGAGGAACCCACCTCGCGCACCCGGCCGACGATTTCGTGACCTGGAACCATTGGGAATACCGAATGCCCCCACTCGTTCCGGGACTGATGGATATCAGAATGGCAAACGCCGCAGTACAGAATGTCTATAGCCACATCCTTGGCGCCGGGAGCACGACGTTCGATCGAATGTGGCACCAGCGGAGTGTCAGCAGAAAAGGTCGCGTACGCTGAGGTCTTCGGCATGGCTGCAATGTCCTTTCAGATCTGCGAGACAACAGGGGCAAAAGCTCAGCGCATCGAGCGCCGGCCAAGGTAGCCCGCCAACTCCGCGGCGGTGGGGTAGTCCCATAGGAGGGTCGGTGAGAGTGGTTCTCCCAGCCATCTCGCGAGCTCCCCTGAGATGGTGGCCGCGTGGAGCGAGGTAATACCCAGACCGTCCAGCGGCGCATCTGGGTCCACACTTTCCGGCGCCACTGACAGGGCATCAGCGACTTTGCCGACGATGTAGCGTTGGATTTCGCTTTCGGTCTTGGCCATTGGTCATGCTCCTAGTTCGGTTCTCGGCGTTGCTCGAGACCGTCGTTTTCCCCACTGGGCCTTGGAGCCTCCAGTCCACCTAGCGTGCTGGAGAGCACCAGCATCGCCCCGTAGCTGAGCCCGCGAGCCGCGAAGAGACCGCCCGCTACCACGTTGCGCCAGGCGTTCTTGAAGATGTCTACCTTGTGCACCATCATCAGCTCCCTAGGCGAGAAGTCGCTCGCCGACCGCCGCCACCGCGTTCGTCGCGCCGAGCATCACGCGCTGCCATTGCGGCTGGTGGCTCCCCGCGCGAGGAAAGAACAGATCGACGCTAAGGTCGTTCATCCGCTGCTGCTCCGCAGACGCCATGAAGATCGCCCGCGGCTCGGTCTCGCAATGCGACCGCAAGCCAGCGAGGACTTCCAAATGGAGCCGCATGCCTCGCCGCATGGACGCGTTGAGGTCAATACCGAGCGCCTCATAGTACGGCCGCCGAAGCTGCGCGCCCCAGCCTATGAGGGTAGCGACCTTGACCTGGAACAGCTGTAGCCGAAACGCTTGAAGCGGCGTGAGCTGCTCGAGCAGTTCGGGCAAATACAGCACGCCCAGCCCGATATGCCGTGCCTCGTCCCGCTCAAAGTAGGACAGGAGCTCCGCAAGCACGGGCTCGACCTGCGCTTTCTGCAACGCCTTGAACGTGTTGACAGCTAGGTTTTCTACGATCAACTGCAATGCCAACAGCTGCTCGGCGAGACAGCTGCTGTCGAGAATAGAAGTAAGCACTGTGTGGCTGTAGCCGTCGAGTTGAGGAAGCTCTCCTCCCAGCTCAAGCAGGTAGTCCCGCAAGGTATAAAAGTGCCGCGCCTCGTCGTGAGTCTGGGATGTGGCTGCCATCTTGGCCTCCACGGTCTTGAGCTGCAGTGCCAGGTCAGCGCTGATCGACCAGGCGGCCAGCTCGCCCCACAGGAGTGTCGAAGAGATCTCACGCAGCGCGGCACGCTTGTCGGGGGGCAAGTCGATTCCACCATGCTTCCTGAGCAAGTCTCTCAGGACGTCCTTGCCACTCCAACTGTGGTGTTGGCCGACGTGATAGATGCGCTCCACTCGGCTGTACTTCTTCTGTGCCTGAGCGAGATAGTCGCGCGTAGCTAGCTTGTAAGGAGGCCAGTGCATCGTTCAACTCGGACTTAGGTACGAGCTAGCGCCGTGCGTGGTTCCGTCAATTCTTGACCTCGGATGCGAGAACGCTGCCGTGGCGAACGGGCGAGGTTTCTTCGCTGCAGCTCGCAGAACGGTACTCACAATCGTCCGCAGCTTGGATGAATGTCACATTCGTGCTTCGCGATGATCCAGCCGCGGACCACGGTCGTATTTTGTGTTCAGCTAGGAGACTGACAACCAACGAGCACGCGCTCGATATTACTTCCTCCGTAGCGGTGACCGCAGCGCCATGCTTTGAATAGATGCGGGAGACCGTCGGCACCACCCAACCCGCGACCTGGAACGGCCGCCACCGCCCACGTGTCTCCGAAGCCCCGTGGCGCGCGCTTGATGCGGCGCGGATCGGCGCAAGACGGTACACTGCGGTCATGACTGACGACGCGGAGCACGGCAGCCCAGTATCGGGGAACCGGGACGTCATCTGGCCGGAGCGTTTCCCCCGCTCAGCCAAGTACGACGCCCGCTGGATGCGCGACGCCGCCATGGGGCCCAATCCGCTGTGGCTGACCGAGTGGCTCTACGAGGCCATGGACCTGCGGCCAGGCATGCGGGTGCTGGATCTCGGCTGCGGCCGCGCGGCGAGCTCCATCTTTTTGGCAAAAGAGTTCGGCGTGCGCGTGTGGGCCACAGACTTGTGGATCGGAGCGGACGAAAACTGGACCCGCATCTGTGAGGCGGGCCTGCAACATGAAGTCACACCGATTCATGCGAACGCCCGCTCTCTCCCCTACGCGAAAGGATTCTTTGACGCCATCATAGCCATCGATTCCTACATCTACTTCGGCACCGACGACCTCTACCTCGCCTATCTCGCACCGTTTGTAGCGCCGGGCGGCCAAATCGGTGTCGTCATGCCTGGTTTCGCTCAGGACATCGGCGACCACCTTCCCGAGCACTTGCGGCCCTTCTGGGGACAAGACTGTTGGAGCTGGCACCCGGCGCATTGGTGGCGCCACCACTGGGCACGCACAGGACTAGTCGATGTTGAACGGTCAGACAATCTTCCGGAGGCAGGTGAGCTCTGGCAGAGAACCGAGGAAGGTGGGGACGAAGCGCATGTCGTCGCGGCCGACAAGGGTCGCTACATGGGTATGATTCGACTCGTCGGCCGGACGAGACCAGCCGATCCCGATGCCCGAGAGATTTCGCGCTAGCTAGCCCGCATCCATCACCAAGGCACGTGACGATCGTGCAAGTGATCGGCTTGGCAGGGGTTTCGGTGAAGGAGGGAATACTCGCTGTACTTTTCGACTGAAGCGCAAGCGCTGCGGAGTCGAACAGTTGTGCGAGGGCGCGTGATTTGGTGATGGATGCGGGCTAGGACGCACCGGCGTAAGGAACGACGTCGCCAGCGCGACATAACGCCTGACTCAGCGCGGGCAAGATCCCCGCAAGCG
>JAPPOR010000954.1 GCA_028817905.1 Myxococcales bacterium
CTACCGGCGCGTACTACAGGGTCTGTTTGGGCAGTCGTCCGAACTGCTTCTGCAATCAGAGCTCCGCAAGCTGGGGCCCGACTGGATGTATACCCTGGGCGTCAAGGGCGTGCGCGACGTGTTCTTTCTCAAGTGCGACCACATCGACGGTCACGGGACGACGGTCTTCGCCACCGGGCTGCCGGCCACCCCCGTGCTGACCCCGCGGCAGCGCCAGCTGTACCTGATGCTGAGCGCCCACCTAAAAGCCGGCTACCGGCTGCGCCGACAGCTTGCAGCCACTCAACAGGACGCCGATGCGCTGGAGCCGGACGATGGCGCTATTCTGGACGCGGCCAGCATGCGCGTCGTACACGCCGAGGGGAGCGCACAAGCCTCGACCGCGCAGGCAGCGCTGGTCGAGATGGCACGCAACATCGACCGGGCGCGCGCGCAGCAGAGCGGGCGAGACGAACGAGCCGTAGAGGTCTGGCAGGGACTGGTCGACGGTCGCTGGTCCCTGGTCGAGCGGTTCGACGCCGACGGCAGGCGCTTCGTAGTCGCCCACAAGAACTCCGAAAACGTGCGCGATCAGCTGGGCCTGACCCAGATGGAGGCCCGCGTGGCGGCGCTCGCCTCGCGGGGCCACAGCAACAAACTGATCGCCTACCATCTGGGCATCAGCGAGGGCACCGCCTCCTCACACCTGCACGGAGCGATGGCGAAGCTGCGCGTCAGTTCGCGTGTGGAGCTAGTCCGCCTCATCGCACACTCCGAAACCAAGGCCTGGTCCTAGTGAATCTCCAAGAGGAGGCTGCTGCCGCCCGAAGCGGAATTGGTCTGGCAATGCACACGACCGAGTCTTCGGGGTGAGCTCAGGAACACGGTTGAGCGCTAGCCGCGAACAGGCTTCGCGGGGTGGGGAATTGCAGTCGTGACAAGGCAAGTATCAAACATGACCGCCGAGGCACTGCTGGATCCAGAGGAACGATCGGAGCGACAGGAACGTGCCGACCCTGGGGCGCAGGCCCAGGTTCCCACGCCCGCCGATCTGGTGGTGGTGAAAGACCTTGGAGACACGGTGGTGCTCAGCTTTCCTGAGGAGATCCCCCGGTTCCCCCCGGGTCTGACAGAGTCACAAAGGGACGTCGCTCGGCGGGTGTTCGAGGGTCAAAGCGCCCGAGAAATCGCGCAGGCCCGGGGCAGCAGCCCTCGAACGATCGGCAACCAGCTCGAATCGATCTATCGCAAGCTTGGGGTCACCTCCAGGGTCGAGCTGGTGCTCCGACTCAAAGGGTAGACGGTGTGCGAAGCGATGGTCCTGCCTAGCCAGGATCATTCATGTTCGGGCTAGGCCCATGCGCAGGGCTCAACGTTACGAAATGAACGCTCCGGAGCCCTGCGGGCACTACCTGGCATGAGCCGAACGATGGCGTCCACCCCAGTGCTCGCTTGCTTCTTCCTTCTCGCGTTCCTCCTTGCGTTCGTCGCGCTCTTGCCGGCTGGACGCGCGGCTGCCCAGCCGCTGCCCGGTTCCGTCCTGTTGCGCTTCGAGGATACGACGCAGGAGCTGGACCGGGAGGCGATTCGGAGCGCGATCACCCGTGAGCTGGATGTGCAGATGCTGAGCGAGGCGCCTGAGCAGGCGCCCACGTTGACGATTGCGCTTACGCCGCAGAACGAGCTGCAGGTGACGTACCGACCTGCGCGCGAGAGCCTGTCGCGAAGCGTTCCGTTGGCCACGGCCGGCGACGCACCCGCGCTGGCCGCGCACCTGGCGGGCAACCTGGTACGCAATGAGGCCTTCGCCCTCGTCACGGAACTGCAAGCACCGGGTCCGGCACAGTCCGCCGGTTCGTCCCATGGTGAGGCCAGCCCACCGACCGCACCGCCACCGACCGCACCGCCACCAACCACGGTGTCACCAACCACGGTGTCACCCCAGCCGACCGTGGCACCGCAACCCGAACGCGACGCGGCGGCGCCCAGCTCCGCCAAGACGACCGAAACCGGGGGGCCGGGCCCGAAACCACCTGCGTACCTTGCGGACAAGTGGATCACCAGCGCCCTACTCGGCTTCGATCTGGGCCCAGACGAGCAGTTCTTCGCCACCCTGCAGCAGGGTCGGCGGCTGGGGCGCTTTGAGCTATCCCTGGGCGTACAGGTGGCCTACGGCAGGACGGATGCGCTCCTGATGAATGGGGACGACGAGCGCGCCGGACGGGTCAGTCTCTTCCAGCTGACCTTTCCCGTCACCGCCGAATACCGCGTGCTCGGACACGATGAGGCCTACCTGCAGCTCGGCGCATCGGTGGGCTACCGCCTGGCGGGGATCGTCGATCAACCGGGCTTGGACCTGCAAGTGGGGGAAACCGGCACGGAGGGGTTCTTCAGCGTCGCGCTCCACGCCACCATCGGGTTTGCCGTGGGCGACAACAACGGCTTCGTGTTACGTGTGAGCGGGGGCTTGGACGACGACGTGCACGTGCTCCCGTACCTGGGTGGGAGGCTGCTGGTGGATAGCTTTTCGCCCCTGGCCCAGGTCGGCTGGCAGGTGGGCTGGTGAGGCTGGAGCGGGGGATGACGTGAGCAAGACCATCGGCATCCGCATGGACTGGCGCACGCCACCGGCGACCTCCAAGACCAGCACCCATGGTGCAGGGGAACGCGCTGGCCTGGACGACCGCGCCATACGCGAGCTCTACCGCGAGCACCACGAGGACCTGCGCGGCTTCGCGCGGCGGCTGCTCGGCGACCATCAGGCCGCCGAAGACCTGGTGCAGGACGTCTTTGTCGCCCTGCCACGGGCACTGGAGCGCTTCCGGGGGGACAGCAGCGTGCGCACCCTATTGCGTGCGATCGCGCTCAACCACGCCCGCCACCACGTCCGCGCCGCGGCGCGGCGGCGCAAGGCGATGGCGCGATACGCGGCCGAGGAAGCGAACCGCGATCGAGCCTCACCGTCGGAGATCCGGCGCCGCGAGCTTGCGGACCGGCTGAGCCGCGCGCTCGACGCCCTGCCCCTGAAGCAACGCGCTGCCTTTGTGTTGTGCGAGGTCGAGGGCATGTCAGCGCCCCAGGCGGCGGACGTCATCGGCGTGCCGGCGCCGACCGTTCGAACCCGCCTGCACCATGCGCGGCGCAAGCTCCGCGCGCTGCTCGAGGAGGCACCATGACTCGACCCGATTCGCTACAGCAGGCCGTGCTCGCGCTACGCGGCGAGGACGGATCGACCGAGGATCCCACCCTCAGCGAACGCCTGATCGTGCAGCGCCTTCGCAAGCGCCACGACCGGTCACAGCGTACACGCGCACTCGCGATGTGGGTCGTCGGTCCGCTCGCCGCCACGGCCGCGTGCATGGCGGTGTACGTCGAGTACGGCGACGGCCGCCCACGCGAGCCGCAGGCGTACGCGCCTCGACCTGCGGCCGCGGACTCCGAGGCCCCTCCGAATGCAGGGCAGCAGCAACCAGCCTCAAGACCCGAGCCCGTTCGGGTTGCTTTCAGCCGACCCGTAGTCGAACCTGTCCCGGGCGGTGCAACACCCGAACCGTTGCCAGCTCCCCCCCGCAGACGCGAAAAAGCGCGTCCCAAGGCGCGTGCGGCGACGAAGCAAGCGCCCGTTGCGCGCACCTCGAGTGCCAAGCGCTCCATGGTGCGCGGGCAGGGCCTCCCCAGCACCAACTTGGAAGCGGGCGAACTCTACGCGCGGGCCCACTCCCTGCACTTCGCCAAGCGTGCGCCGCACCGAGCGCTGCGTGCCTGGGATCGGTACCTGCACGCTGCCCCGGACCATGCCCTGGCGCCGGAAGCTCGCTACAATCGCGCCCTGTGCCTGGTGCGCCTGCGACGTCACAGGGAGGCGATCGCTGCCCTGA
>JAPPOR010000914.1 GCA_028817905.1 Myxococcales bacterium
CCTTCACCGAAAGCCCTGCGAAGCCGATCACTTGCACGATCATCACGTGCCTTGGTGATGGATGCGGGCTAGCGGTGGTGCTTGTGTTTTGCTCATACAGTGTGTGCAGACGCGCGTGCGGGCTAGTGGTCACCCCGCTCTGGATCTCGTCATTTGCCCAGCTTGGTAGAAGTGCTTTGGACGTCGTACGATCGGCGTTGTCATGCGGGTCTGCGCTGCTTGCTTGTGTGCCTTGATGCTGTCGAGCTGCTCGTTTGTGTTCGTCAGCGGACCCCCGGAGTTGGGGCCACCGGGCGCGGCCGTTCCGCCCGCCTCGTGCACCACGAGCAATGCCGCACCCGTTGTCGACTCGGTGTTGGCCGGCATTCAGGGGTTGGGGGCGATTGGCGCCTTCACATCAGACGAGGTCGATGACGACATCCGGGTGCCGCTGGGTGCGGGAGAGCTCGTGATTGGTGCGTTGTTCTTGGCTTCGGCGGTCGTCGGTACCAATCGCATCGCGGCCTGTCAGGAGTATAGGGTCGCCACCGAGGAAGCGAACCAGAGTGGGTATGCGTCCTTGAGTTCGGTGCCAGTCACCTCTACTGAGGCACCTTTAGGGCCCATTCGGTCGCCTGAGATAGCCCCGCAGATCCCCAACGCGGGCGAGGCCGCGTGCACCCATGATGCGCAATGCGAAACCCCTAAGATCTGCCATGGGGGGCGCTGCGTTCCGATGAAAGGGATGCCATGAGGGCCGTGTTCGTTCTGCCCGTCCTGCTCACGGCCACCGTGGCCAGCGCCCAGGTGGCTGCAAGTCCGGCGGTCGATGTCGGGGACGATGGGAAGGGTGACTTGCCGAGGAAGGACTCGCCGGCTTCGGAGTCCGTGGGTGCGACGCGACCAAGCGACGGGTGCTCGACCGCCGCCCCGGCTTGCTTCGCAGAATGCGTGCCCGGGATGTACAGGACGCGCGCTGGCATCTGCGTTCCCCGGGAACCGCCGGCCCGACGGCAGGGGGCTTCAGCTGAGCTTGATGTCGACGACCTGGCGGCCGCAGTGGTGACACCGGAGACAAACCTGCCCGCTCAGACGCTTGCATGCTGTCTCGTTGACGTAGAGGTGCTGGCGCGCGGCGTCAGAAACCTCGGGCCGCGCGCGGATGTCACCGAGCTGGCTGCCGAGGTGCGAGTCAACGGCCAGCTTGTCGGCAAGGCGCCCTTTCGCGACGCTTTGCCCGCCGCGGACTATCTCGTGGAGGTGCAATATGGGGACCAGGTCAGGGCGTCTGTCGTGCGCTTGCGCTCCGGGGCAGGGCGCGGTCTGACAGCGCAGTTCGACTTGCGCTGACATCAGAGCAGCGCGCCGAGCGGCGGAGTTTTAGGCGAAAGCGACTGGAAAGCCACCTCGCCGCCCAGGCCGCGGAGCGCGCTCGACGGGCGCGCGAGCTGGCCAAGGAGCGGGCGCTGCAGCGGCAGAAGGCGAGTCGGGCATATCAGCGCCGGCTAGATGCCTGGCGTTCCGACGCAGACGCGGTACGCGAGGAGCGCCAACCGACGCAGACGCTCGGGTTCCTTGGTCTCGGACTCGGGCCTGCGTTGATCGCCACCGGGGGCGTGCTGGCGGCGGTGGCCGCCAAGCACGCGGTGGAGGCCGAGCAAGGATACGAAGCGTGGCAGCGCGAGACGAATAGGGTGCGCCGCGCCAAGCTGGCGACCGAAGTGGAGGACAATATGTCGACCCGCGACTGGCAGCATGCCGCCGGTCTCGCGCTGATCGTCGCCGGTGGCACCGTCACGGCTGTCGCTGCCGCACTGCTCCTTGGCTTGCCTGCCATACCGGAACAGCCGGAGCCGCCCGCTGGCTTTGCGGCCGCACCCTGGCTCACACCCTCGAGCGCCGGCCTGCACGTCCGGGGAGCCCTGTAGATGGTGACCAGCATGGCAGTCGCGGAGGGACCCGGGGGGGATTGGCCGAGCATCGCGCTAGCCGTGGTGCGGGTGCGCTCGATCCTGCCGCGCCTATGCGTAGCTGCCTGGTTGACCACCACCTCAGGGTGCTATGAGCGCTTTGACGTAGACCAGGCGAGCCACCCCTGCGGTGCATGCAAGCCATGTGAAGCGTGCACACGCACGTCGACCGGGATCGAGTGTGTCCCGCGCGTGCAGGCGTCGATGTGCGTGGACAATGCCGTCTACGAAGAGAATGCCTGTGGCGAGCGGGAACTGATCACGGATTGCGGCGAACATGGTCGCTGTAGCGCCACCGAGACAGATGCTTCGGTGGACGGCCTTGGCTGTACGTGCGAGCCGTTTTGGTCGGGCCCCGACTGCGATGCCTGTGAACCCCGCCGCAGTCTCGAGAGCGGCTGTCGTGCGTGCCTCAACCATTGGGAGGGCGACGACTGCGATGTTTGCCCTGGCAACTGGGACCCCGCCTCCGAATGCGGTGTTTGTCGCAATCACTGGAGTGGCGATGACTGCAACACGTGCCCTGGCAACTGGGACCCGGACCAGGATTGCGCGGTATGCAAGCCATGCAAGGCGTGCGGGGCGGTTGCGCGGGGGCCGACGACCCCGCAGTGCGCACCCGTCTGTGGTGATGGGATCGTGGGAAACGGGGAAGCGTGCGACGATGGCAATGACGTAGAGGGTGACGGTTGCGCGGACTGCGCGGTGGAGCCCTATCTCTTGCATGCCAGCGACCTACCTCCGGGCGCGCCTGCGATCGCCGCGAACGGTGAAGGTGCCGTCATGGTCGCCTGGCGTCGTGTAGCGCCCGGGCGTATCGGTAGGCTCGTCGCTCGTCGTTTCTCAACGTCCGGCCCCGTGGGCGATCGATTTGAGCCGGATGATAGCGGCTCCCACGAGCAGGTCGAAGCGCAGATGACACTCACGCCAGACGGGGGTGTCGTGTTCGTGTGGAGTGGGGAGGCGTTCGGACAGCCGGGTGTATTCCGACGCGCCTATGACGTGGACGATCAACCGACCTCGGACGTGTTGGCCGTGACCGACGATGCCCCGGAGACTACCTTCTCGGCACCTGCGATCGCGAGCGCCAGCGACGGGCGGTACGTGATCGCCTGGGCAACCGAACACGACGGGAAGAGTGCTTTGTGGGCCCGAGCATTCGGTGCGGACCACGCGGCCGCCGGCCCTGCCTTTGCCCTTACCGATGAAAGCGACGAGGGCGGCTCTCCTTTCACGGTCAGGCGTTCCACCCTGGCCTATCGAGACGACGGATCCGTGCATGCGGCCTTTCCCGTGCACCTGCGCTCGACCTATGTGGTTCGAGAGGCGGATGCTGTCCTGCGCACGGTGCGTTTCAACGAACCAGGTGCCGCCCGCGAGGTGGCGCCCGAGACCATGACGGCCCAGGACGCCTATGTCACGGCGATCGCACTTGGTGAGGGGTCCGAACCCGCGGCCACGTGGATCACCGATGGAAGCCTCTGGGCCGGTCTGGTCGGTGCGGAGATGGTGCCCCTTGCCGCTCCATTGCTGGAGTTTCCAGCGGGTGTGGCTCTGACACGCCCAGCGAACGGAGGGTTTGCCGTGGCATCCCTCGACGATCTCGAGGGCTTGCACCTCTACGTGCTCCGGCCGGGGCAGGCGGAAATGGAGAGGGCTCCGCGCTTTGTCTACGAGGCGCTGCACGACGGAGAGATTGCGATCGCGCGGCTCGGAGACGGCAGCTACGCGATCGTCTGGGCGGGTCGAGAGTTTGGGATGGACCTTGACTACAGCGTCCGTACGCATCGTTTTGATGTGGAAGGCGCGCCTCTCGGCTTTGTACCCCCGGGGTAGCAGCTAGCCTCGATGGCGGCGCATCATGGTACCGCGACAGCCGTATCGCGACCCACCGGATCTCTTGATCCCACCTGAGATCAGCGTAGGCAATGCCGCAGGATGCGATCCAGGTCCGTGAGCTGAAACGGTTTTTCGATCACCGGGACGCCGTTGCAGTGCTGGGCATTGTAGCGGGAGCCCGTCATCAGCACACAGGGGAGGTTGGGGACGGTTTCCCTGGCGCGCTCGATGAGGCCGGGACCATCGAGTCGGGGCATGTGATAGTCCGTCAGGATCAGCCGATAGGTTGCGTTGGTCAGGCGCATAAGCGCATCGTGGCCGTCCTTGGCGACGTCGACGCGATAGCCGAAGCCGGAGAGCTGCTGCTGCAATAGAGTCCGAATGCCTTCGTCGTCGTCTACCACCAGAATGTCCATGCGCTCACCAAATCAGTGCGATGGACCGTCGTCGATTACGTTCCCATTACAGGCCGGGGCGGAGACAACGCGCTGGGCTGTCCTGCCGGGCCCCAGCGATTCTCTGGAAGGTTAGGGCACGGGGTCAGCGTAGGCAAAGTGCTTACCTGTCGTGGAATGGACGTCGGGAATAGCCCGCCGGTGTAACGCAGATGTAATGGTGACCGGTGGGCCGGCGTCGCTACGCTGTAAGCAGGCAGCCAATCACGGTAGCGCCCTTCTAGCGTTGCGAGGGGCTCAGTGGGCGGCGCAAAGGGGGAATATGACCGAAACGTCCTGGACGGACGCTTACCTGGACGGCATGCGACAGGTTGGCGATTCAACAGCTGATCGTGTGATAGGCGAGCTCTTCGAGCGTGGCGACGTCGATACCGTCAACGCCCTGATGCGAACGCTGGTCGAAAACGATGGCCTGCCTTCCCAGGCCCTACCTGAGATTGTGCGAGACTATCTCGACACCACTGCCGAGTTGCCGCCGGTGGACCCGAGTGATGTGGGGCGGGCGCAGGAGCTCTTCGGGCTCTTGGGGCCCGAGATCCTTGCGGTGCTGGGGTTCTACTCTCTGCCCGCGGATTATGCGGCCAAGAAGGGTGTCCAGGTGCTCTATCGAACGGGTCGCCTCACGGCCCAGCCCATCCGGCGGGTGTTCGAGACCACGCAGATGGTCGTCGATGTGATGGCCCCGGGCGGGCTCGGCGCCCACGGTCGCGGTCTACGTGATGCCCAAAAGGTCCGGCTCATGCACGCAGCCGTGCGGCATCTACTGCTCAGCGACCGCAAGCATCCCTGGGATCAGGGGGAGCTTGGCATTCCGATCAATCAAGAGGATCTTGCGGGCACGTTGATGTCGTTCGGGTTCCTCGTGCCAGAGGGGCTTCGCGCCCTCGGGGTCACTTTGGCGGATGCCGATCGTGATGCCTACTTTCGCACTTGGATGGCGATCGGGCGGATCATGGGAATCGACCCCGAGCTCATCCCGTCCAGTTTCGAAGACGCACGGAAGCTTACAGGAAGGATCCATCAGCGGCAGATTGCGGAGTCTGAGGCTGGGCGTGTACTGGCGGCTGCCCTTGTGGAGGGCTATCGGGGCTTGTTGCCCAAGCCGCTCCACGGATTTCCCGTAAGCCTGATTCGCCTATTCCTCGACCACGATCCCTTCACAGGGCAAAACATTGCGGATCTCTTGGGCGTTCCCCCAACGGACTGGACCCGGCACCTCGAGCGGCTGCTGATCGACTTCGACCACATTCTCTGCAAGCTCGAGTTCGGGCATGCGCTGACCGACAAGGTGGTCAGCTACGCGAGTCGCAAGATGATCGAGGGCATGCTCCTGGTTGAGCGCGGAGGCAAGCGAGCGCCCTTCTTGATACCCGATGCGCTGCAGCACCGCTGGGGCCTAGCCGACGTGCAGGGGGAGTAGTCCCGTGCCCGGGCATCTTAGTCGCCATTCCCACGGTCTGGGTGGCGATTTCAGCGCCATGCTGTTGGTCGACGTCGGTACCGCGTTTTGGTTCGGCGTCTACGTACTTGCGATTGTTCAGGGGCTTCGACAGCGGACCTACGCCATCCCGCTGGTCGCCATCTGCGCCAACTTTTCCTGGGAACTGCTGGCGGCTGTCGTCACGATTGCCCCCGTTGCGTTGTGGCGCATTGGAGACATCGTTTGGCTGTGCCTGGATGCGGTGATCGTATGGACACTGCTTCGATACGGACGGGCGCAGCAGTCCATCCCCGAGATACGTCGCTTCTACTACCCAGTGATTGCAGTCACGTTCCTGTTTGCGCTCGTCGTTCAGTACGCGCTGGACCGGGCGTTCGAGGACCGCTATGGCTTCATCGACGCCTATCTTATCGCTGTCATGATGTCCGTGCTGTTCTTTCTCATGTACTTCCAACGCAGGAACGCAGACGGTTACGCCTACGGCATCGCCTGGTGCAAGTTCTTGGGTAACGGACTGACGTCTGCAGGCTTTGTCGTGATCTATCAGGGGCTGTACAGAGACGCGAACCAGACGCGTCTCCTGCTGTACGTTCTCTGTGTTGCCTGCGTCATGCTGGACGCGGGGTACGTGGCTCTGCTAGCTCACGCGCGGCGCACGGATGCTAGCAGCGAGCGGGTAGCAGCCGCCAGTACCGCGGTGTGAGGTCCTCGTGCGTGCCGAAAGTGGCTTCGACGCCAGCGCCCATGAAGCCGACGCTGGCGGCCTGCAAGTGGTGCTCTCGCGTGGACGAGCCCTGTGGTTCCAGTCGTCCGAGCGCCTCGTGTGCGAGGGCCGCGTATAGGTCGAGCCCCAGGTCCTGCGCCAGGGCGAGACCCTGGCGAAACGCAGCCTGCGCGCGTGGTCTTCGCCCGAGCAGCAGCTCCAGCCTGCCCTCACACAATAGGGTTTGCGGCCGGCCGATGCGAAACGCGCGCGCCCAGGCGCGGCTACGGCGAAGAATCTTGCGAAGCTGGCGTAGCACCTGTTTTCGTTTGCCATCACCTGGTGGCAGTCGGCTCAGTTCGGCTAGATAGGCCTCAGCGACTCCAAGGAAGTAGCCCGCCCCCGAATATCCGAACGAGTGGCCCTTCACGCGCAGGTCCTGGGCTCGCCGTGCTGCTTCGATCGCTTCGGGAATGGCGTTGCGCTGCACATGAATGAGGGCCAAGACACCAAATGCGGTCGCTCGAGGCGAGGCCGGGACCGCGGGGTCGAGAGCCGGTCGAACCAGGGCTTCGGCTTCGCCCAGCCGGCCCCGAAAACAGGCGTTGATTGCAGCAGAAGGGGTGAAGTTCAGCCGGGTGTCCTCCTGCGTCAGGGAACGCGCGAAGTCCACGGCGGCCGAGTCGAGCTGTCCACGATAGTACGCGCAATAGGCGTGCAGAAACCGGTTGTACGATTCGGCGGTCTTGAATCCGGTGGCCTCGATGACCTTGAGATCCTCGTCGAGCAGGGCCTCTGCTTCAGCGAGCTCCCCGATGCCCACTAGATAGGATGCCTTGGTTATCACGAAGTAGCGTACGCGGGGATCGGAGTCTCCCGCTTCGGCGGCAAAGTAGGACCGGGCGATTTGATGAAGACCGACGCAAGCGAGGCTGTAGCCGACCAGACCGGAAGCAAACAGGCTTGCGTGTCGAGCTCGCTCTGCCAGATTCAGTGCGATCAGGCTGAACAACAGTACGTTCGACTCATTAGCAAGGCTGATGCTGATATTGGCTGCTTCCTCGGCCGCGCGGGAAGCGATGCGCGCTTCGGCCCGTCGCTGGGGTGTCCTGTAGCCCACCAGGCCGGGGAAGATCCGATGGCTTATGTGTATCGAAAGGTGCCAGCACAGTGCGGCGACACGCTGCATGCTACCGGTCGGGTAGGAGAAACGAAGTGCTTGCATGCTGCTGCGGACGAGCGACAGCGCGGTCGACATGTCGGCGCTATAGTAGTAGGCCCCTGCGAGCTTGACACCGACCTCCGCAAGCGGCAGCGAGTGGTCGTTGCGAGCGACGTGGCGGTGGGCTCGCTCGAGAAGTTCGATGCCCTCGTGCACCGCTCCCTGCCGGACGGCGACCTCTCCGGCGCGTACCGAATAGTACGCTTCCTTGTCCGCATTCATCGAACGCCCAAAGTGAAAGGCCAGCGGTCCATAGCGCGTCTCGTCGCCGGGATAGAGTCGCTCGATGGCGGCGGCGACCTGGGCGTGCAAGTCCGTGCGTTCGTTGTCTGACAACGCTGACAAGAGGCCTTCGCGCAGCTTGTCGTGAGCAAAGCGCAAGACGGTGCCCGCGCGCTGCAGCGTGCCCGCTTCGATGCAGGTGCGCTGCCAGGCCCCCATGTCCTCATGCGGTTTGAGTGCTTGCAGCAGGCGCTCGTCAATGTTGCGGCCTACGACAGCGGCTAGCTGTAGCAGGATCCGTGCCTCCTCTGGGACGGCTCGAAGCCGTCTCTGTACCAGCCTTCGTATCCCCCCTGGAAAAACCGTTGCGGGCAGCGGGACGCTGCCTATCCGTTCGACACCACCGGCTTCCTCACAAAGGGCCCGTATGACCTCCACCAAGAAGAATGGGTTGCCGTCGCTTTCCCGGTGTAAGAGCTCCACGACGTCTTTGCGTCGCCCGGGTTGGCCGATGATGGCGCTGGCCAGGTCACGAATCACCTCGCGAGGCAGTCGCTGCAACTCCAGAGCCAACATCTCGGGCAGCAGGTCCTTCAGTCCAGGGCGCTCATCGTCGCGGTAGGTGGCGATAACTAGCAAGCGCATCTCCGAGGCCAAGGGCAAGAGCCCATGCAGAAGCTGCAGGCTGTCGCTGCGCGTCCATTGTAGGTCGTCGAGTAGCAGTACGACTGGGTGGAGTTGTCTACGTAGAATGTCCTGCACGACCCGGAGCAGGCGTGCTCGGGTCGCGGGGCCGTCGAGCGGTTGCGCGGCGGTAACTGTACGGCCTAGGCGCGTGGCGAGGTCGGGGACCGCCGCCACTAGGACGGATGCTTCGAAGTCGTCAATATCGGAAAGCGCTGTCAATGAGCGCAGGGCTTCGAGAAAAGCCCGAGATGCGCTGCCGCCTTCGCTTTCTTCCTGGCCACGCAGCACAATGGCTCCGTGCGCGGCGGCCAGCGTGTGGACCTCGTCGAGCAAGCGGGACTTGCCCACGCCACTTTCGCCCCCCACCAGCCAGGCGCTCCCGCGCCCGTCACGGGTCGCGCGCACGGCTGCTTGCAGGCACGATAGCTCTGCGTCGCGACCGAGGAAAGGGGCCGCGGATAGGCGCGTTTGTCGTGTCGCCAGGGTCTCTGTTGCGAGCGGTCGACCCAGGCAAACCGACAAGGCGGCGATGACGTCCTCTGCGGTGGCGTACCTCGCTGCGGGGTCTGGCGCTTGCAGACGGGCCGTGACGAGCCTGAGCTTCCGGTCGACCGTTCCCTCCCGGCCGTCGGCCTTGGAATCCTCGTCCGGGCCGTCGAGGGCTAGCAGGTCGGCTGTCAGGGCGCCGAAGGCGTACAGATCGCTCGCTATGGTTGCGGGCGTTCCTTGGTGCGTCTCGGGTGCGCTATAGATCGAGGACTGGCCAGAGGGCCGTAGGCCCATGCCGAGCGGACTGAGCTTGAGCTGGTGGGAGATGATTCGGATCTCCGACGGGCACAGCCCTCCCAGTGGGGCATTGTGCCGATGCAGGCAGCTGAGTGCGCGCAACAGCTGGACGAGGTAGTCCAGCACAAGCTCCCGTTCATGCTCGCGTGCGGCTGACCGCAGGTCCACACCGGAGTCGCCGGGCTCGAGGACTACGTAGGGGGCGCCGGAAGCATAGAATCCGAAATCGAGAATCGCGACGAGATTGGGGTGGTGTAGCGCAGCGAGTCCGCGGAACCTACGCACGAGGTCGACACGAGCGCCGGTGTCGTTCGCGCTTGACGCGGGAAGCATCACGGGGCGCAGGTCCACGACCCGGCACGTCAGGCGGTCGATGGCACGGATGGGTTCGGTGCTGTGTGCGGCGAGGGCATGAATCGGCTCATAGCGCCCACCGACGCGTTGTGCCGATGCGGCCTCACGGGCAAGGCCCGCTTCCATCGCCTTGAGTAGGGCGGTCATCGATGGATGGCGCTGGGCCGGATCGACCGTGAGGCCCCGCCGCATGACGCGGTCCAGCCAGGGCGGCGCGATCCGCGGGTTCGCTGGCGGGTTCGGTTGAAGGTCCCGCACGCGTCGCAGAAGCTGAGCCCGCTCCCCCTGAAATGGTCGATTCCCATGCACCGCCTCCCAAAGTACCGTACAAAATGCGAACTGGTCGGCGCGTTCGTCCGCTTGTTCTGCGCGCAACTGTTCGGGTGCCATGTAGGCAGGCGTGCCGACCCGGGTTCCGGTGCCGGTGAGCCCGTTGCCCGATCCCCTGAGGTCGGGGTCACTTGGGGTCGCCGCTGGGTCCTTCCTGGGCCCTTGGATGCGCTCGGCTTCCGGGCCGCTTTGGGCGACAATCCCGAAGTCCAATACGCGCGCGCGGCCATCGCGACCAACCATGATGTTTTCAGGCTTGAAGTCCCTGTGGACGAGACCCGCTGAATGGGCTGCGGCAAGGCCTCGACCCGCGTGCAGGAGCATCTCTATGACCTCACGCAAACTGCGGTTGTTTGCGGCAAGCCATGCACGCAATGTGCATCCTTCCACGAGTTCCATGGCGATGAAGGTTTGCCCTTCTGCTTCTCCCACGTCGTAGACGCTTACTACGTTGGGGTGCGAGAGCTTCGCCAGAGCCCGCGCCTCACGTTCCAGGCGGGACTTGTCCCATGATGCACGCAGGAGCTTGACGGCTACTTGGCGGTCGAGCTTGGGGTCGCGAGCGGCGTAGACGACTCCCATGCCACCGCTTCCGAGTTCCCGGGACAGCCGGTAGCGTCCAACGTACTTGCTCGCGTGGGCAGGCGCCCGCCCTGGTGCCCGAAAGCCCGTATCGACCGTCGTCAGTAGTTTCATTGCGGCGTCGCGACGTGCACCGCGGGTTTCCAAGGTCATCTTGCCGAGCCCCCCCAAGTTCAGCTGCGCAGCCGGGCACGATGCTACGTGAGGCGATCTGGAAAGGCATCTTCAAAATGGCTCGCGTGCGGCACGCATGGCTTCAGCGCTGGTGGAGCCTTTCATCAGTCGCTCCATTGAGCGGGCGGCTGCCTGACGGTCTTCAATGGGTGGAGCCGTCGGCTTTCTGCTGACATGGCTCGCAGGGCGGTCTTCGATTTGGGGCTCAACCAGCGTCTGTTACCAAGGCACGCAATGGTACTGATTGAGATCAGCCCTGGAGGCACGAGAAGAAAGCGGTCCTGTGCGCTGGGATGAAGCGACAGCGGCGTGGAGCTGAGCAGTAAAGCGAGGGCGCGCGAAGTTGGGTAACGTCCAGCCCCCCTCTCCCCGGTGGGCCCGGCACTCACCGTTCAGGATAGGTAGGCAGAGACCGGGCGTGGCCCTGGCGCCCAGGACCGAGACGGGCTGGCAGCCTGTGGCCAGACAAATGTTACTACGCCGATTCGCGGCGCTGTCGGTCGAGATCCGGGCGGTCTTCGGCGCCCCCTGGGAGTTGAGCCGGCTCGTAGCGGACTTCCGTCGTGGTTCCACGAACGATTTCGAACGCGATGTCGCCCAGGCGTAGGCTTCCGCGGCGTCTTTCTACGACGTTGGTGGCCTGCTCGTCACCTGGGATGGCGGACATCAGCTGGTTGCGTGCACGGTAGATCTGGATGTTGAGATGGGCCACCTCGATGCCCAACAGCTTGGCCAGCTCATCGGTAAACAGCCAGCCCTGGGCTGCGGGAGGAAGACTCATCCCGGCATCTCGGATGCGTCGTCGAGCCATGGTCACCAGGCAATAGTGGTGGATTCGCTCACCGAGATCGATCGCCTCGGGTCCTCGGTGCACGACCAGGCGTGCGTGCTCTTCGTCGCTGCTCAAACTGAAGCGCAGCACGGGAGTCAGGGTCGTTGCGGCGCGGGGACTCGACGTGTCGAATAGCTCGGCGTTGATCACAAGGCGATATCTACGGCCTGCCACACACAGCGTGTCCTCCGCCTCTAGGCTGCGGAGCTCGTCTGCCCGGTCCAGCATCCATTGTCCGTCCTCGCGCCGGTAAATCGACAGTTCGGGCGCCCCGTCGTCAGGCAAGAGGGTGTTGTGTGTGAGCAGGATCGGTCGCTCAGATGGGTTTTGGGGGACCAGCGAGGCGCTAGGAGGCGAGAGGTCCATGATTAGAAACGGGCAGGTATTGGGGGACCCGAAGCGGAGCTCTTGGCCTAGCCCGAGCTGCACCCAGGACTCCTTGGGGAGCGGGTGGCCGTCGGCGAAGCTGCCGTTGCGACTGTGGTCAGCGATGCACCACTCGCCTTGTCTCCAACGGATCGTGGCGTGCATCAGGGAGACCTCGGGACCGGTGAGATAGGTGTCCGCCCGTGATGGGTTGCGGCCGAAGACGTGTTCCGTTTGCAGTACGATCCATTCGTGGGTGGTCCCGTTTTGCACCAAAGCCATGACCGAATGGTCGCGAAAGCGAAACCAGCCTGCAAGTCATGGCGGATGCGGGCGGGGTAGGTTCCTCAGAAACGTGTGATGCATCACCACGCCTTGCCGTCGGTCTTCAGCAGTTCCTTTCCAGCGGGGTGACGCTGAACAATGCTTGCACTGCTTCTCGCGCTGCCGTGAGTCATCGCACGCTCTGCCGTGGACGGCCCAAGTAGGAGTGCGCGCCCCTAGTAAGCCACGCGGCGCACCCCGTAGCTGCCCATGGGCATGTACAGGTAACCCTCGTGTGGCACGACCTTCGAAACATATCCGACGGTCCGGGCGGCGCTGACGATCTCGGCGTTCTCGAGGTCGCTCGCGTCCACCACCAGCAGGCCGGTTGGATAGTGCGTTGCCAGAATGGCCGTTTGCCCCTCGATATCCAGCAGGTTGAAGTGATAGCCCCAGATATCCAGGTGCTCGTCGGAGGCAAGCTCGCCATCCTCCTCGATCGTCACGCGCGACAGGCGCGTGTAGGGCTGCCGCGAATCGGGGGTCTCCGCGTTCCTGCCCCACCAGGGGTACTTGTGGCTGGCCAACCAGATTTCCCGGTCCAGGTAGCGCGCCCGGCCGATTTCATCACCGACGGGAAGCACCGCCTTGAGGACCGCCTCGTCCCCTTCGATGTGCAAGACGTTCAGGGAGTTGCGGCGCCTGCCGTGTTCATCCCACTGGTAGTCCACTGTGTAGAGAACCTCGCCGCTTTCATCCACGTCGACGAGCCTGCCAGGGATATTCATGCTTGGCAGCTGCGCGAAACTGTCGGGGTCGCTTACGTCCACCCGATCGAGGAAGTAGCGCTCGTGGAACTGCTTTGGGTTGCCGTCTTCGTCGAGGGCCGGTTCCGTGTGAACAGACATCAGCACGGTGCCATGCGTGACCTGGTTGACGAACGGCCAGTCGGGCATCTCGATACTGCCGTCCGCAAGCCGGGGGTTGTCGGGGTCGGTCAGGTCGATGACGCGCAGAAAATTCTTGAAGAAACGTCGGCCGCTCTGGTCGGTTCCCACCTCCCGAATGGTCGCCGGCAAGTAGTCGTTGTTCAGCGGTTGTCCGGCGGAACGGTTCCAGTAGTAGTCGTAGTAGCCCCAGTAGCCGTAGTAGCGGCCGCCGCCCCAGATGTGCTGGATCTCCTGCGGGATCACGTACTCCCCTCGCCACCTCGGCGAGAGCGGGTCCGAGAAGTCGGCGTTCCTGATCACCTGGCGCTGGTTCACCCGATCGTAGCCGATCATGCGGATGATATCGCCCGACCTTAGGCGCATATACATGTGATAGTCGATCGGGAGCTCCGCCAGGCTCTCCGCCATGTCATCCTCGCCGAACGGCAGCACGAAGAACCGAAAGCTGCTGTCCTCCTCGTCGAAACCCAGCTGCACCTGGTAGTCCTGGATTTCGAACGCATCGACGACGTTGCGAACCAGGAACATCTGGGCGGTCGTTTCCGGGTCGTCGCGGTCTTGCGCGTCCACCACGCGCAGCTGACGCTGGGAAACCACGACGACACGATCCTTGAATGAAATTACTCTGCGAACCGAGTCGTGGTGCTCGATGCGGCCGCGCGCAGCGAGCGTATCCCCTTGCCAGTCGACGATCTGGGCACCGTTGTAGCCGCGAATGATGTCGCGGCCGAACGGGTCCCGGCCTTCGATGACCCGCCACGACAGCGGCAACAGGATCATGCCTTCGTCCTCCAACACCTTGAAGGCCTTGTAGTCTGCGCGGGCATTGGTGTTGGAGGAGAATTCCCCCAAATCCGTTGTGGAAAGCTCTCGAATGCTGCTGAGGGAACTGATGTCGTACAGACCCACCTGGACCCGCGTACGCCAGGCTCGGTTGAGATCGAGGATGTTGTTGTTGCCCAGAGAGATGAGCCGGTCGCCACGAACCTCAAAGTGGGTAATCCCACCATCGATGGGGAGCGAGCCGGCGCGCCCCGGGTTGCTCGGGGTCGCCAGGTCGTAGAAGTCCATCCGACAGACGGGGACCCACAGCGAAAGTCGCTGTTCGTTCCAGCACAGGCTGATGAAGAGCTTGTCTCCGGCGAAGCGGGTGCCCTGGGGTCGCGTATAACGGTCGTCCAGTCCGTTGTCCCCCGAGATGGCGACCTCTCCGACCTTGTCCAGGTCGTCGACATCCGACACGTCGAACACGTGCAGCTTGGCTGGCTCGTTCGCTCGCCAATACCAGTCCTGCGCGATTACTCGCAGGTGCCCGTCGTGCATGTCCATCTTGAACTTGTCGGCGACGACGCCTTCGACGTAGGCACTGCCCCCCACATGGATGTCCCCGGCCGGGTCCGAGATGTCCAGGTAGGTGATCAAGGTTTGGCGCGCGTTCTGCTCGTCGACGATGTAGTAGTTCGGGTCGGTCGCCGCCACGCTAATGCCGCTCGTGTACACCTGGATCGTGTGACCCGCCCCGGTGAACTCTTCCCGATCCACCTCTTTGATGTCGGTCGGATCGGAGATGTCGATGGATAGCACCCAGGTGGTGTCCTCCCACTCGTAGGTGTCGTAGCGCCAGTACTGTGGGTCGCGGTGCGAGACGAGGTAGAGCACGTCCCCGACGATGCGCGAGTCCGTGACCTCCCCCTCAACGCTAAAGCCTCCCATCTCCTCGGGCGCGGTCGGGTCGTTCACATCCACGACCAGCACGCGACTACCATGGAACCCCAGGGGGTCGGCGTCGTCGTCCCATTGCCAGTAGGCGAAGTAGTCGGACATCACGACATAGGCGCGGCCCTCGCGCAGGTACATGTCCACCGGCACCGCCTGAAACGGGACCCGACCGGCGATGAAGGGCGCATCGGGATCGCTCATGTCGATCAGCACGAGCCCGCGAAAGCGGTTGAGCACGTAGAGCACGTCCCCTTCCATTTGGACGATGTCAGCCTCGACGATCTCCCTCTGCACCGCCGACGGCATGGCCCCCGCCGCCGTCTGGGCCGTCGCATCAAGGTCCCCCACGTCCATGGGAGCGTTCATCGCCGGGGCCGCCGCGAGGGTAGCGAACGGTGTCGTCTCGGCGACGGCACCATTTCCGAACGGATTGGCCGCCCGGGTTCCGGTGCCGCGCACCACCGAGCCACTCTCCGCGATCGCGGTCTCGAACTCACTCGCTCCCAGTTCCGGAAACACGACCCCGTCGAGCGGCGCCAACTCCACCTCCTGTTCGGAGGGCACCAGTTGGTGGTCCATCCCCATCGGTCCGGCCGGCTGGGGTCCTTCGGGTGACTGCTTGTCGTCCTTGTCGGATCCCTCGGAGGACCCATCTTCTCCATCGGGCCGCCCCGCGGTGCCCTGATCGTCGGCCGGGTCCCTGTCGGTGGCCGCGGGCTCATCCGTGTTCGAGGGCGAAGGCACCGGCCCCTTGGGGGTTCGCTCAGTCCCCTGGCCCTGGGCGCCGGAACCCGCCTTCGAGGATCCCCCGTCGTCGCAGGCGAGTAGCCCCGCGAGCACCCCAATCACCACCCACACTGACCGCTTCCTCGCCGCAACCATGGTCGCCCTCCAACGTCGGAACTCGAGATCCCCCCAAGCAAGGCCCGTGCCCAAAAATTCACCAACGAGTTCAACAGAGAATTGTGAGCTACTGCTCCTTTATAGACACACTCCGACACACATTGGCACGCCATGCGCCCGGGGGGTCTCGATCGACGGCTCGTCATGCGGTTTCAGGAGCCGAAATGCCCCGCACTCCATCGCGAGCCGGGTGTGTGCTCCGGACTACAACGCGATGCGCGCCTTGAGGGCCCGCAAGCGCTGGGCGACATCGGTCTGCCCATCCCCAGCGGCTTCGAGTGACGCATGCAGGTGTTCGGCAAGCGCCGCCTTGCGCCGCGCGCGCACCCGCTTCCCTTGCGCGAGGGCGAGTTCCGCCTCGCATAGGAATAGCAGCCGGGCGGGCACACGCTTGTCGACATCGATCAAGGTGACTGCGGAACCGGGCGCAAGTACCTCGATGATTTCTCGGTCGAATCCCAGCACGCTGTATGCCTGGTCGATCGCGTCCTGGGCCTCCTCCGGCTTGCGTTCCTCGACCAATCGGAGCGCGCGCACAACCGCCCGCATCGCCTGCTCGATCATCCGCAATAGATAGTCGCGTTGCAGCATGATGGCACTCAGCGGTCATGAGAGCGGCCCTGTCAAGCGCCATTGGAGTCCCCGTGTGCGAGCTGCCGGCGGGTGCGTAGGTATCGGCTGACCACGTATCCACAGGGGAGTGCCATGACCAGACGACCGCCGAAGACCGCCGAGGAGATCATGACTCGGCGCGTATACACGCTCTCGCCGGAGGCGTCGGTGGTCGACGCCGCCCAGACGCTCCTGCGACTCGGCTATTCGGGCGCGCCGGTCACTGACGAGCACGGCAATGTACTTGGGATCTTCAGTGAGCAAGACTCCCTGCGCGTGTTGACCCAAGCTGCCTACGAGGGCTGGCCGAGCGGCACAGTCGCCGATCACATGACTTCAGAGGTCGACTCCGTTGCACCTGGCGACGATCTGCCTGCTGTTTCGACGCATCTTTCGGACGGTAAGCATCGAAGGGTGCTGGTGATCGATGACGGGCGCCTGCTGGGCGTGATTTCGCGCCGCGACCTCATCCGCGCCCTGGAACGCGTGCTGGCCCCGAGCCGTCCACCGACGATCTACGAGATCTTCAACAGGCCACGCTAGCTAGCTACTCAGCCAGCTGCGGTCTCGGCGGCGTCCGTCTGCGTTAGCTTGACCAGCTGGCCGAGATGCATGACCAGCCGGCCCCGGTCCAGATGGACGCCCGTGCGGCGCTCGTGCTCGGCCGGCAGCCACTCCGAGAGCGCGTCGACAGTCGTATAGAACCTCATCTTGAAGGTACCCGGTGCGGCGACCCGCCGCTTTTCCGTCGCCCAGCTGTGTAGCAAGCTGGTTTCGAAGCCGCTGGCTAGGGTCAGCACGGCGATACAGCCGATCTGTTCCCTGTACTGCTTCATCATGGCGACCCATGCTGCCGACGTTTCGGCATCGGGCCGCGAGGCCTCGGCGCTAATGTGAACGAGCGAGGTGCCTTCGGGATGCGCTTCGGCAAACTCGGCGCGCAGGTTGGTTAGCAGCCGGACGCTGCTGGCGGTGGACTGGACGGGCCAACAGACCATGAGCAGGTTGCTCCAGCTGTAGGCGTGGAATTCACCAGGGATCGAGGCGAGCGGGACGAGAGCAGGGTGTAGCAGCACGGTTCCACCGGAGGGCCCTCGCATACAAAAAGGTGTCCAGGAGCGCCCCTCGGTTGATCATACAAGCGGACTGTGCGCTGCCAAACCTGTGGGCACGGTGCGGTGGGGTAGGTTTTGCCTCGGCACCGCGTCGGTCACACCGGTCGACGGCCGGCGAAGGGGCGGGAGTTGATCCTCGCCAAGGCCGGCTCACCCGCGGCGCGGAGGTGGCTCCATGTGGGGCTCGCTGACCTGTTGAACGCCGCAGCCGCCCTGTGCCGCGCCGTGTTGAGGACCTGCGGCGCAATGCGCCTTCAGGAACGAACTTCACTCCGTTCCCGCGTCCTCATCCTCCGTAGGCGCAACCGCTTCGCTGGCGGCCGAGCCGACAAAGCAGACATCCTGGCTTGCGGCGGGCGCGAAGCCCGTCGTGGGTGGGCGGCCGCAGGTGTAGCCGTCGCGACATTCGGCGTCGTCAGCGCATGTGCGGTAGCAGGTTCCGGTCGTGCCCAGAATGTCGGCGAAGGCGCCTCCGATGCGGCCGACGCATGCGCCTCCTGGACCACAATCGCTGTCGTCGCCACAGGTGGTCGAGCAATAGCCACCCGGCGCATCGTCGTTCGAAAGGCTTGCGGCACACGACATGGGCACGCCGCCGCAGGCAGCGTCGTCTTTGCACGGGTTGCCGACGATGCCTTCGCCAAGTGCGGGCGCACCTGGAATGCACTGTCGTAGCCCGACGTTGGTTCGGCAACGGTAGCCCTCTCGGCAGTCGTCGTCGGACTCGCAATTCAAGTGACAGGTCCCGGCACCTCCACCGACCGGCGGCGTGCACGAAGCGCCTGCTCCGCAGTCTGCATCCTCGAGGCATGCGCCCGTGCAGTACCCACCGGCGTACTCCAACGGCATGCCCGTGCGCTGGCACCGCCCGTCTCCGCAATCGGCGTGGTTGGAGCACGGCTTTCCGACCACACCGTCCTCAAGCTCGTCGACCTTGGGTTTGGGCTCGCAGCCGCTGCCACCGAGCAAGCCACCGGTGGGATCCGGCATGCCCAGAGCGCCTTCGACCGCCATGCCCAGGGCGGTCACGCACCGGTATCCCTCGCGACAATCACCTCCGGTTTCACACGCCTTGAGGCACCTTCCGGGAGTGGCGCCGACGCCACCCAAGCCGGGAAATGCCCCGGAACAGGTTCCCCCGGCGCCACAGTCGTCGTTGGTCATACAAGGACCCGAACAGTAGCCATCCACGGCAACTTCGCTTGCTCCCCCAAAGGCCGGCCCAAGCGTGGTCAGGCATTGACCGCTTCCGCAGTCGCTGTTTCCGTCACACGCACTGCCAGCGATCCCGTCGGGAAGCGGCGTGATTCCGGGGATACCCATCGGACCGATGTTGCTCTGCGCGTCCATGCTGCCTCCGCCGTCCGTAGTTGGGTTGCGGGCGCCGTCTACTTCTCCAGCTCCTGCGTCTTTGGACGAGGAATCGGCGTCACCACAACCGAGGCCGGCAAGGCACAAGGACGCAAGGAGCGAGGCGACCAAGAGGTGCCCCGGAACGGTCGGCATGAGGGCAGGCACACAGCCATACCCGGTTCGCGATATCGAGGGTTGGGTCATTGGGAGGATCGCCCTGGCTTGCTGCGAACGCTTGGCCACAGGTCGTGCAAGGCCAGGCAAGTGTGCAAAGGGCGACCGAGCCAGCCCAAAGCGTGCGCCGCGGCGCAGCGTGGTCGCCCATGGAGTTTCCGCAGCACGTTGTGATGGCCTGGCACTGTATGGAGGCGGTCCTCGGTGTCAAAGCCGCTGTGACATTGTGTCCGGGGGCAGTCACTCGTAGGCGGTGCATGGGAAATCTGTAGCTACGTTTTGCACAAGCGATCGCCTTGAGGGGTACCGCGGAAGCGTGCGGACCATGCGTGGGTCGCTGGATGGGGGTCCGATAGCGGGGTTCTGCGCGTTGGTCGCTGTGCGACCTGACGCAGTGTTCATGAACCGTCCTGGCCGGCGGTGGCACAGACCTTGCTGCAGAGTTTCCCAATGGGCGATCACGGGTGCTGGTGGATGTTTGGCGCGCGACGGCCGCGTGGATCTGTGTCAGTTCGTGCCAGCTTGTCGCTGTGCGGGTTTGCCGCCCTGTTGCTGGCGTGCGGCACGGACGGCGTTGACAGTGGCCGGCAGGAGGAGCTCGAGGGCATGGCGGGTCGGGACGCGGCTGAGTCGGCTGCCCCGATCCGGGCCCGGGAAACGGTCGAGCCGGCTGTCTCCACACGGGCTCGGGAGGCGGCCGAGCCCCCCACTGCGATGCGGGTTCAGGCTCAACGCAGTGCGGACGATGGCGAGGGTAGCGGTAATCGTAGCGCTGATGATGGCGCGGAATCCGGGGCCGACCCGGTCACCGTCGCGGAGCCTGCGCCGGACCTGACTTGCCGCGGTGAACGGGGGTGGCGCGCGATGGCGAATCCACCAGGTGAGCTGGCGCGCTTCTTGACGGTCAATGGGGATGGGTCGCGAGAGGGCACCGCTCGCTCCCTGGCGATCGATGGGGTGCTTTACGTGATCACCCGTCTGGGCGCACCAGCGGCAGGCTTCCCGTCGGGAGTCGAGGCAGGGTATGCCTATGACCCGGCCACGGACCGCTGGCGGGTCTTGGTCGGCGCGGGCCAGCCTCCTGCGGCGCTCGCGGCCGCCACGACGGTTGTAGCAGAGCTCGACGATGGCCTACTCGTCACTTCCGAAGAGCCCGCTGTTGCGGTAGCCGGCATCTATCGGCCCGCAGAGGACGCTTGGGAGGTCCTGGCCGATGATTCGGGGGCGCTGGTGACGCGCGACAAGCGTTTGCTGGTGCGCGATGCCGATGGGGGCATCGTTGACGCCCGGGTAGCGTTGGAGGGTGATGAGTTCGGCCGCCAATACCACACGGCCCTGGTCGGTGAGCGGCTGGTTGCCTGGGGTGGCGAGACGCGCCGCTGCGATTCCGATGGGGACGGCGGCTGTCTTGCGCTCGGTGTTGGCGACACTCCCCCTGGGCCGCGGCCCTTCATGGCGCGGGCCGTGCACGACGACGGGCGCGTGCTGTCGGGCCCTACGGGCGAGTGGAAGCCGATGGCTCAGGAAGGAGCCCCGAGCCCGCGCTTCGGGGCCCTCGTGGGGCAGTTCGGCGACGACCATATGTTGGTGTTCGGAGGCTTCGACCAGGGCATTTGGGGCCCCGGGGCAGATCCATCCCTTCTAGCTAGCGTCCTTGCCGACGGCGCGCTCTATGATCCGGTGCGTGATGCGTGGGAACCCTTTGTGCCCCCCCCGGGTCCCCCGCTGCTGTTCGGTGTCCCGGCGGCCGAAGGGTCGCAGGTATTGCGGGGCTTTGGGGGGC
>JAPPOR010001004.1 GCA_028817905.1 Myxococcales bacterium
CAATCGACTGCATGCCCTTGAGCTTTGCAAGGCTCGTCTCCGGCTCGTAGTAGCTCAGGGATGCCCATGCACCGTGCATCACGCGCAGACCCTCGAGTTCCGCCTTGCGCTGCTCGTCCAGCTGTTCATAGGCGGCATAGGTATTGCAGAAGCCAGTGTTTCCCCCCCAGGACGATAGCTTCTTGCTCGTCAGCAGGGACGCGAGGATCGGAACGTCGTTCATCGTGCCATCGAGGTGCCAGTAGAGCGACCCCTTCAGGTACTCCGCGCTGTAAGGGTTTTCCTTCGTGTCGAGTGTGACCTTGAAGATATCGGTCCCCTGGCGCTCCGCCTGAAACGTCCCAAGCGTCCTGGTGAACGCGATCTGCTCCTCGTCACTGAAGCCGATCTCGGGAAAGACGAGCACGCCGCGGGCCTCGAGCAGCTCGCGAATGCCATCGGCCAGCTTCCCGCTGAGCAGTTCCTGTTTGGCATTCAGGATCCGGGATCCGATGTTGGGCTTGATCTCTTCATGTACGATGCCGTTCGACTTTGCGCGTGCACTCGTCATTGCCTCACCTCCGTGCCTACCGTTTGTCCAGTGCGTCACGATCCCCGCCAGGCCCCGGCCCGGGCGCGGGTTCGGTGCCCCACAGGCGATGCATTAGACCCAGCGCGACCTCGGCGCTGGGCAGCTCAACGTCGACCTCCCGCCCCCGCGCGATCGCAGCCCGAAGGTCCTTCTGCGCCAACTCGGCGTCCTTCTTGCGTTGCGCGTCGGGCACGTCCTTCATCAACCGCAGGCGGGCGGAATCACCCACGTAGCGGTTGGACTGGGTGTGCGCCACCAGGTCCGCCATCGCATCCCCGATGCCCACCCGCTCGGCCAGGCGCGTGGCTTCCTGGCCCGCCGCCATGCAGAGGTAGCGAAACACGTTGATCGCGAGCTTGGCGTCCAGGCCGGCGCCCGACCCACCCAGATGCAGCACCAAGCTTCCGTAGGTCTCCATGACCGGCTTGGCCCGCTCAAAGGCGGTTTTCGCACCACCAACCATCACAGCGAGCTCCCCGACACTCAGGTGCCCCCGCGCGCCGCTGACGGGGGCGTCGAGTACATGGACGCCGCGCTCCGCGCCCGCCCGACAAAGGGTTGCTAGGGTCGCGTGCGAAACCGTCGAGTGGACCAGCACCACCCCCCCGTCGCGGGCGCCCGCGATCACGCCGCCCTCACCCAGACAGGCCTGCTCGAGCTGCTCGTTGGTGTTGACCACGACGCTCACGATGTCAGCCTGTGAGGCCGCGTCACCGGGTCGGGCCGCGACCCGTACGCGGTCAGGAAAGTCGGCCAGGAAGGGCGCGGTGGCCGCCTGCGAGCGGTCGCACAGGGTCGCGGGGTAGCCCGCCTCCAGCATGCACCGCAGCATCGCCGATCCCATGCGGCCCACGCCCACGAACCCGACCCGGTCGCCCGGCGGCGCGTGCGCAGCGCTCACCGCCCGGCCTCCACGCCGGGCTTGGGCGCGATCACCCCGAGTTCCTGCCCGTCCGGGTCCGTCACCACAAGCAAACGACTGCGACCCACATCCAGCTCACGCGTGATCGGAATGTCCGCGGCACGCAGGCGCGCGCGTACCGGCGAAAGGTCGCGCACCAGCACCGAGCACATGAAGATGCCGAAGTGCCCCGGACGGCCCTTGGGCTCCAGTGGCACCTGCATCTGCACGAGCTCCAGGGGAACGCCTCCTAGCTTACCCATGGCGATCCGGCCCGGCCCGCCATAGCCGTTCGCTTCGCCCAGTGATCCGTCGAAGTCGGCCTGAAACTCCAGCTCCCAGCCGACGGCCCGCTCATAGAACGGGATCGATCGCTCGATGTCGGACACCAGAATCGCCGCGTGAGCATAGCGAAAGTCGATCTCTTCCATGGCGTCTTTCACCTCGTTCGGCCCAGTCATCGCCCGCCCGCCTCGGCGTGGTGGGCGAACATCCGCATGAGGTCCCCCGACGTCACCCGCCGGGGTGTCTCGCCCTCTGGGAGGGGCTTCGCACCACCGGTGGAACGCGGCGTGGTGTCCACCCGCTTTTCGGCAGCTTGGGCTCGCAGCGCACCGACGGTCAGCGCCTTGCGCTCTGTGTGGGCAAACGGGTTGAAGTTAAAAAAGCGCATGGCGTTCCCGTGGGTGACCTTGTCGATCACCTCCGGTGACAAGTGCTTGATCGTGGTCCACAGGCGCTCCGGGACCTCCGGCCACAGGGTGTCCGAATGGGGGTAGTCGCACTCGTAGGCGACCATGTCTTCATTGACGGCATCCAGGTTTCTGAGACCGAAGGCATCCTCGATAAAGCACACCATGAAGTGGTCCTGGAACACTTCGCTCGGCTTGCGACCCCGGAAGCTGGCGTGGGTCCATGCCTTGTGGCGCGAGTGGCTGAAGTCCACGCGCTCCAGAAAGTAAGGGATCCACCCGAGACCGCCCTCGGAAAGCGCGATCTTCAAGCCTGGGTATCGCTCCAGCGCCGATAGATACAGCCAGTCGGCGGCGCCCACAGCGCTCGCCATGGGCATCGTGGTGATCCAGGCCTCAATGGGGGTTTCCTCCGAGGCGTGAGGCGTGGGGTTACCAGCCCCGATGTGCAGGCACATGGTGATGTCGTGATCGGAGATGGCCTTCCACAGCGGCTCCCAATAGGCGTTGTGAATGCTCGGAAGCCCCTGCTTGGTGGGGTTCTCGTTGAGCGACACGGCCGTGCAGCCCTTTTTCGAGATGCGCTTGATCTCTTGCACGGTCGCGTCCATGTCCCACGTCGGCAGCAGCGCGCAAGGGATAAAGCGCCCGGGATAAGCTCCGCACCACTCGTCGATGTGCCAGTCGTTATACGCGCGCAAATGCACCAACGCCTTTTCCCGGTCGGGGGCTCGGTGGAAGCGACCGCCGTCAAAACCCACAGCAGTTCCGAAGTTCAGCGACCCCGCGATGCCATTGACGTTCATGTCGTCAATCCGGGCATGAACATCATAGACGCCCTTGCGGAGCTGCGAAAAGGAGGTCGGCTCCATGCCGTATTCCTCGAGGGGTCGGCCAACGACGGCGTTCAAGCCCACCGAAGGCATCCGCATCCCTTGATAGACCCAGAAGTTGGTTCCGTCTTCCGCCGTATGCAGCTTTGGCGCGGTCGCCAGATCGTCGCCAGTGAGATGCCGGTCAAACATGTCCGGCGGCTCGCTGATGTGGTCATCCACGCTGACGAGCACCATGTCATTCATGTTCATGGGGAAGTCCTTGCATGATTGAGATTGGTGTGAGGGTTCGGTCTGCAGGCTCTCGAGGGAGGTCCGGCTGGGCAAGCCGCCGCCGTTCTCATGTTGGGGGCGTCGGCCAAGCCACCGACTTGGTCTCCAGGTACTGGTGGAATCCGGCGACGCCGTTCTGGCGGCCTATCCCGCTAAACTTGTAACCCCCGAAGGGCATGTCGGGTCCGTGCGGCGCGCCGCCGTTCACCGACACCATGCCCGCGCGGATCCGCCTGGCCACGGACACGGCCCGCTCGAGGGAGCCCGAGTTGACCGCACCGGCCAACCCGTAACGACTCTCGTTGGCGATCCGGACCGCGTCGTCGTCATCCTCGAAGGGAATCACGACCAGCACCGGACCGAAGATCTCTTCGCGCGCGATGGTCATCTGGTTGTTCACGTTGACGAAGAGCGTCGGCTCCACGTAGTAGCCGCGGTCAAACTGCTTGGGCCGACCTCCGCCAAAGGCGAGCTTGGCCCCCTCGGACAGGCCCTTGTCGATGTAGCCGAGCACACGATCGCGTTGCTTTGCGGAGACCAGCGGTCCCATCATCACGTCGTGCCGCTGGGGATCTCCATAAGGCGCCATGTTGAAGACGCCCACAAGCTTTTCGACGGCGTCGTCGTAGCATGCCCGCGGCACGAGCATGCGGGTCGGGATGCCACAGCCCTGGCCCGCGTGAAAGCAGACCGCCAGGCCCCCCATGAGGGCCGCGTCCAAGTTGGCGTCGTCGAGCACGATGTTGGCGGACTTGCCCCCGAGCTCCAGGAAGGTTCGCTTCAGGGTCGCGGCGCCCTTTTCCATGATTCGCTGACCGACGGCGGTGGAGCCGGTAAACGAGATCAGGTCCACGTCCGGCGACAGCGTGAGATCCTCCCCGAGCAGATGGTCCGATGAGGTGACGATGTTGACCACGCCCGGGGGAATGTCGGTATTGTCGGCGATCACCCGCCCGAGCAACGTGGCATTCCACGGCGTGTCCGGAGCCGGCTTGAGCACCACGGTGTTGCCTGTCGCAAGGGCCTGGGCAAGCTTGTTGATCGCCACTTCAAAGGGGAAATTCCAGGGCACGATGGCACCGACGACGCCCACCGGCTCCCTCCAGATGCGGCGCGTGTTGACCTCCCCCTGGTTGCCCTTCCCGTCCGGCATCTCCACTTCCCACTCGAACTCGTCCATGAGCTCGAGGGGGTACTTGAGCGCGCCCGCGAGCGGCACATCCAGCTGCTGGCGCGTGGTCGACATGCGAGGACAGCCCGCCTCCAGGATCAACTGTTCGCGCAACTCCTCGCACTCCGCCTCCAACCCCGCTTGCAGTTGGGTCAGGCAATGCTTGCGAAATGCCAGGTCCGTGGACCACCGACCCGCGTCGAAAGCGCGCCGAGCAGCCGCGATCGCACGCTTCATGTCGGCCCGGGATGCGTCGGCCACTTCACCGATCTTCTCCTCCGTCGCGGGGTTGATATTGTCGAAGGTGGCGCCGCTTTCCGCCGCCACGAGTTCGCCGTCGATGAGCATGCGGGTCTCAGGATTCACCTTGACGGTGACCGCCCGGGACCGCGGCGTCGGCTGAGCCGTGCCACCGCCACCGCCCACGCCGCGTAGGAAGTTGACGACCATCTTGGCAGAGGGAAACGACTCCGAGATCGCAGAACTCACATAGCCTGCGTCCGTGATCACCGTCATGCCGCTGACCGATGCCGCGGCGTCGCTGCACAGGAACACCAGCGGCCAAGCTTGCTCGACGGTCGTGGAGACCTCGATGCCCGCCTCCTCGCGATAGTCGGCGCCGAAACCCAGCCAGCGATCCTTGTTCGCCTGGGCCAGCGGTGTGTCCGTCGGACCCGGCAAGGTCGCGTTGATGCGGACCCCCCGTTTCAAAAAGGGCAGGGCCTGGCGAGCCACGTACGCGCAAATGGCCTGCTTGCTCCACATGTAGTCGGCCTTACCGTGCTCGACAGCCCAACGGGCGGCCTCGTCGAAGTCCTCGATGTCGAGGAATTCCTGGAGCAGTGGCAGGTTGGACTCCCAACCCATACCCGCCGCCGACGAGATAAACCCGATCGCGGCACCCCTCGGAAACATGTCGGCCGCGAACATCCGGTCGATCATGTAGCGGTGCCCGACAAAGTTGATGCGCTCGATCCCGGGCGTGCCATCGGCAACCCCCGCACAGCTGAAGAGGGCGTCGACCTTGCCGCCGCACTCCTTGAGCGCAGCATCGATGGACCCCTTGTCGGCCAGGTCCAGCGAGATCGCCCGCACCCCCGGCAGGGTCACGCTGGCCCGGTCCATGACCACCACCTCGGCCCCCGCGTCTCGGACCACTTGCGCCACACCGGCGCCCATGCCGGTGGCTCCGCCCACCACCAGGGCGCGCTTTCCTCGATAGCTGAATGCGTCAAACAGTGACATGGCTCTCTCCCTATCCGGGCGACCGGCCGCCCTGCGTTTGTGGCTCCCGGCTGCGGCTCACCTTGGCGTCTTGACCGGCAAGCGCTCCCAACCGCGAACGGTCGACGTGTGGGCGCGCACGGCGTTGTCCCAGTCCACCTCCCACTCCGGAAAGCGCTTGAGCACCTCCTCGAGCGCGACCCGCCCTTCGAGGCGCGCAAGGGCTGCCCCGAGACAGAAGTGAACGCCGTACCCGAACGTGATGTGCTGACCCACGGGCCGATGAATGTCGAAGCGATCGGCCTTGTCGAACTTGCGCTCGTCTCGGTTCGCCGACCCGACCAGCAGCAGGATCGCGCTTCCCTGCTTGACCGTCCGGCCGTGGTGTTCCGTGTCCGTGGTCACGTAGCGGGCATTGACGGGCGAAGGCGGCTCGAAGCGCAGCAGCTCCTCGATGGCACGGGGCACCAGGCTCAGATCCGCTGCCAGCTCACGCCGTTGGTCGGGATGCTCGGCCAACACCTTGCCGGTCCAGCCGATCAGCCGGGTCGTCGTCTCGTTGCCCGCTGCGGCGATCAGGTTCACGAAGCTGAGGACCTCATCCCGGGTCAGCTTGCGGCGCTTTCCGTCTGTGTCCTCGAACTCGGCCTGAAGCAGTTCGGTCATGACGTCATCGGAGGGATGCTCCGCGCGCCAATCGATGTACTCCGCGAAAGCCCCGGTCTGCCCCTCCGCCACGCGCTCGTGGATTCCCTCCGGAGGCGGCGCCCCCTCGGACAGCCGCAGCCCTTCGTCGATCTTGTCGCGCAGGGCTTCCTGGTCCTGCTCGGGAATGCCGAGCATCATGCCGATGACGCGCATGGGCATCTGGGCACCCAGGTGCTCAATGAAGTCGAAGCCGCCCGTTCCCACGAGCGGATCGAGCGCGCGCGCACAGAACTCCCGAACCTTGGTCTCCAGCCCCGACATCGCTTTCGGAGAAAAGAGGGAGGACACGAGGCCCCGATGGATATCGTGAGCCGGCGGGTCTTCGAAGATGAGCATGCCGGGCGGGACCTGCCAGCCACTCTTGATCAACTCGAGCAGCGTGCCCTTAGCAGAACTGTAGGTCCGCCAGTCCTTCGACGCCCGCACCACGTCCTCGTAGCGGCTGAGAGCGAAGAAATCGTACTTCTCGTTGTAGTACAGTGGCTGCTCGTCACGCAGACGCTTCCAAACGGGATAAGGATCGTTGTCGATCTCGAAGTCGTACGGATCGTAGTACAGCTTCTTGTCGGGCTGCTTCCCACTGGTGGAGTTTGTTGTTGCCGTGGTCATGGCGGGGCCTCGTACACTCGTATGGGTTGTCAGAAGAAAGCACTAGTTGTGGTAGGTCGCGGAAAGGGCCAGCTGCGCGGCGTAGGAAGCGTAGTAGCCGGCCCCCGCGTTCTCGGGAGTCGCCTCGTATACGCGGCTGGACACGGCCACATACGCGAAGGCCGCGTCGAGGCTCAAGGTCTCCATGGCGTTGATGCCAAGCCCGACGCTGCCGAGATGCGACAGGCCGGGTGGCGCCATGAACGCCTGCGCAAACGCCTCTGGGGTCGCAGTGGTGGCCAGGATGTAGCCACCTCGTAGGCTCACGACGTCGCTGACGTTGTATTCGACACCGAGGTGGATGTTGAACGCGTCAGTCCAGTTCAGTTCCCGGACGTTCACGCTCTCGACACCGTTCCTGACAGTCGTGGTCTCCAGGGTCTCCCATGACTCGGCATACATCAGGTACTTGAAGTCCTGGGTCAGCAACAACTTGCCCTCGAGCAGCGAAGCCGCGAGTCCGATGCGAAACGCGTGGGGATTGGTGAACGACTGCCGCGTCGGAAGTTCCATGGGAAGACCGGTATTCAGATCGGCCACGGTCGTCGTGCCCTCCCCGTCCACAGTCACCTTGCTGCGATAGCTGAGCCCAAGGCGCAGGTCCGGAATCGGCGCATACAGTACGCCTGCCTGAAGGCCCGAGAAATTCCAGCCGGTCACCTTGATCTCTGGGGCCAGGGGCTGGTTGTTGACGTCGAGAAGCACACCGGCGGGCGGCCCACCGGGTTGGACGGTCTCGACGAACTGGGTCATGTACGTGACCCGCCAGGAAAGGCCGAGCGAAAGGTTGTCAAGAATGCGCACCGACACGGGAACCGATCCCTCAAAGAAGCCGAGGCCCGCGTCATTGGTGATCTCCAGATCCGGGAACTCGTCCGGTGCCGGGCGGTACGTGGCATGGGTCCCCTGGCCGATCACGGGATACAGCGCGGCCCCGACGACGACCCGGTCGAGGATGCGAAAGGCGCCACCGAGGAACGGTAGGACCGCAGGCGCTTCCACGTCCGAGCGAATCGTTTCGTAGGTCCGATACCGGCGCCCGGAGGCGTCGAGGTGATAGATTGGATAGGGGCGCTCGGGCTGACTGGAGATCAGAAAGGCGTTGGCGGTGAGCGTGAACGTGTCGATCTGTTCGAGCAACGCCGGGTTCGTGGGGATCGCGCCCGCCGAGTCCAGAAAGGCGACCCCGGTTCCCCCCATGCCGGTAGAGCGCGCGTCGAACAGGCCATTGAGCTCGTTGCTGGCGGCCGCCTTGCCGGCGCCGACGAGCATGCAGATACCGATTACTATACAACGTGTCTTCATCGAGCCCTCAGAGTCGCTTTTGCTCACCTTTTGCCCACCCGGCCCCGACCCTATTCGGGCGCGCACACCTGGCCGCACGAGACGATCTCCATCCCGCCTGCCATGATGTGCACACAGATGGCGTTGGGGAGGCCGGGGCAACTGCCCGCCGGGTCCGCGTCGTTGCACTGCACCGGCGCGCCCATGCTGCACGTCGCCGCCACGGGATTGCCCGCACCGTCGGCTGCAGCTAGGCCACGCGCCGAAAGGTCGGTGCACTGGTAGCCCACGGGACAGGCCTGTGGGACGGCGACGGGCGGCGGAGCACCGCTACCGGACGTGCCGTCCGCAGCAAGCCCTTCACCCGAAGCACCGTCACCAGGGGCGGGCGGCGGCCCCGCCTCGATCGGATCCGCGGCGCACTCGACGTGCGTCACACCCGCGTCCCGGCAGCCGAAGAGGGCAGCCCCCCCGGCGATCACCACCACAGCCCGAACACAACGCTTGCTGCCAATCCACTTCATGCCACAACCCTCACTTGCCGACCCCGTGGGTCACAACTCAAAGACCCGCAAGTTCCTTTGCCGTGGGCCGCTGCCACACGCTTGTCCCTCCGATCTTGATGAGCACCCGGACGTAGCCGAACACCTCGAGGCGCTTGCCATCGGCGGACAGCTCGGCTTCGGCGTTATAAACCTCACCGTCCTCGGGGTTCAGGATCTTGCCATCCACCCACTTGCGCTTTTCGTCTTCGTCCGGTTTGAAACCCCAGAAGAACGTCATTCCCTCGATCGGTCGGTTGTGACGACGCCCCTCGCATTCCGAGCAGATCTTTTGGGCCGGCTTGCCATCCTTGGGAAAGGCCTTGACGATCTTGCCGACCAGCTTGCCCTTGTGCATCCAGATCTTGAAGATGCTCTGGGTCTTTCCGGTGTCCTCGTCGATGTGCTTCCAGTATCCCAGTGCCCCCCTGTTGACCTTGGACAGGGGCAGTTTCGGCTTGTCGGCGGCAGTCTTCGCCATCGCGGCGGTAGGCCCCTCCCGCTCGTCGGCCCGTGCCGTCGCCAAAGACGTGGCCTGAAGTCCTAGCGACAGGGCGAGCGTCGCCACGAGCGCCTTGCTGGCCGCAGTGATCATGAGTCGAAACATGGGCTCCTCTTGGTCTACGGCCGTGACCCGCATGTCCTGACCGGAAGGCCCGGTCCTGTCCCGCATGCGGCACCGACGGCGCCGGTGAACCTGATTGGAAGCTATTGTGGCCGTGCCGGATCGGCCATGTTTCCGAAGGGCCAAGCATATGCCCGCGGGGGCCACCGTTCTGGCCCTGATCGCCCCCCCCCCGGCGGGACATGGCGGGACATGGCGGGACATGGCGGGACATGGCGGGCCAGGGGGAGGTGCCCGTCAGCCCACCCGCATCATGAGGCCCCGGCGAAGCCCACCACGAAGCGGGCCTCGTAGCCTCCGTCGATCTCCGACGCATCAAGCAGCAATGGGGCGGGGCCCGCTGCGCCGCCGACCCGACTGATGACGTCGTCCGCGTTACTCGTGTCCGCTGCGCCGCGCGCGGCGTAGGGCTCCTGCTGGTACACCAGGTCGGACTGCGCCTCGTCGAAGTAGAGCTGCGTAGTGACGAGCCGGTCGCCCTGCGCAAGGATCGCCAAGTGTACGTGCGGCGCGCGCCCCGGATACCAGCCCGGGTAGATGGTGGTAAACTCGACACCACCGCTGCGGTCGGTTCGCTGATAGCCACGTAGGAAGGTCGAGCCCGCGCTGTCAGAGACGTTGCCATGGGCCCGGTTGAAGCCCGAGTAGGATCCGTCCGCATCCGCGTGCCAAAGCTCGAAGACGGCCCCCTCGATGAGGGAACATGTGTCGACATCGACAAGCGTGAGCCGCAGGTGCAGCATCACACCAGGCCGTCCTTCGGTGATATCGCTTCGTTCGAGCCCGGTGTCGACGAAGAAAGGGCCTTCTACCTGCTCGGGCGTCAGGATGCAGGCTACGTCCGCGGGTGCTGGCCACGCTACGACGGGGGGCCCCTTGTCAGAGTGGGGGTCCGCGCCCGCACAGCGCGCCCCGGCGACCCCCATGGCAAGCGCGCCTACGCTCCGCAACGCAGCACGCCTTGTAAGTCTTGAAGCGCTTCGCCTTTTTTTTCCGACTGGGGTCACGAACCGCTCCACCATGTGCACTCCTCTAGCCAGATGGGGATACCGACCCCCATCGCCCCACAATGAGTCGACTGCGCCGCAAGCCCGCGTGCGACGCACTCGACACGGTCAACAGTAGCAGTGACTGACTCGCCTCGCCGATCTTCCACCCTTCAGGCGGCATTTGGCAGCAGCCGATCTGAGCACCGGGCGAACCAAGGCCAACCATCAGCGGACCCGAAGGGTGTCTCGGTCTCGGCAGCCACGGAAAGCCAGCGCACCACCGCAGCTGGGACCGATTCCGCAGAACCGCGCCAGCGTACCTGATTGACGGTCACCGCTAGCAAGAGGGCCGACCCAAGCATCGGATAGAAGGCCAGGTCGACTTCGCCCACCATTCATATTCTTGCCGCGGAGCCGTCAAAGACCATGCACGATGCCCGCTGCACATCGAGGCGAAAGCTATCCCCAGGTCTCATCCCGTTGCCTGCTGAGGACTTCGCAACGGCACCAGGACGTCGGGCGAACCGCCCAGTCCAAGGACCTTTCCTCACAAGGACATTCATCAGAAGCCACGCCGCCTCTACGCGCGCTTCGTTACACCCTTGCCACGTTGCTGCTAGCCGCCAGTGCGTGTGCCGGCACGGTTGGCGATGGGCGTAGGGCTGACCCGAGTCCACCCGCAACGGGTGCGTCCGAACCGCCCATCCGTTCCGCGGGTTCCGGTGAGGCGACGAGCCCGCCCACGGGCACAAGTGGGGCCGCGAGCCCGCCCACTGGTACAGGTGAAGCGCCTCCCCCCTCGGACGGCGTGGGAGATGAAGCGGGACTGTCCGATGCTGCGAGCGATGAGAGAACGCCAGGCACTGATGAGCATGGAACGAGCCCGGAGCCATCGCCAGCGGTCGCACCCGATGCATCCGTGCCTCCGGATGCGGCACGCGATGCGGGAGTCCCGGTGGACCATGGAGGGACCGCGCTGCCAGCGAATCCGTTCCAGGAGCGCAACGGCGTCATGTACCACTACTTGGACGCGCTCGTGCAACCTCCGCCCGCTTTCGATACCTACGTGCCCGTTCGCACGCCGATGATGCGGTTCACCGACATCACCCAACGTATCCGCAGCGGCTGGTATACGAAGCGAGGGTTCTACCATCTCCGCCTGTACTGCCCCTACAAGTCCGTAGACAACTTTGACGGAAGAGACTTTCGGGGGGTTCCTTCCGTCGACTTCTTCGATACGGACGAGGTGCGGAACGGATCGCTTGAGGAATTTTCGGAGATGACGTGGGCCGCAAACGACGCTGGCATCGCGGTATCGATGTACATCTCGCTGTTGTTTGTCCACGAGGACAGTGTGCACCTCAGCGGTCATCCAGAGGTCTTTCGGGTCAATGGTCGTGCCCCGAACGACTCGCTCGTCCCCACGGACACGCTGGATGAGGCGCGGTACCCGTTCCCGACGCGGAATAGCTCCCGGCAGCGGTTGGCCACCTCGTGGGGTTTTCCCGCTCTCGACTACTCCAAGCAGGAAACCCGCGAGTTTGCCAGGCAGGTCCTCACGTTCTGGATGGACCGGGGCGTGGATGGGTTCGAGTTCGACTCCCCCGGCGGAACCCTCGGCCTCGACCTGACAGACGCCACGGACATCTTCATCGATCACCCCATGTCTCACTCTGGCCGCTCCAAATGGCTAGCGGCCGAAAGCGAGCTCGCGGACTACGACAATCCATTCTCCGATCGAATCGGCTTTACGCATCTTCTTCTAAACGGCGATGACGACGTCTCATCCCTCGTGAGCGACATCTTCAACGGCGCCGCTGGGGTCGACACGCTAGAAGAGCGCTTTTCCTCAGTGCTCGATTCGCGCCGAGCCGTGGGCCGAGGCGCCTGGACCTGGTCGCTCTACGACCCATCGCTATCAGGAGAGCAGCGAGCACTCGATGCAGCCGTTCACGCCGGCAACGGTGTCCTGTACTCCATCGACTACGAGGCCATCTACGACCGGCTGTCGACCCGTCAACAGTCGCTCTATGACGAGGTCTTTGCGACGATCGCCAAGACCTCTGCCCTGGCGCCCGGTGCCAGTCGCGCCCGGGTCCCCACCCGTGCGCGGGGGGCGAAGCACTACGCTGTCATTCGTACCAGCGTTGACGGGGCGGACTCAGCCGTGGGGGTCTTCAACTTCGCTTCTACCCAGGCCTCGATCAGCCTGGATCTCAATGGCCTCGGCGTCCCGAGCCAAACGCCCACCGACCTGCGGACCGACACCGCGGCCGCCCCAATCGTTGGCCCCACCTACACAGTCGTTTTGCCGGCCTATGGGTACCTCTTTCTTCAAGTGTCGAGGGACTGAGGACTGCACTCGGGCGGCCCACTGTTGTTCATGGTCAAGAATGGCCGGTAGGTCTTGCGGCCACCGGGCCCACGGGGCGCTGCTGCGCAGCCTTCGTGGCCTTGCCGAGAGGACTCAGGTCGCGAAAGCGCCCCCGCGACGGCGGTCCGGCCGGTACCACGCGCCGTGAAGGCGGCGGGTGCTTTGCGATGATCATGGCGATCGGGTAGATCCGGGCCGCAGGGGTCCGTTGGTACGGTGATCTCCGGGCTCGCATGGGCTTGGGCGATGGCGGGCCCACTTCGCACATCGTAGTTGGGCAAGCGGACGCTCTACCGCGAATCGAGGATGCCCCGTGCTGACGGAATGCGCGCTTGCCAGGCGGTGCTACAGTGGACTCGAGCGAGGAGCCGTCAGGGGAACCGGTTCCATGCGTCGCGATAGGGGCCAGCTTGGCGCCCGTGCACCCCTGCTTGGTGACACCAGCAGAGCTTCGCCGCATTTTCTGCAAAAAAGAATGCGACGGATCGGGCGACCGGGCGTTGCTTGCCTAGGAGGACCCGTTGATGACCCACCTTTGGAGAGCCTGTGTAGCTTTTGCACTGTGCTGCATCCCTGCCGCAGCCGCCGCCGACAGCCCCGCGCCTTCCCGGTCCATGACGCTCCAGGAGGCGGTCGTGCCGCCGAACCCCGTCAGCCCAGGGCCATTTGGGAACACATTCAAGGCGCTCCCCGCATGTGATCCGGAGACCCCCGACCAAGCGCGGGAGCGCATGGCAGCAGTGGCGCTACTACAGTTGTTTCAGCTCTTTGCCTGGGCAGATGGATACGTCCGCCCCAGTTACTTCGAGCCCGTGGTGTATGAATCTGCTTCGCCCCCTGACACCGGGGGAGGGCTGGCCGAGGCTGTGGTTGCGAACGGCGCGGCCGACACGGGTCCCACCCTACAAACTGTGAGCGCAACCGCCCTCGGTGTGGGGCTAACCCAGAAGGGCCTCGAACGTCTCAAGCAGGGAGCGGGGAATCTACACAGGGCGGGAGACATCCGTCGGCTCACACAGGGTGAGAACGCGGCGGGGGAGCGACGCAAGTCTCAGGGGGCTAGGCGCTCAAGCCAAAGGAAAGTGATGACCCGCGAGCAGCGGCTCTATCTTTCAGCGAGGAGATTCTTCGAGGGCATCCAGGAGGGTCCCGAAGGAAGCGGGGTCCGGCAAGCCTACCTGCACATGCTCCAGCACTGGGACGCCGAGGAAGTGACCGAGTTTCGGCTCACCATCGTGGCGGAACCCGACGGGAGGCCCGATGAGCAGATGGCTTTTGAGGGCACGTGCGGCTCTTCGTACTACATCTTCGAAGCCAGAGAGTGCGTCTCCACGGCCCTTTGCGGCTGCCAGGACATCAGGGCGTTTCTTGACGAGTCCGTAGTCTGGTTCCCGCAGGATGGGGACCCAAGGCCCAACGACTACTTCCTGTTCCGAGAGGACCTCGAGGAGGCTCTCGACGCCGATTTGCTGCAGGAAGAGGTCGAAATGGCAAGGCTCAGAACTACCAAGCGGCTAGCGGAGCAGTCCGCGCGAACCGCTGTCTCTAGCCAAGTCGCCACTTCCGAGCAGGCATCAGGCGGGTCCTTGACGTTCCAGCCAGCTGACGATGGCGGGTCAGGCCGTGGCAGAGCACCTTCCCAATGCTTCACGATCGAAATCGAAGATACGTTGATCGGCTTGGACCCGCAGAGCTACGAGGAACCGGTATGCACGCAGCTCTTCGCTGAAGACCACCGCCTATGCGCCTTCAACCCCTACGACACCCTCCAGGCGCAGGAGGGCGAGCCGGATGCCCATGTGATGAGTGAGAACTCGGCCGCGATCCCGATGCGCCGCTGCGAGCCCTGCGCCCTGGACACCGGGGACCACGGGCTGATCGCGCCCTCCAGCGTGTGGGACAACGTGATGGAGTGCGTCACCTACCACCCCCGCGTCCAGGATGTCAGTCTTGATCCCTGCTACGACGATGTGTTCTCAGATGCCTGCATGGACATCCTAGACATCTGCGATCCACTGTAGATTCAACCACGGCACAGGCGGATCGCTCGCCGCCGGGGCGAGCGGTCACTACTCGGTAGCCAGTTGCTAGGACTTCCCGTCGGGAAGTCCACCTTGGAGCGCTCACATGAGGCACGGTAGCAAGGTCAGGGCGTGCTGGATGATTGGATTGCTCCTTGTGGGCTGTGGGAGCCGGAACCAGGTCGACGCGCTGGAGGACGCGGGGATGCCGGCAGCCGACGCGAGCTCACCGGATAGAAGCACTCGGTTCGCGAGCTCACCGGACGGCAGCTCGCGCTGCGGCGAGTACTTTCTACCCGACCGGGGTCCGTCCCCATCTCAGGTCGCCATGGAGATCACCACGCGGTTCTTCAGGGTGGCCATGCGGTCCTGCGAGTTGGAGGGGCTCTTCGACGACCCTGACCTGTCGCCGCGAACGTGGAACGCGCAGCTGCTCGCCTTCACCCTGTGGCTCCTCGGGTGCGAGGGTCCCCCATCGCCACCGCTACCGACCGAGACCTTCGCGCCCGCGTTTCCCGTACTGGACCGGCGTCTCAGCACCCGAGACGTGGAGGCGATGATCGATGTACACATGGGCTCCATGCTGAAGCACATTCCCCTTTCTGACGAGGATGCAGAAGCGATCCGCTCGCAGATGGCCTCATCCGCTTCGATGCTGCGTCTGGAGGCGAGCGAACCACTGCTGGACCGCTGCCCACAGGCGCCATGACAGGCCGATCCACCTGGTCGAAGGCCGACCATCCACGGCATCGCCTAGCGATCGTCGAGCCCCCGGGTGGAAGAAATGGGCTGGCGGCGTGCGCCTGCCCGGGGCTCGCGCTGCTGCTCGCCTCCTGCTCGGCGTTGTTCGACTTTCGTGTCGTCCAATGCCAGCGGGACGACGAGTGTCGTGATTTGGAAGGGACCGGCGAGTCCTTGGTGTGTGTAGACGCGTTGTGCCAGCCCCAGTGCGAAGCCAACGCCGATTGTCCGCAGCACAACCGGCCGCACCTATGTGTGAAGCAGCGTTGTCGACGGCTGCTCCGCGACGTGTGCCCGGAGTGGCTTCCCGGCGGCGAGGGTCCGTTGGCGGACGACACCTTGTTGCTCGGAGCCTTCACTGATCTCGCGAGCAGGCCCAATACGGCCCGGCTGAACTACGGTTTGGCGCTGCACGAGCTCAACCTCCGCGACGAACGGTCAGACTCGCTCCCCCTGGGGCGCCCCATCGCGCTCTTGGTCTGCGACCAGTCCGACAAGTCCTATCAGGCAGCTCTAGCCCATCTGGCTGGCGACCTGGGGGTCCCCGCTGTGATCGCCGGCTTCCAGGATATCACCCAGCTGCGCGAACGCTTCCTGTTCCAGCTGGAATCGCACAACCTGTTCTTCCTGGCACCCGCCGAGTCGGTCACATTTGAGAGCACACCCGACGCCTACCGCGATCAGTTGTGGTACCTGGGGGGCCACCCATCCGACTACGCCAAGACGTACGCGGCACTGTTGCGTATCGAGGCGGCGTCGCTCGAGCAGAAAACGGGCCGTCGCCAGCTCCGGGTTTACGCCTTGGTGGACGACAAAGATGAGTACGGCCAGGCTTTGAAGAGCGGGCTGACCGACGAACTAGCCCAGGGGGAGAAACCCTCCTACTTCGATCCCGACGACGACGACCTGATCGCAAAGCTCTCCAATCCCCTGCCAGACGTATTGTTGGTGATCAGCGGGTGGGGCGCGACCGCAGTCCTGGACGGGCTGTCCAAGGCGGACGCGGGCGATCCCTGGTCGGAGCCAGACCGTGGGCCCCTGGTGGTGCTCTCCCCTCGCCAGGCCACGAGCGATGCCCTGCGAGCTTTTGTGGAGCGGGACCATGAGGCGCGCTCGCGACGCGTTGTGGGAGTGGATTGGACCGTGCCGCAGACGTCGAAGCTTCGAAGAAGCTATGTGAAGGCCCTGCAAAGGTACGCGAGCGTCAACAGCATCGACCTCTCCAGCGAGCACGCAGAGCATAGCGAGAACCACTACGATGCCGTCTACTACCTGGCCTACGCAGCACTGGCCGCGCCCCGGGAGGCGGAACGCATGGATGGCACGTGGTTGGCCCAGGGGTTCAAGCGGCTCATCGAGCAGCCGGGGGAGATGGCGCGGCAGCACATCGAGGTAGGGCCCGAGGGCGTCAAACTGGCGGCCCGCTTGCTCGCCATGGAAGGGCTGGACGTGACCTTCCGTGGCACTTTGGGACCGGCCCGCTTCACCGACGCCCGCACCCGCGAGATCGACAGTGGTCTGTTCTGCTATGAAGAGGACGCGATGGAGGGCCGGACCGTGGTCCGTCGTCAGGCGGCCGTCTACGACCCCGCGCAGGATGAGTGGCGCGCCGAGGACTTCTGCTTCCCAGGGTGGCTACCGTGAGCCACATCGCCCCGGTCAAGCGAGGGTTCGGCATCGGTGTGCCGGCGCTGCTGGGGTTCTTGGCCCTGGTCATGCCCGCCCGCGCCAGGCCTGTGCACCAGGCGCCCAACAACGAGGTAAGCGTGACCAGGCAGGGATTGGTGGGCGGAGAGAAGGTGGACGAGCCCGAATGGGACGGCATCGTCTACATGGTCGCCCACGACCGGGACAGGGCCCGCAGCTGGCATTGCACCGCCACGCTCGTCGCCGACACCCTGCTGTTGACCGCCGCGCGCTGCGTTGCGCCCCTTTCCTCCGGTGCGCTGCTGTGTCGACCCGACGGGCAGCTCGCCAACCCCCAGGACGCCCCCCTGTACCCTCTGGAGGCGGAGGCGATCGTCGTCTACGCCGACTTCCAAGACCAATACAGGGACCGGGAGCTGGCGCGTGGCCGCTCGCTGCTCGTGAAGCGGCCGAGCCTCATCGGGTGTGTCAACCAGCTGGCGCTGGTCGAGCTGGACCGCACCCTGGACGACGGGCCAGTGCTGCCCATGCGCCTCGGGCCACCGGTGCAAGCCGGGGACGAGGTCCAGGTATTCGGATTCGGGAAACGGTCGAACCTGGCGTTTTCACCGGACCGCAACCGGGTCACATCGAAGGTTCGCTCCGTGGGTCCCGACCGCACCGACGACGAACCCGAACGGGATGGCCATCGGGGAACCTTCACGCTCGCCATCGAAGGGCTGCTCGAACGGGATCTGGGCGGGCCCGTCGTGGATGCCGACGGGCGCATCGTCGGTGTTGTCTTCTCCGACAATGGGGACGGTGAGGCAATGGCCACCCACCTCCCATCCCACGCAGACTTCATTCGGGCCCAGGCGCAGGCGGCCGGCATCGAGCTTCCGGAAGCCGACCTCAACAGCCAAGCGAATGGCTGCTCGGTATTGCCCGTTGCCAGCAAGTCCAGTGGGCCCGCATGGCTGGCCTTGCTGGGCCTGATGGGCGCGGCCGCGAGGGCGCGCCGCGAAAAGCCAGGGGACTCCCAAAGGTACGTGAGATCGTTTGCCCGCGGCCGGGCCGCACGCTATGGAGCCAAGAGGGGAGTCGAATCACGCCGCCGACCGCGGCCCACACGCGGAGAGCATCGCAGATGCGGAGACTAGCTTGGAACAAGTGGCTGCTACCCAGCCTGGCGATCGCGACCCTGATCGCGTGCGACAGCGATGATGACGAAACGGGCATCTTCCGGGTTCTCCGCGGTAACGCCACGGACGCTGCCATGCCACCCGACGCGGCGCCGCGTGGCGGGCAGGAGGCCGGAAAGGCGGCCCCCGATGATCCCGACGATCCGTCCTCCGTCGATGCGTCCATGGATAGTGGTCGGAACGTGGGAGTCGATGCGTCCATGGATAGTGGTCGGAACGTGGGAAAAGACCCGGACGACGCCCCGACGACCGGCGACGCCAGGGTTTCCCCCCAGAGCACCGACGGTGACACCAGAGAGCTCGACAGTGGCCCCAACGAACCCGAAGGCGGCACCGACTTTGACAAGCTCTGTTGGGAAATCTGCGAAGTCGACGAGGACTGCACCCAATCGGGCATGCGCGAGGAGTTCGTGTGCGAGGAGGGCCAATGCGTTCCCGGCTGCATCGATGATGACCACTGCAGCGATCTCGACTTCGCCACCGCCGCGCCCTGCAGCGCCCAAGCCGATTGTGACGACGGGGCCTCTGGCGAGTCGGTATGTGTCATCCTACCGACCAGTGATTCCCGCTGCGCGACGGCGGCTGCGGGACCGGAAGGCGCCCCCGAGTGCCCGGTGGGGACCAAGCCCGTGACCAGGATGCTTGCAGATAGCAGCGGCATTGCCCACATCTGCGTGACTCCTAGGCAATGCATGCCGGACGGGGCCTGTCACACACCGTGCACCGAGAACCCGAACAACCGATGCGGGCGCCGCCTGCCGAGCCACTGCGAACCCGCTTCGGGCCAGTGCAGCTGCCTGGTCGACGCCGACTGCGCAAGGGTCCCCAACGCCCCGTCCTGCGACACGGATACCGGCCAATGCCGTTGCACCGACGATGACCACTGCGACGAGGGAGAGATTTGCCACGAAGGGCGCTGCAGGCTGACCTGCAACGTGCCGCTCAACTGCCTTGCGAAGAAGTTCGATGGAACCGAGCACGTGTGTGAGTAGGCACGTCAAGTGGCGACCTGGCCCGCGTCCATCACCAAATCACGCGCCTCGCACAACTGCTCGACTCCGCAGCACTTTCGCTTCGGTCAAGACTACGGCGAGTATTCCCCCCTTGACCGAAAGCCCTGCGAAGCCGATCACTTGCACGAGCATCACGTTCCTTGGTGATGGATCCGAGCTAGGCGCCGGCATCCTTCGGTGCCCAACGGGGGTAACATGTCTCTGGTAGGCCCATGAGACGCACACCCCTGACGACACCTCTCATCCAAACGCTCACGCCGCTTGCGCTGGCCACTGTCCTCGGTCTCGGACTAGCCCCGCCCGATCGAAGCGTGGCCCAGGACGTCGCGGGTTCGGCGCAAGCGCAGGCCGACGCTCCACGGGTCACCTTGCAGCTCCGGACCACGCGGCGGGTCTACCGTCTCGGAGAGCCGATACACCTGGAGCTTCTTCTTCGCAATGATTCATACGACGAGGCATGCGTACCGCGCGAGATGGGAATCAACGGCTCCCTACACCTCGAACTGACATTGCACGGCAAGCCAGTCCCCTACGTCGGCCGCGTGGTTCGGGTCCCTCTACCCGGCGTCCATTCCTTTGCATGTCTGGCACATCAGGAGTTCATCGGCCACACGTTCGATCTTTCGGCACGGTCACGCACCGGGTTTCGCATCGAGAAGGCAGGCAAGTACCAGCTACGAGCTCGCTTCACGAATCGCGACGTGCTGAAAATGAGAGCGAGACTGAAGACTCAGCGTGGCACGCCCGAGCCACGCGATGATCCGCGCTGCCTGGCCGCAGAAGAGGGGTGGGATAGCTACTGGCACGGGGAGCTGACCGACGAGGTCTGGTTTCGGGTGAAACGCTGAGCGGCCTAGCCGTGATGCGTCAAGCTGCCCTTGTTCAGGTAGCCACCCAGCGTACAGCCAGGAGAACGGAAGGCGATGTGGCAAAGGGGAGCCTGAGGCCCGACCGAAGCGCTTGTGCAGTGGCGCGCGAGGCCAGCTTACCCTGCGCACATTGCCGCGAGGGCTTTGTCGTGGAGCCACCCGTACCTACGGGCCAAGAGCTGTGGCACTATTAAGTACGTGACAGACGACAGCTCATGCCCATTCTTGAGTCGCTGCCCCATGTTCGAACAGTTTTCGTCGCAGGCCACGCTGCAGATCTTCAAGATCCACTATTGCCGCGGAGATTTTGGGACATGCGAGCGCTACAAAAGCGCTTCCAAAGGGACCATGCCCCAGCCCGATCTTCTGCCGGACGGAACCCTCTTGAAGAAGCGTAGACAAAAAGGGATCGCCTAGC
>JAPPOR010000079.1 GCA_028817905.1 Myxococcales bacterium
CTAGAAAATACAGGCAGTATTCCCGTCGGTCGTCGAAAGCCCTGTGAAGCCGAATCCCTGCGCGATCCGACGCCGAAGTCATGAATGATCCGGGCTGGTCGGCAAGCGCCCCCTTGTCGGTCCTGCCTCTGCTGCTAAGCACTGAGGCTGGCGACGCGGGGGGCGATTTCGAGGGGCTTACGCTACTTCTTCTTGGCGGCCTCGCGCTCCTTGACCTCTTCGATCACCTGCTCGGTGATGTTGCGAGGGCAAGGGGCGTAGTGGCTGAACTCCATCGAGAACTGGCCGCGGCCCGAGGTAAAGGTACGCAGGTCGCCGATATAGCCGAACATCTCGCTCAGCGGTGCGTCGGCTTTGATGCGGATCGCGGTCGGTGTGCTGTCCTGGCTCTTGATCATGCCGCGGCGGCGGTTGAGGTCGCCGATCACGTCACCGACGTTGGCCTCCGGCACGAACACGTCCACCTTCATGATCGGTTCGAGCAGCTGGGGCCCGCACTTGGGCATCGTCTGGCGGTAGGCTGCCTTGGCGGCGATTTCGAAGGCGATCGCAGACGAGTCGACCGAGTGGAATCCGCCGTCCGTGAGGGACACCTTGAAGTCGAGCAGCGGGAAGCCGCACAGGGGTCCACGGTCGAGGGACGTCTTGAAGCCCTTTTCCACCGCGGGGATGTACTCCTTGGGAATGGACCCGCCCACGATCTTCGATTCGAACTCGAAACCCGACCCGCTTTCGAGCGGCTCGATCGTGTAGTCGATCTTGGCGAACTGACCCGACCCGCCAGACTGCTTCTTGTGGGTGTAGGAGTCGGTGACTGGCTGGGTGATGGTTTCGCGGTAGGCCACCTGCGGTTTGCCCACCTCTACTTCGACGCCGTGGGTGCGGCGCAGGATGTCCACCTTGATGTCGAGGTGCAGTTCGCCCATGCCTTTGAGGATCGTCTCGCCCGACTCCTCGTCGACCTCGACGCGGAACGACGGGTCCTCGGAGACCATCTTGCCCAGGGCGACGCCGAGCTTTTCCGCGTTGGCCTTGTCCCGCGGTGCCACGGCGACCGAGATGACAGGGTCCGGGAACACCATCGGCTCCAAGGTAGCTGGGTTGTCCGGGTCGCACAGGGTGTGACCTGTCTGGACATTCTTGAGCCCGACCAGGGCGACGATGTCGCCGGCTGAGGCCTCGTCGATCATGGTGCGGTCGTTGGCGTGCATCTCCACCATCCGGCCGATGCGCTCGTTCTTGCCGGTGGCTGTGTTGAGCACGTTCATGCCTTTGATCAGCTTGCCCGAGTAGATGCGCGTGAAGGTCAGTGCGCCGAAGCGATCATCCATGATCTTGAAGGCGAGCGCCCTGAGCGGCTTGTCCGGGTCCACGATTGCGTAGCCGCCGGTCTCGTTGCCTTCCAGGTCGATCTCGGGCTGGGGCGTGGCCTCGGTCGGATCGGGCAGGAAGTCGACGACCGCGTTCAGCACCTGCTGTACGCCCTTGTTCTTGAAGGAGGACCCACAATAGGTTGGGAAGAAGGAAAGGTTGATGGTGCCCTTGCGGACACACCCCTTGACCTCCTCCACCGACGGCTCCTGGCCCTCCAGGTACTTCTCGAGCAGATCGTCGTCCTGCTCGAGTGCGGTTTCTATCAGTTCCGCGCGGTAGGTTTCGACGTCGTCCTTCATGTCGTCCGGGACGTCCTTGACCTCGAAGTTCTCCGGGTTGCCGGAGTCGTCCCAGACGTAGGCCTTGCGCTCGAGCAGGTCCACCACACCGACGAACTCCGCCTCGCGCCCGATGGGCAGGACCATCACAAGTGGCTTGGCTCCAAGAACATCCTTCACCTGGGCCACGACGCGATAGAAATCAGCGCCCAAGCGGTCGAGCTTGTTGACGTAGATGATGCGAGCGACCTTCGAGTCGTTCGCGTATCGCCAGTTCGTCTCGGACTGGGGCTCAACCCCTCCGGAGCCGCAGAACACGCCGACGCCGCCATCGAGCACCTTGAGTGACCGGTAGACCTCGATCGTGAAGTCCACGTGTCCCGGGGTATCGATGATGTTGAAGCGGTAATTGTTCCAAAAGCAGGTGGTCGCCGCGGATTGGATGGTAATGCCCCGCTCCTGCTCCTGCTCCATGAAGTCGGTGGTCGCAGCGCCGTCGTGCACCTCACCGATTTTGTGGATCTTGCCTGTAAGCTTGAGGATCCGTTCAGTGGTCGTGGTCTTGCCCGCGTCGACGTGCGCGAAAATACCGATGTTTCTAACTTTAGTAAGGTCCGTCATAGCCTGGCGCGATCCGTGTTGTAGGGGCCCTCGCGGGCCGCTTGCGCGGGGATTGGTATCTAATCAGCCGCGTTTGGCAAGCCAACGACGGAGAAAGTCGTTGGCTTGACCAGCATTTTAGCGGGCGGTTGCCAGGCGCTACAGCGGTCTCGGCACAAAAGCGTCCCCAAGCGGGCAATCCCGGGTGGAAATGTGGGACCGCGCCGACTCGCAATATATGGGGGACAGGTGGGCGTACAAAGGGCGGCTTGGCCGCGACGGGTAGCCGCGCGCCCCGCTCCAGGATGGGAACTCGCTAGGGGTCCGGGCTAGGCATGGGCATCGGTGCCGGGTCGGGCATGGGCGCCGGGTCCGGGGTCGGAGCGGGTTGCGATGGCATGCTGGCGCCGCTGCCGCACGGGATCGCTCCGCCCGCCATCTCCTGCATCTCTTGCATCTCCTGCATCTCCTGCATCTCTTGGGCGGGCATGGCCGGTGTCGTCATGTCCTGGGGGGCCATCGGCTCCTCCATCGGGATGCCGGCATCCAGGATGAGCGCCATGCCCTGGTCCGGGGCCATCATCGCCATGCCGCTGTCCATCGGCGTTTCGGTGGGCATTTCGGCGGGCGTTTCGGCGGGCATTTCTCCAGGCATTTCTCCTGGCATTTCGGCGGGGGTCATCTGCGCGCCAGGCATCATGGCACCCATCATCGACATCGCGTTCATGCGAGGATTGCAGCTGCCCAGGGTGATGAGGCCACAGGTCTGGGTGTCCTCGACGCAGCATCCCTCCAGCGTGATCGGGCCGAGCATCGCATCCGGGCAATTCTCATCCGGTAGTGCTGCTGGGGCGCAATCGGTCGACGGGAGCACGCTGAGAGAGGCCCGGCGCGTTCCGCATACGTTGCCTTCCGCGCAACAGGACACCGTGCAAGCGAGGGCCGCGAAGCTGCTCACTTCAGGGCAAGCGACGCCGCCGCACTCGCTGGCGGGCTGCACACTCATGTCACACATCGGGATTGCCATCTGCGCGATCGCGCCCAGATTGACCCCACCACCGGGGGCGGGAGTATCCATGCCGACCATGTCGTTCATCCCGGTGGCTGCGCCTGCGTTCATGTCGGTGGACGTGGGCGGCGCCATCTGCATCTGCGCCAAGGTCGCCTCATCGTTGCCCGCAGGCGACTCTTCGCTGCCACAGCCGGCAGCGAACCACGTCGCGGCCAGTGCACCCGCAAACCCAAACCACTTGCCCATGACACCCTCCTATCGCTCAGCGCTCGGGCCCACGGGGGCAGGCGTTCCGACGCTGCTCCGGCCTTGCGCACCACACACAAACCGGAATCCCTAGCGCCTGTGACGGTTTTGGTCAATCCGTGTGCGTCCAGGTGAGAAAGGTACGAGCCTTTGGGCCCGCCGCCCACAACGAAATGTCCCTACTCGGACCCGCAAGGTTTCGGTACGCGAACGGGGCGCCGGCTCGTCGATTTTCGAGGACGGTTGCAACTTCGGGCCTGCGCTAGCCCGCATCGATCACCAAGGCACGTGATGGTCGTGCAAGTGATCGGCTTCGCAGGGGTTTCGGTG
>JAPPOR010000181.1 GCA_028817905.1 Myxococcales bacterium
CGCAAGATGCGCGTGGACACCACCGTCGTCGAAGCACCGATCGCGTACCCGACCGACAGCGACCTGTGTGAAGACGGTTTCCGCGTGCTGCAGCGCCACCTTCAGAGGCTGCTCGCAGCGGGCGTTCAGCTGCCGTTCGCTCTCAAGGACAGGAGCCGCAGCGTGGCTCGCCGGATGCGCGAGATCGCTCAGGCGCTGCGTCGCCGGGGCGACGCGGCCAAGGAGGCGATGCGGGCGCCGTATCGCAAGCTGCTCCGGGTGACTGCACGGCTGTGCAGGCAGTCGGAGCAGGCCATCGTGGCGGCGACCTCGCAGCTCGACGGCTTGCATCAGCAAGCCCGTGGACAGGCGGAGCGTGCCGTACAAGCGCTACGGACCTTCGCGCCGCGCGTCAGGCAAGTCGTCAGCCAGACCCGCGCGCGCGTGGTACGCGGCGTGACCAACAGCGAGGGCAAGCTCATCAGCATCTTTGAGCCCACCTCACGCATCCTGCGCCGAGGCAAGCTTCACAAGCCCACAGAGTTCGGGCAACTCGTCATTGTGCAAGAGGCCGAGGGGGGCATCGTCACCGACGCTTGCGTCACCGACGCCGGCCACGACAGCGAACTCTTGGTCAGTACGGTCGAACGGCACATCGAGCTCTTCGGAAAGGCGCCCAAGTCCGCGGCGACCGATCGCGGCTTCTACTCCACAGCCGGCGAGCGGCGGATTAAGGAGCTCGGAGTCCAGCACGCCGCGATCCCCAAGCCCGGACACAAGAGCACCTCGCGCACCAAGCACGAGCGACAGCGATGGTTCAAGCGAGAACGCGCCTGGCGGGCCGGTGGCGAAGCGCGTATCTCCAGGCTCAAACACACCTTCGGAATGGCCCGCAGCCGCTATCAGGGAGCTGATGGCACCGCCCGCACGGTGAAGTGGGCCGCGATCGCCAACAACTTGGTCGCCATCGCCCGCGCATGACCGCCCCAGCGGAAATAGCCACTCGGTTCAACTGACGTCCGGCCGACGCCCGACAGGGTGCCGGCCAGACGTCCCTTTTTGCACCGCCATGTAGCTAGTGCCCCACTAATGGGTCGTGACGTACTCACTGGGGCTGCAACCGACCCAGCGGCGGAAGGCTCGGCCGAAGGTGGCTGGGTCCTGATAGCCCAGACGCAGGGCGACCTCGGGAACAGACATTTGCCTCGTCTGCAGATAGCGCATTGCCAGCCTGCGTCGAACCGAATCGATCAATAACCGCAGGCTGGTGCCGCGCAGACGCAAGCGCGTCCGCAGGGTCGCTTCCCGCAGCGAGAGCCGCTCCGCCACCTCACGCGCGCCAGGAGCTCCGCGCTCCAACAGATCTTCGACCGCCTCGCGCACGCGCTGCAGGAAGCGATCGTCAGGTAGCCCCCGTAGGAGCTCGTCCGCCTCCTTTCGCAAACGCAGGACCGTCGCTGCGTCCTGCTCCATGATCGGCAGGTCAAGGAGCTCCCGATCCAAGATGAGCGCGTTGTACATGCCGTCGAAGTGGAGGTGCGGGCCGAGGTGCGCGCGCAGCGTAGCTAGCTCCCTCGGCGCCCGATGGCGGAAGTGCACATCGCAGGCATGCACCGGCACACAGGTGAGCTGCCGCCCGATTAGAGCCAACGTAACGACCACGTATTCAGTCGCTTGCCGGGGCGGCCGCGGACCAGGGCTGGGCTGCTGGACGATGATGGCCATGTCACGCTCGTACTCGACACGCATATCGAGGGCCGCATCCAGCACCCGACCGTAGCGGGACAGGTATCCAAGCGCATCACCCAGCGTTCCGCTCCTGCGCGCGATGGTGCCCACAAGATCATCCAGCCCCGAACGCACCAGGTGGGCAAGGCGCACGCCTATGAAGGGGTCGCCGCTCAGTTCTTCCGCCACAACCCAGAAGCGGTCGCTCCAGGCCCGCGCAACCCGGTCAGGCATGCACTCCAAGCCCGACATCGGCACATCCCAAGCGAGCAGCAACGTCTCGAGATCGACACCCAGCTGGGTCAACCCGTCGACCTGCAAGCGCAGGAAGAGGCTATTTGCCTCCAGGCCACGCGAGCCCGGGTCCCCCCGACCCTGCCAGTCAAAACCTCGCACGCACCCTCAATTATACCGTAAGAACGGACTCTATGGATCCCTAGACGCCACGGCCGCACCCCCTCCATCGCCTGAGGAACCCAGAGTCAGGCCTCCGTCGACCCTCAGGACGGTGCCCGTCACCCACGACGAGGCGAGCAGGTAGCGAACTGCCCCAGCGACATCGCTCGGCTTTCCCAGACGGCCCAGTAGGTGCAAACGTCGCAGCGCTTCCAGCTCTTCGCCGACTCGCGTGGCCGCCTGTCGAGGCGACAGGGGAGCTTCCCCGGGACGCACGCGCACAGCCCGCACCATGTCGGTGTCTATGACCCCGGGTGCGACTGCGTTGACGCAGATTCCGTCGGCGGCGAGTTCCAGTGCGAGACTGCGAGTGGCGGCGATCAGGGCCGCCTTGGTGGCCCCGTATACCGCGGTCAACGGCGCCGGCGACAACGCCAAGGTACTGGCGATGGAGATAATGTGGCCGCGCCCCTCGACACGCATGCGCGCAGCGGCGGCCTGCGCCAGCCGTAAGGGTGCCACGAAGTTCACCCGTAGCTGCCGATCGATCGCATCCGGCGAAATCGCCGGGACCCCCTGGTACTCGACGATACCGGCGCAATTGATGAGCACGTCCAAGCCGCCAAGAACCTCGGCTGCCAAACGCACAAGCTCATCCGGATCGGCTTCCAGAAGATCTCCCTCCACATAGTGCGCGCCGCTGACGCGTGCGTTCCGACTCGCCAGCGTGGCGTCACGAACGATGAGGGCGAGCTGCGCGCCATCCTGCCGCAGGGCTTGGGCGATCGCGGCCCCGATCCCGCGGCTGCCACCCGTCAGCATCACCCGCAGCGGCTCACGCCTCATGGGCGCATCCGCCGGTCTGGCGCGCCCCCAGACTCCCCATCGGACCCAAGCGCCGGTTCCGCGGGAACATGGGTTGGCTCACCTTCGGTCAAGATTTCGTCGCCCTCGATGAAGCGCGGACTGTCCACGCACAGGATCGTCTGGTATCGACCCGTAGGGTTGTCGTAGCGGTGCTTGGCTCCGAGCGGCCAGCGGTGCACGGTTCCCACCGGGACGCGCTCATCTTGGCAGAGCAGCCCCGAGGTCAGCACCATCTCCGACTCGCGCATGATCTTGTGCATGTGCAAGGGAATACCCTTACCAGGGGCGATGTTGAGCCGATAGATGCCCGCGTTGGTCGTCTCGAAGACGACGTCCACTGTACCGAAAGGCTTGTGCTCCTGGACCAGGTCCAGCGCCTCTGCCGACCGCTCGATCTCCAATGACGGTATCGCCAGGCCCCCCAATGCTTCGGGCTTGGTCAGTCGGAGTCGCACGCGCTGGATCCCAGCACGCCGCTCACCCGCCGCGGGCGGGCTCAACAAAAGGCGACACAGCGCATGGGCCGCCGCTTCCAGCAGCCGAAAGCGACAGCTCGTCAGCACGAAGTGAATCTGATGGGCGAGACTGCCGTAGTGAACCGTGTCGCGCAGGCGCTCACTGCGAGCGGCTGGCTCGCTATCGAGCCACAGGGTCGCGTCGACTACCAGAGGCTGGGGTGCGCCCCGCTCCCGCGGATAGACGCCGACAACGCAATCGACGCGAAGATCCCGGATATGAATCTGATCGTGCACCGGCACGACCATAGCATGGGCAACATCCCCTCGATCTAGCGCCGATTGCGGGTTAGCCCGCATCCATCACCAAGGCACGTGATGATCGTGCAAGTGATCGGCTTCGCA
>JAPPOR010000858.1 GCA_028817905.1 Myxococcales bacterium
CCCACGCTTTAGCACGAGGCTCAGACGGGCAAAACCGACCGTTGCATTCGAATGCTGGTGTCCTCATATGCGGACCACTGCGACGTGGTCGGCCAGGGGTGCCAATACGTGCCAAGGGTTGCAGCCAAAGGTCAGGTCGTCGCCCCGGGGAGACCCAAGCCCGTCCGCGACCGGTATCTGGGCGGGCACGCGTGACCGCACCTGTGCCGCAAATAGCAAGCATCTGCTCACACCGCGCCTACCCTCAGCTGGTCGGATCGCGCACCCGCGTTGCGAGGCTCCAGACAAGCCTTCCTGGGCGGCAATGGTCATCAGCGCGGGCAACCCCGTTGCCCGACTCGCGCCCGGGGCGGATGGGGCGTTCACCCGCGGCGCTTACATTCGTCGCAGGTCCACCAGGACGGTGTCGCGACCTTGGCGCTCACTTCGCACCGTAGGGCCTGTAGTGGCAGCCAGGTTGTCTTCCAGCATGCCGGCGACCCCTGTCAGCCATTCGCTGACCACATCCAGGCGGCTGCGATGGCGGATTACCACCGCAATGGCGGTCTTTCCGACGCGGACGATCGTTGCAGGCGAAGGGATCTCGTTGGTCGGGTCGGCATAGTCGGGGATCTCGACAGCCTGGGGGCGTCTGAGATCCCGGAACTGATTTAGCTCGGGCTCATGCATAGCAAGCTCGCCCGATATGCGCCGGCTCAGAGATTCTTCGAGCAAGAGGGTCCCGTGGTCTCCAATCCCGTGCTTCGCGACCTCTTGCCCAATCTGCGTGCCCGCCAACACCAGGAACTGTCCTGGGAGGCAGTCGTCGAGTCGCTCGCGTTTGCAGGCCCGGTACTCGTCGCGGTTCATGTCCCGAAGACCGATGATCGTTGGCATACAGTCGTCCACCTGCTCGCAGATCAGTTGATATTGCCGGAAGACCTGGCCGACTCGACGGTGTCCGACAACGACCCCGGCGAGGTTACCGTCGATCCAGACTGCGAGGCCTACCGAGACTTGCACGGCCAAGTCACCCTCGGATTGGAACGGCCTGCCGAAATAGGCCCTGCGGGCATCTGCCTCCAATAGCGCTTTGCGTACGTAGTCTCTCCAGTGGAAGTTCACTCCTGCCAGTGGCTTCTTCGGTTCGGTGGAACGTGCACACAAGTTTCCCTGCGGATCGAATACGGAGAGGTTGTCAAAGGTGGTCTCCACGTCTGCCAGTTCGTCCGGAGCAATCTCGGGCGTATCGAGCGCGCCCTCCCGGCAGTACTTCTTGATCGCGGCGCGCACCCCCTCCTCATGGGTCAACAGTTCCAACTCCTCGCCGATTCGGCGCAGCTCGCCAGCTGCAATGCCTGAAGCCATGGCAGACAGGGCGTTGTCTCGCTCGCGGGCGCGCACGTAGAGCGCCGCAAGGAGTACTAGGACCATGGCGGCCGTTCCCGCCGCCACTGCCAAAGGGCGGTTTCGCCGCACCCACTTGAGCTTGCGCCGCAGGGGCCGCTCTCGTTCAGCTTCGATTGGCTCACCCGCGAGCGCGCGGCGAAGGTCTCGCTGGAGTTCGTCGACGTGGCGGTATCGCTGTTCGGGCTCCTTCCGCATAGCCTTCTGGCAGATCTGCTCGGCCTCCCAACTCCAGGGGCGCAAGAATTGATCGACAAAGGGGTTCACACCGCGCGGGCGCTTGTCGCAATCGTCCCCATCACCAAGTGGGAGGCGCCCCTGAATGAGCCAGAACAGGAGGATCCCGAGACTGAATACGTCGGATGCGGTGGTGGCTTCTGGCATCTTGTCAAAGTCGGGCCTGTGCAGGTCACCACCCGCGGGTACCAGTTCGGGAGCCATCCACCCGGGGGTGCCACCGTGCATCTGAACACCGCCGTGTTGTGCACTGGCCTCTAGAAGGCGGCTGTGCCCGAAATCGATCAGAACGGGATCATCCTTGTCGGACAGCAGGATGTTCGAGCTCTTTAGATCGCAGTGCAGGACGCCGAACCTGTGTGCGTATCCAACGGCTTCAGCCACCTTGGCCACAAACGCGAGCGCCTGGGGCTCGCCAGTTATCCTTGACCGATTGAGCGGCTCTGCGAGTGAGCCGCGCTCGACCAACTGCATGGCAGCATAGGGTCGGCCGTCCTCTGCGTCGGCGACAATGTGGGTCGTGACGATGTAGCGATGGTCGCCAAGGCGTCGCTGCACCATCAGGCCCTGTCGGAACGCGCTCACCGCCGTCCGGCCCCGCGCCATCAGGGTTTCCTTTGCCAGCTTGAGGGCTACGAACCGCTCCTCGTCGTGGCGCCGCGCCAGGTAGACGTGTCCAGTTCCGCCCGAATCCAGCAGTTCGAGCAGGTGGTAGTCGCCGATCGTCCCTATGGGGTCTGAGAGCACGTTGCCGGCCCTAGTGCTTTCTCGGCGCGCGCAGGAGCGCGTGGTAGAGGAAACGAATCTCACCGAGTACCTCGGAACGCCAGGGCGCATCCCTTCTTCGATCGCTGTTGTCAAGTCCGAGGTAGTCCGCAACGACATCTTCCAAGAGTGCGCACAGCTTCGCTCTTAGGTGGTGCAGCTGAACCCTGAAGTTCGTGTTGGTGATGCCAATCGCTTCGGCGGCCGCCTGGCGGTCCTTCGGGTCGGCGTCGAACTCGAGCAAGAACGGCTCGAAGTGTGCGAAGCGTTCCTGATCGGGCACCCGCACACGCAGCATGTTCATGGCGTGCTGAAAGGTTTCGATCGCAAACACCTCGTCGCAGGCGTCTTCTTGAGTGCACCAGACCGGGCACTCTTGCGTCATTGCATCTGTGATCTGGTTGCCGCGACGCTGGGCCTTCCAGTGCCTGAAGGCCGCGCTGACGTGTCGCCGCACAGCCGTCTTCAGCCATGCGCGGAAGCTTCCGACGGCGGGATCGAGCTTGGTGACGTCATCCCGCTGTAGAAGCGTCACGAAAAACGTCTGCCGCACGTCCTCGACCGTTCGATCGGGAGGGACCCCGATACGCCGGATGAGTGCATCCACTGTCCTTTCGTGTCGCTTGAGTAGCTCACCGAGTGCTTGATTGCGTTGATTCACATTGGGTGCAGCCTGGACAGCGAGGATCAGGCTCCAGCGGGTCTCCGTCGCTCCGTTGGTTCGTTCGGTCGTCTCGGTCATTGCGCCCTCCCATCGCACAGGTTGTTCCCGGTGCCGGCACCGTTAAGGGAAAGTGAGACAGTACGTTCGATAGAATCTAGTTCTTGTGTTTTGGCACACTGGCGTCGGGTCCCGACGCGACCGCGGCGGCAGGGCTGCGGTCGTCCGCGCCTGTAGGTACTTGGCAAGCCACAGGTGCCCCGGGTGGGAACGTTCGAGGCCGCTATTGGTATGGGCCCGCCCCTTTCCTCGGGAGGCGGGGAGAATCGGGGCCTTCGGAAGAATCCATCTTCGGTGAAAGCGGGCAAGGTGGTGTGCCAGAGCCATGTGACGTGCAGTAGGAGCATCGCGAGTGCGGTCGGACCCCACCTGTACGCGGCGGGGCGCGGCCCGTTCAACGGACGAAGCGGAGGGATGTGGGACGAGCAGCGGGCTCGGAACCATGGCGCGTCCACCCGGTTGCGGCCGAAGGGGGATGGGGCATTCATGTGGGTCTCCTTGGAGGCGGTGTGCAACTAGCGAGCGTTCACCTAGAGATGAGCCGTCGGGTGCATGAGCGTTAACAGCCCACCGAACTCGCTTGCCGGCCCGAAGCCAGTCACGTCGTTGCACGGACGAGGAGCCCCTCTGCTGGGCCAGTCGACGAATCGACCGTCGGACGGTGGCAGCAACGAGCTTGGCCGACAGCGGCAAGAGTCCCCAGACCGAGACGAAAAGCAG
>JAPPOR010000120.1 GCA_028817905.1 Myxococcales bacterium
CCAGACGCATCGAATCAAGGCAACGCGATCAAACCTGACGCAAACGCCCACAGAACACTGACTCAAGGTCGCTAGCTGGTCAGACCGCGACGGTAGGCCGCAGGCGTCTGGGCCGTCCAGCGCTGAAATGCGCGCGCGAAGTTCGATAGCGTGGAGTAGCCCAACCGCACCGCGATATCGTCCAGGCTTAGCTCCGGATCCCGCAATAGGTGCATGGCGCGTTGACACGCTTCTTGCTCGCGCAGCTTGGTAAAGGTGGTCCCGTGGGCAGCCAGGCGCCGCTTGAGCGTACGGGTCGACATATGCAGGTTCGCCGCTACCTCCGTGACCGTACGAAGACCGTCGGGGCCCGCCAGCACACGTCGGATCTGGCCCGCCAAAGTGCCCTGCACGTTGAGCACCCTCAGCTCCTCCTCACACTGCCGACGGGCAAGGTTGAGAGCTGCGCGATCGGGCATCAACAGCGGCAGGTCAAGGATGGAAGAACTCATGACGACCTGCCCGACCGGCTGTTCGAAGCGCACGCGCGGCAATAGGTGAGCGAAACGCGAGAAGTATTCCGGCTCCGGAATCTCCATGTCGATGGTGAGCTCTTTTCCGCCCTCGGTCACCGGATCGCGCCCGGTCAGGAACGCGCTGATCTGCATGTAGCCGACAAAGAAGGCAAACGCCGCGACGTCGGCCACATCTTCGAGGTCCACATGCTGTTCCACGACCAGCGCCGCGAGCCGTTCAGACTCACGCAATGTAAGGGAAATTGCGGTCGACACGCTGCGGGAGAACTCCACGACCACCTCGAGGGCCTCGCGCACGTTGGCAGCCGTCATGGTGGCCATCCCCAAGAAGCCGTACATGGAAATCCGCCGGCGCAGGCCGATGTAGACACCCAGACCGGGTTCCCCCGTCAGGGCCCGTCCCCGGCGAAACACCGCCATCATCGTATCCACGGACAAGCGATGACCCGGCTCCAGCAGGACTTGCTCGGTGAGTCCCAGGGGACCCAGCAAGGACTCGGGCGCCACCCCCCATTGTTTGACCGCCTCAACGACCTGGAGCGCCTGACTGGCCGGGAAGGTGTGCATATCCGGCTGTTCCATTGGCAGCATCGTGGTACTTCGCACGCGATTTCCCATCATGACAAGTGGACGACCGGGAGCCACCCGCGGGTGACGAAAAGATGCCGTACCCGCCTGGAGGACCCTCCTGTCGCCGCTCAAGCGCTCCCCAAGCGGCACTTCCGGGCAGCGAGGCTCATAATAGAGTGCGGGTACTCACATTTTCAAGCCGCCGAGGGCGGCCGAGAACGGCCCTCTGCACCAGCACAAACGCTGGACCCACTGGCTTGGGACGCCCCAAGCGCTGCTGGATGGTCCCGTTCGGCCGATCAGGCCGCCCGTGGGGCTGACTAGTCCGATCGTCGCTCGCCGCGCCGCCGACGATACTGCTGCGGCGTCTTGCCCGTCCAGCGCTTGAACGCGCGGTAGAAGGAGGTGGGCTGCGAGAACCCTAGCAGAAACGCCACCTCTTCGACGCCGATTATTCCGTCATCCAGATAGCGGACTGCGCGCGTCCATCGGGTCTCATCGAGGATCGTGCCGAACGTTGTGCCCTCGGCTTCCAAGCGACGCGCCAGCGTGCGCTGGCTCATCTGAAGGGCCTGCGCTGCATCCGCAATGGTGACCCCGCCGCGCGACAGACGGGAACCGATCTCGTGGCGCACCCGGTCCGTCACTGAGTTTGCCGATGGCAGGGCAGCCAGACTCTGCTCCGCCTGATCGATGAGAATCTCATGAAGCTTGGGTTCGGAGGTCTCGAGCGGATACTGCAACCAGGCGGCTGGAAACCGAAAGCCGCTGTGATGAGCATCGAAGCGAACCTCGGCGGGCGCGAAGTTGTCCTGGTAAGGCGCCGTGTCAATTGGCTCGGGGCGTCGGAACAGACATTGGATGCTTTCGACACGCGGCAAAGCGGGCCTGAGATGGGCATGGAAGAGCGCGCTGAGAATGAAGTCCTCGGCGATTGCTGGCATGATGATGCGACTGTCGAGCTCGACGGCCACATGACCGTCCTCGAGTCGCAGACAAATGGTGAGCGCATCGTTGACAAGCCGGATGAAGCGCACGGCCACGTTCAGCGAAGCCCCTACGGTCGCCGCCGATCGCATCGCGTAGTCGATCGCCCCAGCATCCCCAAGACGATGGGCGCGGCCAGCCTCGAGCCCAATACCTGGGTTGCCGAGCTTCTCCGCCGCACTCTCCAGCAACTCGTGGGTCGGCCCCACCTGCGCACGTTGCCGGCTCAGTGTTTGGGCATCAAGACACCCGGACGAAAGCCCCCACACTTCCTGCGCCATACTGGCGAACGGCTCGGCAAGTCGCAGCGAGTACCAAAGATCTGCGTCACGCACACCCACAGCCGCAAAAGCTAACATGGCTTCGTAGTGCAAGACATATGGATCGCCGCACACTACGCGGGTCTCCGTTCGTAGTGTGAAGGCCACTTCTCACTCGCTCCTCAATACCTCATCTTAGTCGAGCTCGATGGAGCCGCGATTCGCGAAGCTCATCGTGGTTCCAAGGATCGAGCCCTGAAGAAGTAGGCCGTCGAGTGTGAAGAGCCTTTCGCACTCGACCTCAACGAACAATCGTAACGCCCTAGCCCGGATCATTCATGAACTCTGCGTCGGATCGCGCAGGGATTCGGCTTCACACGGCTTCTCGGCGACCGACCCACATACTGTCTGTATTTGCGAGGGCGACGAAAGGCGTGTGCAGTCGAAGAACAAGCGAGGCGATGCAGAGTTCATGAATGATCCGGGCTAGCCTCCTTGACCCGTGGCGCATCGCAGCCCGCACCACCTCGACCACCTTTGACTCGCATGTTCACGATCCCGCTGGCCAAGGGATGCTTCCCAAAGGGAAGTTTCTAGTCCTCGCCCCAACCGGGAACACAGAAGCCTAGCGGAGTACAGCCCGGCCCGCCGCTGCACGGGGCCCCACGTAGGGACCGACTCATGCAGCCACGTTCCCGATCACAGCTCGCCTCAAAGCAGTCCCGTCGATCCTCACACCTGCGACGGGACCAGCTGCCCCCCGCCTCACACACCACATTGTCCAACCCGTCACAATATCGCTCACCGACGGTGCACCGGGTGGACGTGTCCCCTTCCCCTGTGCCCGCATCGTCGTCGTCCTCGGGGTCGTCGTCCGCTTCACCCGCGTCGGCGCGCCGCGTTTGTGTGCGCTCCGACCGCCCGCCCGCTGCGTCGTCGCCCACTTCGCGCAGCTCCTCCATAGTCTGCACGTCACCACCGTCAAAGGCCACCTGGGCATCCTCACCGTACGGTGGTTCCGCACGCGTGTGCCCGGGTTCCGGTGGCATCGACGCGCCAACATCCACACCCACTGACGAACTATCCGGTGCCGGACCCACCGGCGCATGGAAGCCAGCGTCGCGGGACACCGCCAGATCGGTCGTCGCCGACGCGACAGGTCCGGATGCCTTCCCATTGCTCGCAGGCACGGGCGATCGCTCTGAACGCAGCCCACTGGGATTCGGCTGCCATGGGCCGATGGGCAGGTCGTCCGTCGGCTCCGAGGCGACGAACGCACATCCAGCGAGGAGTCCGCTACACAGCCACCCCACGGCAGCCGATCGGCGCCGTAGGCCGATGTGCGCATGGCATCCAGCGGATACGATGGGCCTGGGCCTCGGCGGTCGCATGGGGACCTGCCAGTCTAATGCCAACCGGCGCAGCATCCCGAACGAGTCTTGCGCCGAGCGCAGGGATGTCCCCGACAAGTCTTCATCCAGGAA
>JAPPOR010000535.1 GCA_028817905.1 Myxococcales bacterium
CGACGCCGCCTCGCTTGTCCTTCGACTCCACAGGACTTTCGCCGCCCTAGAAAATACGGGCAGTATTCCCGTCGGTCGTCGAAAGCCCTGTGAAGCCGAACCCCTGCGCGATCCGACGCCGAAGTCGTGAATGATCCGGGCTAGCTAGTCTCCGGCTGTTTGGCTGACGATCAGCTTGTAGTGAGCGGGTGCGGGTGCTGGTGAATCCGCATCTGGTAGCGCGGCGGGCAAGTGGGTCACAACCAGGACCACTTCGGCGGCATTCGGTGCGAGCATCACGGGCAAGTAGCTCTTGGGGGTGCGGCGGGCGGGCGCGACCAGGCGGGTGAGCTCGCGGCCCCGGGCGTCCCGCTGGACGGCGGCTAGGGACCAGCGTGGCCCCAGCTCACCACGCAGCCAGACGTGCAGATACGGATGCGGCTCCGCCGCGTCCAGCGTGATGCGTGTGTAGGCTGTTCCAAGGGCGTGCACACCCCTCGCCGAGTACAGGTGCCGCGGCAACTCGGCGTAGCTCGTCTGGGTCCGGATAGGTACCGAGACCACCCCTGACAGGGCGTTGAGGATAGCGAAGCCCGCACGCTCACCGCTTCGCGCGCGCCCTTCAAGCACGCGTGCGATCGCGAACTCGATCAGCACATCGTCCAAGGCGTCCCGGGCGTTGTGAAGCGCGCGCGCGATGGCCTGCCACAAATCCGGTGCCGCCCGTAGATGTGTAGGGTCGTCGCTGCGCTGCCGCGCGAACTGCCACATGTCTCGCACAAAGCGGCCCGACCCACCGTCGGTGCGTTCGCTCAGCATTGCCAAGAACAACCCGCCTGCTTCGCCTGAGCCGTGCCCAATGACACCGCGCTCGGGGGTTTGCTGCGCGCTATCGAAGCGTTCCGTGCACCCCGGCTGGCCTGCAAACCTCCAGGCCGCAAAGCCGCCGGTGGCGGTGCGTAGCGCTTCCGCTTCGGCCGGGTCGTGAGCCAGCAGTGCGGCCTGGGTGACCGCAGATGTCATGCATGCGGAGAGCAGGTGGGGCGGCAGCGTGCTTCCCACCCTGGCAAACGTTACCGCACCATCGTAGAGCGATAGGGCGTCCGGTGCGTCCAGGCCGGCGCTGGCGCCAGGTTCTGACGGTGTCAGGTACACGTCAAATCCGGGTGTCCCGCCCAGGCCGCCATCGGGGCCTGGCACGGCCCAGCCTGCTGCACGCAACTGTCCGAGGGCTTCTTCGGCGGCGACCAGGGCCTTTGCAAGGTGTGTGGGTGTGGTACTCGGAGGCGCGTGCACGTGCAGTGACTCGTGGACCGAATGGGCGCTCAGCCACGGCCCATCGGGGCGCAGTGCCGTGTCTGGGAAGGGAACGGTCGGTCCCTTCCAAGGACCTCGGTGCACCACCCAGCGGGCCCAGGCATCGAATACGCCCTCCTCCGCGTGTGCCGGTTTGGGGGCCATCGCCAGGCAATAGCAGCTGATCAGCAACGGGACGGCCGCGCCAATACCGGCCCAGGATTTGACACGAATCCCCTGTTCCACGTAGATCGATGTTGGAACATTCATGCCGGACACTCAATTCGATCCTGGTGGGTTCTTTCAGTTTGACCTGGCTCAGGGCAGCGTACGGGCGCGCGGCGGGGAACGTGTCCTGCTGTTGTCCGAAAGTGTGCTGGGTCCCCTGATCGTCACAGCCGTTGGTAGCGGTGATCTGACCGCTGTTCGAAGCATGGGTAGCAAGTTGGGAGAGCTGGTCGCCAATACACTGCCGGGCGCGGTGTCATCGCTGTCTCCCGCCCAGGTGGTCGGACACGCAGCGGCGGTCGTGTCGATGTTCGGCTGGGGGCGTCTTCGGCTCGAGCGGTGGGGTGATGCACTGGTGCTCGAGGTGGAGGGACTGCCACCTCTGGACGATGACAACCTTGCGGTTGCCGCCCTCCTTGGGGGTATGTTCTCGACGCTTTGCAAGCTCGAGGTCGCGTGCGTGCCACTCTCGCATTCGACCAAGTACATCATGGTGGACCCTACGATCGCTGAACAGATCTGGGCTTGGTCCAAGGGTGGCGATAGTCTCGGCACGATTGTGGGGCGACTCGGTCGACAGGAGGGGCGATGAGTGGTCAGGTGCAACGTTTGCAGTCGCTGCTCGAAACCGTGCAGCGCAACCGCGCACAGCCACGACCGGCGCGTGTTTCGCCGGCTGACGGTGCCGGGGCGCGGGCCGAAGGTGTCGCCGAACCACAGCCCGTGTCGCTCGTAGCGGAGGCACCCGCGCCTCCAAGAGCGGCGGCCAAGCCGGTTCCATCCGGCATGCCGCAGGCGGAGCCGCGGACGGCGCCCATGCCCAAGGTGCAGCCGGCTGCGCCCGCCCCTCCCCAACGGGCCGCGCCGGCGCCTCCCGCGCCCCCCAACGCCGCTAAGCGCAAAGCGACCGCGTCGCCTCTGATGGCGGCTCTCGACGAGTCGCTCGGTAAGACCGTGCCACCGGCGCCCCTGGCCGCTCCCACCGGCCCGCAACAGATCCCGTTGCCTCCAACCGAGCAGGGGAGCAAGCCGGTTGCGCAGGTAGTCAGCGCGGCACCAAGTGTGGACGAGCTCACCTTCGGTGAGCTGCTACATCGCTCGCTCTCGCTCCGTCCACGCTAGCCAGGGAACGCCATGCTGCTGGTCGTCGACGTCGGCAACACCCACACGGTGCTGGGTATTTATGAGCAGACCGAGCTCATGCACCACTTTCGCGTTCAGTCTGTGCGCGGCCGCACTGAAGACGAGTTCCTGGTGTTCCTGACCAGCCTTCTGAACATCGCTGGCTTGGAGACGGAGGACATTGATGCCAGCATCATCGGATCGGTCGTTCCCGCTCTCACCGAGCCGATCGTGCGGGCGTTGCGGCGTGCCTTTGGGCACGCTGCCGTCGTCGTCGGCCCCGGCATCAAAACAGGGATGCCCATCCTCTATGAGAATCCGCGTGACGTTGGCGCTGATCGCATCGTCAACGCGATTGCGGCGTACGAGCGCGTGAAGGGTGGGCTGATCGTGGTCGACTTCGGGACCGGTACCACGTTTGACTGTGTGTCCAGTCGCGGAGAGTACGTAGGGGGCGCGATTGCGCCCGGGATCTCTCTGAGTGCGGAGGCCCTGTTCGCGCGCGCGGCGCGTTTGCCCAAAACCGAGATCGCGAAACCTCAGCACGCGATTGGGCGCAACACGATTCACGCCATGCAGAGCGGGCTTGTCTACGGCTACGTGGCGCTGGTGGACGGTATGGTCCAGCGGTTACGTACCGAGATGGACTACCCGGTGACCGTGCTCGCGACCGGGGGGGAAGCTTCCCTGATCGCTTCCGAGTCGACAACGATCGACTCCGTCGACGAGCATTTGACGTTGGATGGCTTGCGGATTCTCTTCGATCGCCAGCGGTGACTGCCCCACATTCGCGGCGCTTCGTTCGGTCTTCGACGAGGGTCGCTAAGTTGTCGGGCAAGGAAGCAGCGGATAGCCTGGCTCTCGTGTACCGGTGGTTGGGCACTCTTGGTTGTTTAGGTGTGGCATGCGTGGTGAGCATGGCGCGTGCGCAGCCGGCTTGTCGCAACGACGGCGCGCTCGCGCGGGCGGCGGCGGTAGCGCTGCTTTCGAACGAGCGCGGCGCCTTCGCCATTCGCGACGCGCTGGCAGAGGTCGAGTCGGACCTCGTCGGTGCGCGCGCGCTGTTCGTTCCCCGACCCGACGGCAGCACACCGATGCCCGACGCCGAGAGCGCCTGGTTGTCCGAGCTCGCCGCGCGCGCCGATGCGCCCTTGGTCTGTGGCCGTGCCCTTGGGGAGAGCGGTGAG
>JAPPOR010000469.1 GCA_028817905.1 Myxococcales bacterium
GGAGTTGGGCGCGGAGTTGGGCGCGGACTTGGACTTGGATTCGGCCGCCACCTGACTTGCCGCAAGCCCTCCGGGGACGCGGCGGATCTCGACTCGCTGAAGCTCGATGGGCGTTCGCGGCCGATTGTTGGGAGAACCACTTTGGGGCACGCGAGCGATGCGATAGACCGTCTCGAGCGGGACGCACTGGCCGAAAATGGTGTAACTGCCATCCAGGTGAGGCGCAGCGCCGTCCGTGATGAAGAACTGCCCCGCGTTCGTGTTGGGGCCGCGGTTTGCCATGCACAACTGACCCGCCCGATCGTGCTTCAGGCTGGCGACCACCTCGTCCGGGAACGTGTACCCAAGCAGTCCGCGACCGGTTTTCATATAGTCGCCCCCCTGAATCATGAAGCCGGGGATGACCCGGTGGAAGGTCGTGCCATCGTAGTACCTGCGCGTCACCCAGGCACGCTCGCGCGCATGCCAAAACTCGCGCAAGCCACGGGCCAGCCCGACGAAGTTGGCCACCGTCATCGGAGTCTTGTCCTCGTAGAGCTCGCAGGTCAGACGCCCGAGCGATGTCTCGACGGTGGCCATCAGGGTGCCGTCCGCTTTCGGTGGCAAGCCCTCCAAGGCTTGCTCCAGCGAGAATTCTCCTCCGCGCGGATCGGGCTCATCGGGGGGCTGCACAACTTGCCAGCCGGAGGGTGCCTTGAGTGCCACCTGGGCGTTCTGTCCGTCCTTCGTACGAGCCCGGACGACCTCGTATCCTTCCACGATCTCCTTGCCGGAGGCGTTGTCGGACGGCGCATGCGCGGCCACCGGCGACGCGCCCTCGCTCTTGCCATTCGGACCGGCCCCGTCGCCTGGTTTGTCGCTCCTGGCTTCGCTGACCTCACCCTTGCTCTCGTCCGACCGTTCGCTGGACCGACAGCCCATGAGCAACAGCAACGCCAGCGCGTTCGCACTCAAGCACCACGCACGATGGACCCGCATCACAACCCCAGTTTCGCCATGGCTTTGAGCTCATCCTCCACGTCGATAAACTCGACACGCGTCCCTTCGCCGATGCCGTGCCGTCGACAATAGCCGGCGTTTACCTCGAGTACGAACTGCGAGACGCCCGGCACCATCCGTGTGTCCTCGGTCAACGGCTCGGCGTTTTCGACCACCCCTAGGACAATCCTATCCGCACGAATGAACACCATGTCGAGCGGCAGGTAGGTATTCCGCATCCAAAATGACAGCTGACGTTCGCGCTCGAACAGGAACAGCATACCCGAGCTTTCGGGCAGCTCCTTTCGGTACATCAGGCCCTGCTGGCGCAACGCGGGCGTGAACACGACCTCAACGTCGACATGGGTGGCATCATGACCCGCCGGCAGGAGCCGCACGACCCCGCGCCCATCGGGTCCCTTCTGGTCCTCCGAGCCACCCGTATCGCCCGACTTCGCGCTGGCATGGGTAGACCCGGGTGGCACGGCGACACGTTGGTCACTCGGCCCAGCTTCGCCCCCGCCGCAAGCGAATCCAAAAGCTAGCCAGACGAGCGCGAGGCGTTTCACTCTCATCATGGGCAGAGGGGTACCACAGTCCGCAACGCACGGCAGCCCGTATGACGGGGGTCAATCGAGTGCGTCGACGAACAAACCTAGCACTGTACGGAGCGCCGCTCGCGTCCTCGCCCGCTTGGACACCCAGGCGGCGGCCCGCGGACCCAAGCTGTAGTACGCAGAGACCGCCGCGCGCCCGGGCGCGTGGCTCATCAGCCAGCGATCACGGAAACGACGCAGGACGGCGACCTCGGTGGAAAGCGGGCTACCGTACACCACCGACGCCACGAAACAGGGCGTGACGGTCGTAAATACACGCCGTGGGGTATCGATCTCGGCCACGCTGATCGGGCCCGGGCGATTGAGGATATCCACTCCGCGCACGGCCACGTAGTAGTGGGTGGAGGCCACCAAATCGCCCACGTCGGCGGTGATCAGATCCCCCGGATCGCCATCGACTGGCAGCATCAGGGACGCGGCACCCTCCGGATCATCGGTGGCTCCCTTGGCGGGCCGCCCATTGCTCACGAAGGTAGCTTCGTCGACGATCGGCGCGGTCGCCACACGCACCTCGTAGCGGTGTAGCCCCAGCGACGAATCCGGTGCCTGAAACGCCAGCTGAATCCACTCGTGCGCGTGCAGTTCATCGGGGTGCAACCCGAGGGAAAGCCCCCGGATCTCTCCCACGCCTGCTCCACTTTCGAGGTCGCGCCCGGAGAGAATCACTGCCCCCCCCTCCGACTCTTCATCGACCTCGACGATCGTTTCTGGAGACTGCCGGGTCGGCTCGACCGGGTCTTCGCCCGCCGGCGACTCGTCGACCGGTTGCCGCTCTTCGGGATCTCCGTTCGGCTCGCCCTGCCCGGTCAGTTCACCGTCGTCAACCTTGTCGGGTGGCGGCTGCGTGCCGAGCTCATCGAGCACCTCCAAGAGCACCACCAGACGGTTGCCTTGCCCGTCCGCCGACAGCCGGTCAGCGCCGCTCCCCGGTGACCGCGTCGGGTCGTCGCTCATGCCATCGAGACTCTCCAACTTGCCGTAGTCAGCGGCCCAAACATCCCACGAGGAGCGTCCGGCGGCCGTGCGAGTCGCGAATTGCGACGAGCCAGGGCCATCGATTTCGATCGGGACACGATAGGCGACCGAGGGCTGGCCGCGATACGGATACCCATAGTCCTGTGCCCACGAGTCCCATTCCCCAACCGGGGCCTTGGGTGTGGGATAGGTGACGTCGTTGAAGGTGCTGTTGTAGTCGCCCTCGACGTTGACCTCCATCCACACGACGTACTGGCCCGGGGGCCAGTCCCGCGGAACGGTGAACAGTTCGCTTTGGGGAACGCCGCCCTTCGGGGTTGCCATCGCGACGGCATCGATGTCGGGCATCACGGCACGCGCATGCTCTGCAAACTCCGCGACGTCCGGATGGTCATAGCAACCGCTGGCGGTGCAACGCGTCAAGTCCATGCGGGGCGGGTAGCCGGACTCGGCAGGCAAGATCGCCATGTCCGCGCGCCCCCCGGGGGTGACATATGGCTCCCAGTAGCCAGCCACCACGTCGTCGGGGGTCATGAAGCGGCCCTTGTCGCTGGAAAAGACGCTGGCGCAGCTGACGGCGTCGAGGGCATCACGATGGGTGGTCATCTCATTGAACGACAGACAGAAGTAGTCGTCCACGGATTGATCGTCGCGCGTTTTGGATGCAGCGCCTTCGCCTCGCTCCTGGAAGATCACCTGCTTGAAGGATTGCGCTCCCGGCTCACCCGCCCGCCGGGCCGCCCAGATCGGAAGGACACCCACCCGTCGACCGTAGGGCCAGCGGTAGCCACTGTTCATTTCTGAGGCACCCGGACGATTTCCGATCCCGCGATAGGCGACGGCTTCAGTCAGGCGCACAGTCGCCATGAAGCGCCCCTCGGCGTCCTCGATCCAGATGGCGATCTGTGCCCGGGGAGCCACCGAATACCGAACGTCCAGCACCGCAGCCGGGCCCTGCTGTGCGAGCACCGGGGGCTGGCCGAAGGCGACGGTGAGCGCGAGCGCCAGTGACACTGCCCCCAGGAGCCCCGAAATACCGTTGCGCGCGAGCACCCTCACTCCCCAAGCGTAGCCCGGAAGCGCCGCCGCGAAAACCGCGCTGGTTGGGTGCCCTGAGCCACGCCCTCGCACCCGAGGCGCCGTCCACCCACCCACACACGCTCGGACAGCCCACCGCGCCCGCAATGCAGGCCCATGAGCCCGCGCGAGCCATCCGCCCGTCAGGGTTTGTCCCACCTGGTTGGCACGGACCAGCTCGCATTTGACTGGCCTGGCAAAAAGGAGGAAGTGTCCACGACGATGCCGCACACAGGGACAGTTTTTCTCGTGGGTGGGGGGCCGGGCGACCCGGGCCTGATTACCCGGCGAGCCGCCGAATGCCTCGCCCGAGCCGATCTCGTCCTCTATGACGCCCTTATCCATACCAAACTGCTCGAGTTCTGCAGGCGCGACGCAAGCGTCGAGTTCGTGGGCAAGCGGGCCGGCAGGGCGGCAGCCCGACAGGACGCCATCCATCGCAAGCTCCTCGAGGGCGCCCGCGCCGGCCTCACGGTGGTGCGCCTCAAGGGGGGTGATCCCTACTTGTTCGGGCGCGGCTCGGAAGAAGCCGAGTATCTCTCGGCGCACGGGATTGCCTTCGAAGTCGTGCCCGGTGTGCCCTCCCCGCTCGCCGCCACCAGCTACGCAGGCATCTCCCTGTCCCATCGCGACCTGGCGAGCAGTATCGCCTACGTCACCGCGACCGAGTCCCCAACGAAGGATCGGAGCGCCCACGACTGGTCGAAACTCGCTACCGCCACCCAAACCCTGGTGATCTTCATGGGGCTGCGCAAGCTCAAGAGCTTGATGCAGACACTGATCGAACATGGTCGCGACCCCGCGTGCCCTGCGGCCGTGATCCAGTCAGCCTCCTTGCCCGTTCAACGGACGGTTACCGGCACGGTGGCGACCATCGCTGAGCGCGCCGGAGAAGCCGGGATCGGGATGCCGGCGCTGACGGTCGTGGGCGATGTCGTCACCCTCCGTTCCCAGCTGCGCTGGTACGATCGCAAGCCACTTTTTGGAAAGCGGGTACTCGTCACGCGCGCGGAGGGACAAAGCGTGTCGCTGGTGGATGCGCTCCGGTATGCCGGGGCTGAGGCGCTGGCGTTTCCCACAATCCGTATCGCAGCCCCCGACGACCCTGCACCGCTGTGCAACGCGGTCGAGCATGTGGGCGACTATGACTGGGTCGTGTTCACGTCGGTCAACGGGGTCGAGCGCTTCTTCGACGAGTTGGACCGTCAGCAGGGGGATAGTCGCCGACTCGGCCCCGTTCGGATCGCATCCATCGGCCCAGCTACCGCGGCCGCGCTACAGGTGCGCGGGCTGCGCCCGGACGTGACCCCCCAGGAGTTTCGCGGCGAGCGCGTCGCCGAAGCCATGGTGGCCCTGCACCATGGAAGCATGAACGGCCAGACCGTCCTGCTGCCCCGAGCCGCCGTGGCACGCTCTGCTTTGCCCGATGCGCTGCGAGAGGCGGGCGCGCGCGTGGATGTGGTACCCGCGTACCAGAGCCTGCCCCCGGACGCCGCGACCTGCGAAGCCCTTCGGGCAACCCTGAGCGCTGGCGAGCTAGACATTGCAACCTTCACCTCGCCATCGACGGTGCAAAACGCAGTCGCGGCGATCGGTGCCGGCGCAGCCGATCGGATCAACGCCCTGACGGTGGCAGTCATCGGGCCGGTCACGCGGGATGCCGCCCAGAAGCTCGGCATCCGTGTGGATGTGATGCCCGAGCGGTACACGATCGATGGCCTGCTCGCCCGCCTGGAAGAACACGTTGGAGAAACATCATGAGAGCCTTTGCCCTCACAGCCCTTTTCGCGGCTGGCTGCACCGCCCACGCGGCGGGAACCCGCACGGTAGAACGAGACGATCCCCTGCTAGACGACGCTTCAACGGATGATCGCGGAGCATGGCAGAGCGCGCCGTGGAGTCGGTCGGAGTGGATCCCATACCCGGGACGCGGTTCGGTCGTGATCGCGCATCCCCTGGGACGCATCCCAACGGGCGTCCAGGTATACCTATCGCCCGACAGCGACGACCGCGAGACCGAGAACTCGCGGATCGCGTTCATCGCCTCGGGGGATATCGCCACCCTCACGGGGGTCGACGACGAGTACGTGGCCATCGAGAACAACACCCGTGGCGACTTCTTCGCCCGGGTGGTCGTACACTGAACGCCACATGGCCCGAAACGGGTAATGTGCCGATTTGACACGACTTTCCAAAACCTCAAGGGGCCCACTGCCCCCCAAGAAGCGGGCGCAGGGCAGTGTGTGGTCGAGCCGCTATGCCCGGCTTCGTGATCGGGCGATGGAAGGGTGCGATTGCGACCTGGATAGGACTGTCCGCCTGCAGTAGGGTGCCGCACGAGCCGCAATGCCCCGCGCAGCTTCCAAGGTCCTAGTCGTCGATGACAATCCACAAAACATCGCGCTCGCGCAGGCAACCCTGGAGGACAGCGATTTCGACGTGGTCACCGCCGAGTCCGGCGCCGAGGGCCTCGATGCTTTCGATGCAGAGCGGCCAGACTGCGTGTTGCTGGACGTCCGCATGCCGGGGATGGACGGTTTCGCCGTTTGCCGAGCCCTGAGACAACGGCCTGAAGGCAGCGACGTGCCGGTGGTCTTCCTGACGGCGCAGCGTGACCTGGAGACCTTCGACGAAGCCCTGAGGGCAGGCGCCGACGACTTTCTTGCCAAGCCCTTCCAGCCAGCCCAGCTGGTCGTCCGAGTGCGGGCCACCCTGCGCATGAAGCAGCTCGACAGCGAGCTTCGGGAGCACTACGAGCTCGCCAAGCGGCAGCGCGATGAATTGATGCGGCTGCAGCTGCAAAAGGAGCGGCTGACAGCCTTCGTGGTGCATGACCTGAAGAACCCGGTCAACGCCATGGACCTGCACGCCCAGCTGCTGCTGCGCGCGAAGGACCTGCCCGAACGGGCCCGAGATTCGGCCTCGCGCATTCGAGCGGAGGCCAAAACCCTGCTGCGACTGGTGTACAACCTGCTCGACATCCAACTGGCCGAGGCCGGCCAGCTTGTGCCCACATACGCCCCCGTGGACATGGGGGAACTCGTCGGGAAGGTGACGCAGGAGTTTGGCCGGCGCGCCGATGAGGCCGGTGTCGAACTGATAGCGCGGGCCGCTCAAGGACAGCTACAGGCGGACGGGGACCTGATCCGCCGGGTGGTGGAAAACCTGGTCGACAACGCGCTGCGCCACGCACCCCGGGGCACGACGGTCGAGGTCCAAAGCACGGTCGACGATACTGGCGCCGACATCCGGGTATCGGACCAGGGTCCCGGTATCCCCGCCGACATGCGCGACCGCGTGTTCGACCGCTTCGTCCAAGTGGCGAGCGGTGAGCGAGTCGTATCGCGCGCGGGCCGCGGCCTGGGTCTGTCGTTCTGCAAGGCGGCTGTGGAAGCGCACCAAGGCACCATCTGGATCGAGGATGGCGACCCGGGCACGATCTTTTGCGTAAGGCTGCCGTGTCATGAGTGATGTGCTGACCGCAGACCAGGTCCTCGACGCCGCCCCCGATGCGATTGTCGTGGTGGACGTGGATGCCAACGTTGTACGCGTCAATGGCCAGGCCGAGAAGCTGTTCCTGTACGACCGCGCCGAGCTGCTCGGCAAACCCCTCGATGTGCTGGTCCCCGACCGCGCACGCCCACGGCATCAGGAAATGGTTGCGTCCTACTTCGCAGAGCCGACGACGCGTGCCATGGGATCGGCGATCCAACTTGTGGGACGACGTCGCGATGGGAGTGAAGTCCCCGTCGAGGTGAGCCTGAGTCCGATCCACACAAGCGGCGGGATCCTGGTGTGCGCCGCCATTCGGGACGTGACCGAACGCAAGGCAATCGAACGGGCTGCCAAGATCAATGCGGATCGCCTGATGAGCGCGATCGAGAGCATCGAAGACGCCTTTGCGATCTACGACGCCGACGAACGCCTGGTGCTGTGCAATAGCAGCTACCGTACGATCGTCGCCCAGGACTTGGAGGGGCCGCTGGTTGGCAGGCCCTTCGCCAGGGTCCTCGACGACTGGCTTCCGAGCCTGGCCTTCACCAACGAAGCGGAGCGCATGCAGTTTCGCAGTGACCGCCTCAACGCCCGCGGCGCCCAGCGTGACACGTCCGATGTACGGACGTGCGACGATCGACGGCTGCGTGTGACCGGCAAGGCCACCCTCGAGGGCGGCATGGTGCAAACCGTGTGGGATCTGACCGACGACCTGCGCCGCGAGGAGGAACTACAGCGCACCCGCGTGGCCGCGGAGCAAGCCAGCAATGCCAAGAGCGAGTTCCTGTCGGCCATGAGCCACGAGTTGCGTACGCCACTCAACGCCATTCTCGGCTTTGCCCAGCTGCTCTTTCGCGACCGAAAGCAGCCCCTTGCGGAGCGACATCTCGAACGGGTCGGACACATCCTCAAAGGTGGCGAGCACCTCCAGCAGCTGATCGACGAGATCCTGGATCTGGCTCGGATCGAGGCAGGCCGGGTGCCGATCTCGCTGGAACCGGTGAGCGTTTCCGAGGTTGTGCGGGAAGCCTACGCAAGCCTGGAGGCCATGGCGCAACGGGCCGAGGTCGCGTTCCGTGTCGCCCCCCTGCCGCCGGTCCTACCGCGAGTCGTCGCGGACCGGGTTCGGTTCAAGCAAGTCCTGCTCAACTTCGGAACCAACGCCATCAAGTACGGTCGCGCCGGGGGCCACGCAACCATCCAGGTCGAAGCCCTCGAAGACGTGGTCCGCATCAGCGTTGCGGACGACGGCGTGGGTGTGGCACCCGAAAAACAAGCGCGGATCTTCGAGCCGTTTTACCGAGCTGGCCAGGAAACCGGCGCCATCGAAGGGACCGGAATCGGACTGGCGATCACCAAGCGACTGGCCGAACTCATGGATGGGCGCGTCGGCTTCACCAGTGCCCCGACGCGCGGCTCGACCTTCTGGATCGAGCTGCCGGCGCATACTCCCACCGAGGCCCCGAGCGCAACGGTCGCGCCCGAGAAGATCACGGGACGTCTCTCGGATGCGCATGGCGCGCCCCAGGTGGTCCTCTATGTCGAAGACAATCCCGCCAACATCGCTTTCATGGAGGACCTGCTTGGTGAGTTTCCGACCGTGCACCTTCTGACGGCCCCGACCGCCGAGATCGGGATCGAGATGGCTCGCGCCCGCAAGCCCGACGTGGTGATCATGGACATCAACCTGCCCGGGATGAGCGGATTGGAGGCCACCCGCCGGCTCAAAGCATGGGAAGAAACCCGCACCATCCCGGTGATCGCCCTGAGCGCAGCTGCCACGGATCGTGACATCAAGCGATCCGAAAGCGTCGGCTTCTACCGCTATCTGACCAAACCGGTCGAGGTCGACAAGTTCATCGAGGTGCTGGAAGAACTCCTCCAAGAGTGAGCGCGCGCGCACCAGGGCCTGGGCTCAGACGCTTTGGCCCCTGGGCGCGCCCGTGGTAGGACGCGCGGGTGGCTTCCCTTCCGCACATGAACCCGACGTTGGCGCGGATCGTGACCTGGGGCGCCGTGGTGCTCACCGTGGTGCTCTTTTGGGGTGCCTGCCGCGCCCGCCCAACGCAGCAAGAGCGTCCGGCCGACGCGCCAAGCGAGAAGCCGACGCGGCAAGCAAACCCCAAGCCGATCGAGCAACCAGCGACGACACCCCAAGCGCCCCATGATGCACCAACAACGGCGTTCGTCGCCCCGCAGCCATTCCAGCTGAGCACGCCGGGGGCGGCCCCGATCGCGCCCCCTGATCTATCGAAGGAGACCTGGCGTGCCTTCGTGAATCAGTACAGCCCGCACCAGAAGAAGACGCCGAAGTGGCAGCCTCTGCCCGCCAGCGAGAGGGTGGAGCTCGCGATGCCGCCGCAAAGTCGTTTTCGCTGCGTCGTTCAGCCCGTTTCCGTGACCCCGCTAGCCAACGACTTCAGCACCGTGTTCAAGGGCTGGTCGCTGCTGCGCACCATGCAATGTTCCAGCGACGGTTTCGCCACCTGGACCGAGTACGCCCACCGGGCACGCATGCTTCCGAACGGTACCCATGAGGTCGAGTTCGACTCGGAGGCCCTGTTGCGCGAACACAACGGTGAGCACCCGCGGGAAACCGTGGTGCGCATGCGAACCCGGGAGCCGAGGCGAGAAGCCACCACCGGGCCCCCGCGAATCCTTGAGGGGGTCGAGGTGGAGGACTAACCATCCCCGCTTGCAGAGCGGGCAGAGCGGGGCGCTTTGGTCAGAGGCCGCTCAAAGCGGCCTTCTTCTCCGGTCAAGCCCAGCGAGCGGTCCGAGGCGCGTGCTCGTGAGTGTGGAGGTGGTCGTGCTCCCGGAACCGTCAAACTTCCCACCAAGGGCTGCGGCACGGGCACAGATGCAATGAAGGTCCGGTCTTCGGGCAAACTCCAGTTTGCCAACCTAAGCCCCCCGGAGACCGAACCATGGCCGAATCTACCCTCGACCCCCGTGCCCTGTACATCGCGTTGGACCTTGCCAGCACCAAGTGGACGCTAGCGCATCGGGCACGGGGGTGTTGGGGATAATGCTCCGGAATTGTCAAAGGTGGCATGCGTTTGCCCGTGCCGGGCCGTCGCATTGCCGGCCCCTTCTTTGAGCCGGAGCTCGGTTCGGACCACCGGCGGTGTCGGACACGATCGCCTCCGGTGGCGCGATCGAACCACTCGCGTGGGCCTTCAGGCCCAGAAAATCGGCCGCGCGGCCCAAACGGCGTGGCGCGTCAGGCGATACCAGCTGGGGGCTTTGCCACACAAACGTACGGTGCTACCTACAGTGTGAGGGTGTCTCGGTAACATTCGAAAAGTGTTGACTTTCGAACTCAGGGAGTGGTTCCGAATGAAACTGAATCGCAAACGTTTCCGCGCCGTAGCGGGTGGCGGCGCAAGTCTCTACGCGGCGGTCCTGCTCACGACCGCTGCATGCAGCTCGGACGAGTCCGGCCCATCGCCCACGGGCACCGAGCCGCAATCTGCCAGCATGACCCCGGGCACACCAGCACCGGGCGCGATGCAGGCAGGGTCGGCGATGGGCACTGCCACGCCAGGCCAGCCAAACAACACCACCGCCGGCTCGGCCCAGGAAGGACCGGACTTTGGCCGGCCCACCGAAGACCCGGGCATGACCGCGGAGACGCCGGCCCAGCCGCCCGCCGGCATGGGAGGCCCGGAGCAGCCGCCCGTGGGGATGGAAACCCCGGGCATGCCCGCGGAAACACCCGCCGAGATGCCAACGGGACCCAGCGAGTGGACCCAGATGGGCTTCGACGCGGCGTCGACCTTCTTCAACCGCAACGAGACGAAGCTGACGAAGGAAAACGCCGCCAATTTGAAGGTAGCCTGGACCGCCGACATGGGCGGGCCCGTCTACGGCGCGCCCCTCATGGTCGGCGACACGATCTACGCCTCGGGCGGCGGGCGGGTGGCCGCGTTTGACGCCGCGACCGGCGATGAAAAGTGGACCGTATCCGTGCGATCAACGGCGTCGCTGGCCCACGCGGATGGAACCCTGTACCTGCACACAGCACCTGGCGGGGAGGTGGTCGCCCTTGACGCCTCCGACGGCTCCCAGAAGTGGTCGACAAAGCCTGACAGCAGCCAGGCCAGTGATGGTTCGTCGTCGCCCCTGGTCGCCGGCGATTTCGTGCTCATCGGGGGTGCAAGCGGGACACGTGAGCTACTCGGTGGAGGCTTCCGCGGCTACCTCGCTGCCCTCAATCGCACGTCGGGGGAGGTCGCGTGGTTGACCCACACGGTGGCCGAGGGCACCAATGGCGCCTCGATCTGGTCGTCCCCCTCCGCAGATGTGGCCGCCGGCGTGGCCTACGGCTCGACTGGCAACAACTACGGCCCCCCGGCCTCCGACACATCCGACGCGATCATCGCCTTCGATCTCATGACAGGCGACATCAAGTGGAAGGCCCAGCGCGTGGAGAACGACACCTTTGGCGGAGGAAGCTTCGGGGGCGGACCCGATCATGACTTCGGCGCCAACCCCGTGCTCTACGAAACGATGGTGGAGGGGCAAATGACCCAGCTCGTCTCGGCAGGAGCGAAATCCGGCAGTGCGCACGCCGTCCGACGGGACGACGGAAGCCTGGTTTGGACCCGCAGTCTGGGCAACGGGACCGCTACCGGGAGCTCGGGGATCTTCGTCAACTCCACCTGGGCCGGCAAGAACATGCTCTTCGCGCAAAACGAAGAGGGCAAGGCAACGCTCTATGCGCTCGATGGCGCCACCGGCGACATCGCCTGGCAACGGTCCGTCGGCGGCTCGGTATGGGGTCGGATCAGCGTGGCCAATGGCGTCGGATTTGTCGGCGTCGGCGAGACCCTGCAGGTCTTCGATGTGGACACGGGCGACATGATCAAAGAGTTCCCGACGATGGGCGGCACGGTGGCGTGCTCGATCTCCGTGGCCAACGGACGGGTCGGCTTTGGCGAAGGCTTCAGCTGGTCAAACGGCAAGCCCGGACGCACCCTTCACGTGCTCTCCATCGAATAGGCAGGAAACCGCACCCCGCCAATCCCAGGGCGCGGGCCTCGCAGCGGGCTCGCGCCCTCTGCAATTCCCAACCGTGAGCACGATCAGATCTTCCGAATGCGGCGGAGCGCCCGAGGTCCTCGGCTTTCCGAGGCACAAATCTCGAGCTACATGTTGACGCACCTGCCGGGTCCGCCGACATGAGAGCACCAATAGCCGTCGGCGCAATTGCTGGTGTAGCATTCGCTGCAGTGGCCATCGACGCACAGAGGGGTGCGGTCAATGACGGGCCTCGTGGCACCGATGCGATCACATTTGTTCCCGCACCGGCCGCAGTGGTTCGGGTCCCACAGGAACAGGTCTTGGTCGTCCCCGCACTTGCACACGCCATTGCTGCAGAGCCCACCGGGAAGCTCGTCGCAGTCGGCGCTGGTGCGACACTCCACGCATCGCCCGTCTCCGCACGTGCCACTTCTGCTTCCAGTGAGGCCAGATGAGGAGAGGGTGCATGTCCGACCTTCCTTCATCGCCCCGCTTGTTCCGCATCGCCCGCCTGTACATGTGGCTGTCTCGCACTGGCCGAGCGTGCCCCCACCACAGTCGCCGGCGGTCACGCATTCCACACACCTGCCGTCTGAGCAGGTTCCGGGCGTGAGCAAGCCGATGGTGCAGCTGGCCCGGTCGTCCGCGACCGCGCGGCAGCGATTGCTGCTGCATTCCCATTGCTTGCATGCACCGGGGTCGCCGCTGCAATCATGGGCGTCCCGGCATGCGACGCAGTCTCCGTTCAGACATACGCCGCTGCCCACGCCGAGGCTGCAGGCGCCACCGCTGACGGGCCGTGGCTGGCACATCCCGGAAACGCACGCCTTGTCGTGACAAGCGGGGGGATCATCGCACTGGCTGGGCGTGTTGCAGCCTAGACAGGTGCCTCGACCGTCACAGTATCCCATGCCATTCATGCAAGCGGTGTTCGCTTGTGCCGGCATGGGCGCGCACACGCCGCGACCCCGATCGCAGTTGGCGACATTGCACGCTCCAGGCTCCGCACAGTCGCTAGTCGCCTCGCACTCGACGCAGCGACCCTCGCCGACACACACGGGCGTAGCGGACGGGCACGGCATCCGCTGAAGATGCGTCCCCTGGTCATCACAGATGACAGCCGTGTTTCCCTCACAGGCCGCTTCACCCGACACACAGACGTCGCAATCGCCCGCCTCCGCATCACACAGCGCCGACCCGCATGTTTTCACCGTCTCCAGCATGGTCTGGTCCGCGTTGCAGCGCTTCAGCGTGTCGCCTTCACAGACGTGCTGCCCGGGGGAGCATGCGGCGTCTGTGCAGTCACCCGCGACAGCATTGCACAGGCTTGCCGTGTCGCAGGTCTTGACCGGTTCATAGCCCTCCCCGAGCGGCGTGCACCGCATGAGGCTTGCACCGTCACACTTGAAACCGTCCGCAGCGCCAGGAGCGCAGCTAGCGCAGGTTCCTGCCGTCTTGCCGAGTTGGCAGTGTCGCGCGCTGGCACACGTGGTCATGCTTTCGACGAGACCGCTGGCGCTGCAGAGATACATCACGCCATTGCCGTCGCACACGGCCTGACCCGCGCTGCCCTGACAGACCGCCGCCACGGCCTGGCAGCTCGGACCCTGCGCGTCGGACATGATGCAGACATTGCCGTCAGGGCAGGGTTCTGCAGACACCCAGGCGCCGGCCATGCAGACCTCTCGCTGCCCAACCGCGACACCACAGCGCGTCGTGCCCTCGGCCTGACACGGGGGCTGCGATTCTCCGGCCTGTCCCTGCGTGCTCTCGGTGCCAGCAGGAACGCCATCGGCCTCTCCCTCCTCACCCCCGCCGCCAGCGGGAGCGCCATCGCTGGCGGGAGCACCGCCGGAAGCTGCCTGCGGACCTGCATCCGAAGACCCGCCGGGCGGCTCCGGCCGGTCATCTGACTCACCAGGGTCTTGAGCACCACTGGCCCGTACCTCGATCGTGGAGCCCGCGTCCGCGCTGTTGTCTATTATGGGCGGCGTTTCACAGCCAAACACCACAAGCAAGAGGACTGCTCGCGTGACCAGGGCCAAAACGACCGTGGGCGTGTGGGACGACGTCACGGTCCATGGGTTCACTCTTCGCATCGCTCTCGCTCCCCCCCAATGTGCGTGGTAGCAGCTAGCGCGTCTTGGTCGAGGTAGCAACCCGCATGCCGCCTGTCGCCGCCCGAGTTCAAGCGGAACGTGGGTAGCACAGCCAGGACACCGGTTGACGGGTGGCCCGCAGCTGCAGGCTGCGCTCACAAGGGCGCTCCGCCGCCGAGGCTCAAGGTGTGTGACCGTGGATCGGAGACCAACCCTTGACCAGTGACCAAGGGCCTGTGGCACAAGACCGCCTCGAGTTGGAGCGAACCAGACTGCCAGTCTGACATTCGATGGAACGTAAGCGACCCAGGCTCGTAGGTAGCTCCCGCCAAGTAGACGTCCCGGGGTCAGAACCGGGTCCCAGCGCTGGCACGTAGATTGCTCTGTTGCTGGGTCACAACGACCAGTGATGAAACCCGCGCTCGTACGCCTGTAGGGTGCCGGTGGCGGGGGCGGTCTAGACGACGCCCGGGGAAGCGCGAGCATGATGACAGAGAGCAGAGTTGGCCGCGGCTGGCGGTCCTTGTCCGGTCTTGCGACCTTGTTGGCCTTCCTCCAGGGATGCGCCAAAGCGGACCCGCTCACAGCGGGGGCGCTTTGGCATAACCTCAAGGGGCGCAGTGACCGCGGTGCCATGATGTTCGATTTCGTGGACTATCTGGATGCGGTGCGCTGTCGCAGTCGCGGTCCGTCCAGCGGTTCATTCGCAATCGACCGGCCCCTGCGGCGGCTCCTGATCGAAAGGTCCTATCCCTATGACTTTAAGCCTGACATTTCGTGCCCGTGAGCGCCTGTTGTATGCATGCTTGAGTCTGGTGCTGTTGATCGCCTGTGATGACGCGGGGGTGGAAACCCAGCAGGCCCACACACGCGCGCGGTCGAGCGAGGCGGCTGCGGAAGCCGCGTCTGCTCCGGTTGTTCCCGACAGCTTCGTAGACGCGGTGGTCATCTGCGACGTGGCGGGCAAGGGCCGGACGTACCGCGTCCTGTTGCCCACGGGTGAAGCGTTCTTCGTGGACAGCTTCTACGACCAGCACTGGAAGGCGCGGCGCGCTCGCCTCGACACCCAGGCCCGTAGGAAGCTCGAGGCTGTCTTACCCGGGCTCTTCGCGCTGCCGCCTCGCCTGTTCGACGAAGGTGTGATCGACGGCACGTTCCACGATTTTCGCGTGGTGACCCCGACCACGCGGCATGCCGTCTCCCACCACGGCGTCGAGTCGGAGACCGTCGACCGCTTCCGAGACACCTGCGACGAGGTCTTTGGCACGCTATCGCCCCCCGCAGTGAACGGCGCCACGGAAGCCCTCGAGGTGCTGCGGGGTGCTCGAGACTGGGCGTTGACGCTGCCCAACGACGATCTGCGCCGGGCGACCCTGGTCGCGTGGTTGCCAGTTTGCACCCCGAAGGGACCAGGCGATTTTCAGGGTCATGGGACCAGGGGGTGGTCCGGTGACCGTGGGGTGAGCATGCCCTCGCTGATGCCGGCTGTCACGCGCGGAGGCGCCCTGCGGGCGCCGACGCCCCCCCCGCTGACGTCCGCGTGATCGCGTGCGCGTTTGGGGGAGGCCCTGGTGCGTACCCGGTGGATGATGACTTTGGGCAGCGCCGGGCGCGCGTCAGGGCCGCACCGCGCAGGTGGCCATCGTCGGACCTCGCGGGTGCATCCCCCCGCCCGACATCAGCGCTTGCGGCGGCGGACGGGGCGGTCGGGCTTGGTGATCGGGGCCGCCGGGGGCTGCTCCTTGCCGGTGATCGTGGGCTTGAGCCGAGGGCGGTACGACTCGCCCTCGACGACGAGGTCGTAGGCGTTGTTGACGAAGCGGTCGACAGCGCTCTGCGCGAGCAGGACGTCGTCGAAGGTGGCTATCCACTCGGCCGTGTCGCGGTTGCTCGTGACGATCGTGGCGGCTCGGCCGTTGCGCTCGACGAAGAGCTGGTAGATGTCGCGACTCTCGTCGCGGGTCATTGGCTCGAGCGCGAAGTCGTCGATGATCAATACGTCGACGGTGGTCAGCTCGGTCATCACAGCGTCCCGTGAGTTGTCGAGCCGACTCTGCTTCAAGCGTCGCAGCATGTCGTCGGCCCGAGTCAGGTGGACGTGGAAGCGATGCCGGCATGCGATGTGTCCAAGCGCCGTCGCGAGAAATGTCTTGCCCACGCCGACCGGGCCGAGGACCACGACGTTGCGCTTGGACTCGATGAATCGAAGGCACACCAGCTCGTCGAGCACGCGCCGATCGAAGGTGACCTTCGCGGTCTCGTCCCAGCGCTCCAAGACCATATCCGGGTCGAGCCCGGCGTGTTGCGCTCGCCGCGCGGTGGCCGTGCTCTCCCGCCGATCGATCTCGTCCCTCAAGACCAGCAGAAGCAGGTCCTCGTACGTCAGCTTGTTCTTCCTCGCGAGCGTGAGCCGCTCCGGAAGAGTGTCGATCACCTTGCCGAGCTTGACCTTCTTGAGGGCGGTCTTCAGCTCGGGGTCTAGCGTGGTTGAGGCGGCCATCAGTCGTCCTCCCGCCGCTTCGTGCGTGTGCTGAAGATCTCCGCGTTACGAGCGAAGCGCGGGGCCTGGGGAAGCTTCTTGAGCTGTCCGCGCTGCTCGGCGCTGTCCTCGGCACGCAGGGCCTGCTTGAGCATGCGCCCGATCCGCGGGACGTCGATCACGTCGAAGCTCAGTGAGCGCTCGCACACCGCCTCGACCTTGGCCGCACTGTACGTGTCGCACAGCCGCAGGAGCTGGTAGCCCTGACGCATCGTCGTCCAGGGCAGTGGCCGATCGAAGAGACGCTCCGCGTACTGTCCAATGTGAGGACCTTGCTTGTGCGCGCGCTTGATGATCTCGGTGAAACTGCGGTTCGCGTACACGTCCTTGCCCGGAGGATAGTCGTTGGGGTCTGTCGATCGACCTCCGGGAGGCTGCCTGTCATGGGCTTTGATCAGCTCGCCACCGAGATAGACGCGCACGAGCAACTGGTCCGAGCGCACGCGGACGTACCGACCTATGTAGCGTGTCGGTACCGAGTACAGCGCCCGCTGCACGTTGATGTGGTGGTCGGGGTGGACCTTCGCGTCGGTCCACAGCGGCACATCGAAGCGGGACGTCGGCGCCGCCAGCATCGCGGGCTTCTCCGCTCGCTCGTAGTGCTCGCGCACGACCTGCTGCGTCGTGCCGTGCACGCGCTCGGCGGCAGCGCGGCACCAGGCCTCGGCGCTTCGGCGTGCCTCGTCCAGGTCGGCAATCGTCTCACCGTCGAACCAGCTCTCGCGTGCAAACGGGACCTGATTTTCGACCCGTGGCTTGTCCTTGGGACGGCGCACACGTGCCGTGTCCACGAAGATTCCGCGTGCCTGGGCGTAGTCGGCGAAGGCGTCGTTGACGCGTGGTGCCGTCGCATGCGCCGTGGTGATCATGGCCTTGGCGTTATCGATCAGCACCCGCGCGGGCATACCGTCGAAGAACGCCCACGCCGCGTCGAGGCCCTCGCACACCGCTTCTGTGGTTTGGTCGAAGGTAGGCCAAACAAACTGCATCCGGCTGAAGCTCAGCGTCACAATCAGGCACCACAACGTCCGACGCTTACCCGTGGCCGGGTCGTCGAGCATGCCCATCTTGCCGAAGTCCACCTGCGCTTCCTGACCGGGGTCCGGGTCGTCGACGCGCACCGTCGGCTTGCGCTCACGAAATCCCAGTTCGTCATGCGCCCACCGGCACAGCGTCGCGTACGTCACGTCCACGCCTCGGCGACAGAGCAGCACGTGCACCTTCGTCAGCCGCAATGCCCGCGTGTCCGGCTTGCTTGGCGACAACCACTCGGCGATCTGTGCGCGATGCGCCTCGAGCCGCTGGCGTGGCTCGCTGGGCGCCGGCAGCGGGCGCGCCTGCACCCGCTGCACGACCTCCTGTACGCTCGCCTCATCGGCGCCCGCCTCGTCGGCGGCCGCCACGTAGCGGCGCACCGTCTTGCGGTCCAGTCCTGTCTCGCGGGCGATCTCCCGCAGCCCTTGCCCCGCCTCGCGACGACGCAGCACTTCCTTGACCTCAATCATGCTCAACTCCCGGTAGCTCATCCGGCCCTCCCGGGACGCCCGCGTCGTCCCGGCAGAACCGTCGTGGATGGTCCGGTCGCCGAACTAGGGAAACCCACCACAGTCCCAGCCCGGGGATGGTCCCTTGAGGCTGCAAATCAGGTGGTCCCATGACCCTGCAAATCCAGGGTCACCCCTCGCGGGGTGGTCCCATGATCCTGCAAATCAGGTGGTCCCATGGGGCTGCAAATCCAGCCCCTCAGGTGGTCCCTTCAGCCTGCAAACTGGCATGGTTCGAGGACATCGAGGCCCACCACGGGCAGCACTAACCCGGATCATTCACGACTTCGGCGTCGGATCGCGCAGGGGTTCGGCATTACAGGGCTTTCGACGACCGACGGGGATGCTGCTCGTAACTGCCCGTATTTTATAGGGAGGCGAAAGTCCTGTGGAGTCGAAGGACAAGTGAGGCGGCGTCGAAGTCGTGAATGCTCCGGGCTAACACCCGTAGGTCCCCTTCTTGCAGCGCGCCAAGTTCTCCCCTTTGGCATGATCACCTCTTACGTGCGCGGTTGGCCACTCATCACCTCGACCAGCCGAGAAGAGCACACTCCGCTGCGCTCTGGTCAGCGCCGGCGTGTGCCCGATTCAAGACTCGTCGGTGAAGCATTGCCTTGCTTGGCCAGGCAGTGGCGCTGCGCAAGATAGGTTGCCAGGTACACGAAGGCGAACCACGCAATAAGGTTGAGCTCGAGGTGATCGACGAGAGACCGGAATGGAAACATGTGCGGCTTTGGCCGCGGACCGGAAGGCCAGGGACCGTAGACGGCTCGTCCGAGGCCAAGCGCCAAGAGCATCGAGGTTGGGAGCAGTACCACGGCGGTCACCAGGCTGCGTCGACCGATCCGCCGCGTCACCCGAAACGTCCCCCACATACACAGCGCAGGGATCGCGCCAAAGACGACGAGTAGCAAGCCCATATCGAGCAGCTCCATGTCCTGCGGCGAGTTGAGCATATCTTCAGACGCGGGAGCCGACCGACACCGACCGTCGATGCCCGACCATCCCTGCTGACACGTCCCCGAGCATGCGAACGCTGTGGGTGCGCATATCACCCAGCGTCCGCTCGGGCCAGCCGCGCGGCCTGGGCGGGGCCCTGTAGCAGTGCGCAAGTGGCTGAATTCACTGGTCCCAGAAGCGACCCAATCCTGCGGGATCAGCGCGAAGCATGAAATCACGAGACCTAGGGTCAAATATTTATTGACGCACGAGCGCATGGTTTCAGACTATCAACCATGCTCTACGAGGAGCCCACACTCGAGCCGTCGGAACGCAAGGTTCTCGATGACATCCGCGAACTTTGGAAACGGCTTCGGTTCCAGCTGCAGCAGCGACCCTTAAAATGGCGGGGGCAGCTCGCGCGCACGCTGCGGGCACGAGCCATCCAGGGCTCCAATACCATCGAGGGCTACGTCGTTTCCGAGGAGGACGCGCTGGCCGCGGTGCTCGGGGCTGAGAAGTCGGCTGATGCTGACGAAACCGCCTGGCCCAACGTCCTGCATTATCGCGAAGCGATGGACTACGTCCTCGCACTCTCCGGCGCGCCGGACTTTGCGTACAGCAAGGACCTCATTCGCAGTCTCCACTTCATCATGCTTCGCCACGCGCCCCATGCCCATCCTGGTGTGTGGCGTCAGGGGCCCATCTTTGTTCGGCGTGCCGGTACGGGCGAGCCAGTGCACGAGGGCGCCGACGCGGACAAGGTGCCGGGGCTGATCGAAGAGCTGGCTGTACACCTTACGGAGCATGATTCTGACACACCGACTCGACTCGTGCGCGCTGCGATGGCTCACCTCAATCTGGTGATGATTCATCCCTTCTCCGATGGAAACGGCCGCATGTCGCGCTGCCTTCAGACGCTGGTGCTGGTACGGGGCGGCGGCGCTGACGATGCCCTTTCCAGCGTGATGGACCCCACGTTCAGCAGCATCGAGGAGTACTTGGGAAGGAATATACTCGAGTACTACGATGTGCTGGCGAAGGTCGGGGGTGGTTCTTGGGACCCCTCGCGAGACGCCCGCCCGTGGGTGCGCTTCTGCTTGAAGGCACACCTTCAGCAGGCATGGTTGTCGAAGCGCTACTTCGACCGGGTGGGCGAAGTGAGCGAGGTCGTGGAAGCGGTGTTGGCCGACCGCGGCGTGCCCGATCGCGCGGGGACATCGCTTGCCAATGCGGCCATGGGCGCCACGCTACGCAACGAAGTCTATCGGTACGAGGCCGACGTTTCGATGACCGTGGCCAGCCGCGATCTCAAGCAACTGGTCGAGGCGAAGCTTCTTGTCGCAGTCGGAGACAAGCGCGGGCGTCACTACGTC
>JAPPOR010000969.1 GCA_028817905.1 Myxococcales bacterium
GTCTACGTTCGAAGATGATCTCTCGGAGGTCTGGCCGAAGTGCCTGGATGGGGACCCACGCGCCTTTAGAATTACCTCCGCGTTCTGGCGTCTAGCCCAGGATGCGGGCGAAGCGCACCAGGCGGACGTTATCCTGTTCGACCTGGGCCCGAATCTGGGCGCGATCAATCGAGCCTCGCTCATCGCCTCGGACTTCGTGGTGATCCCGCTCGGCCCGGATCTGTTCTCCCTGCAGGGCCTGCGGAATCTGGGACCCGCACTGCGTGTTTGGCGCCAAGGGTGGCAAAAGCGTCGTGGAGCAGACCCCCCATCCGAGCTGGAGCTCCCCAAAGGAAGCATCGAGCCTATCGGATACATGGTGCTTCGACACTCGATCCGCTTGGACAGGCCGGTCAAGGCGTTCGAGCGCTGGATTGCCAGGATTCCAGGGACCTATGCGGAAGCTGTCCTGGCAGACCCCAACCCGACGGTGGCGACCATCGACCAAGACCCCAACTGCATCGCCAAGCTGAAGGACTACCGAAGCTTGATGCCACTGGCTCAGGAGGCCCGCAAACCCATGTTCTTTCTGAAGCCGGCGGATGGTGCGTTGGGTGCCCATACCCACGCGGTGTCCGATGCGTACCGGGACTTCAAGAAGCTTGCTGCGGCGATCGCCGCGAAAGCCCGGCTCCCGCAGATCGCTTGAGGGATGGTCGCTCGCCAGGTACGCCGCCTTGCCGTACGCGGCGTTGATGAATAATCCGGGCCAAGCGAGCAAGCGGCGCAGCAGCACTCCTGCAAACCAGCTCCCCGTGATGAAGTCTTCGGCGAAGGGTGGGTCGAGCAGACAGAGGGTGGCCTCCGTCTCGTACTCCGCGAGCGTCGTGGCCATCAACACTCTGGCGGACGACCGCATCGGTACCGGCTCCTCCTTGGCTGTCTCGGTTCGGAAGCTCTTTCCGGTAGCCGCAGCGCCAGCCTAGCGGGAAGGATAATTCGGCGCAACCACTCCTACCGGCCCGCGCTAGATGCAGGACCTGGGGCCCCATCGGAGAGTAAGGACCAGGGTCGTGCTGTCTTGACAAGCAGTCAGGCGATCAGCTCGACTGAAGACGTGGCCGGAAATCGCACGACTCGGGTCTCGGCGACTTTGCGGGGGCCCGGACACGGACACGGCCCCTGTGCAACCCGGAAGATGGTGAACATTTCAGACCGGGAACATCGCTTGCTGGAAGTGTCAGCGATGTATCCGGTCAGATCTGTCCACGATGTATCCGGTCTGTACCTGACCGGGACCGTGGCCGGGCCCGTGACCGGATACGGCATCCCCGGCCACGTCTTAAGGTGACTGTTGGGTAGGCTCGCCGCGGGACGATGCCGCTCCGACCGGTTACCAAGACAGCCCAGTTGCCCCTGGCAAGCAGGGGTTCAACATCCGCGCGCGGTAGCACCTTGCCCTGTGCCGAAAACCGGGGCGCGCCCTTGTTGGATGTGCAATGCTAGAAACGCGATGCATCCCTACCACTGGCTCGCCTTGCTCATGCTCGTCCTGCTGGCCGCAGGGTGTGGCGGCGGAGGCGGCGAGGACCGCGAGGATGCCTGGCGCGAGGACCCGATCCCCTGCGCCAGCGTGGAGCAATGTCCGGTGCCGCGCAGCACGGCTTGCGACAACAGCCATTGTATGGACGAGGCCGGCGAGCCGGTGCCACTGTCCGAAGCCGAGCGCTGCCCGTGGTCGGTCGAGGACATGCTGGCCGCTGTCGGCGTGTCGGCCCCCGACCGCCTCAACTGCGGAGAAGCCACGCCCTTTCGATCCGGCGAGGTCCAGTCGGCTGAGAAATGCTTCGAGGACAAGCGCGGCCAGGGGAACAACGTCCAGGTCTCGATCTCCCGCGGCGTCGACAGCCTGCACCAGGAGACCCTGGTCGAGCTCGCCGACGGCCGCATCTACTCGATGCTACGGACCGCGAGCACGTGGGGAATGGGCTCCCGCAGCGCCACCGTGAGCTCGTGCGTGTCGACATCCTCCACGCACGACAACGGTCCCACCTGCGAAGGCGGTAAAGAGCTCCTGGACTGCATCGAAACCGAAGAGCTCCCGCTACTCGACACCCCGCGACCCCCGCCCGTCGAGCCCCGCGTGGTGCAACACTTGGACGAGACAGGCATCCCACCTGTCACCATCTACCTCACCGTGGAAAACGCCGTGCCTGACGCGCCGCCCGTCGGCATCGAGGTCGGCCTGCGCGATGCCGGGCTCGCCTACCACTTGATCGTCACCGGCACGTTCTCCGCTGGCCAAGGGCCCAGCGACGTGCTCGAGGTGCAGGTCATCCCTGCCGCCTACATGATCGAGGCCGGCGCCTTTGACCAACCCTACAGCTACGCGCCCGGCGAGCGCTTCCAACAGCTCAATGCGCCTACCGACCGCTGGGTCCACCTGCAATACCTCTACGATGCGGATGAGCCCGACTCGAGCACCTTCGCCTGGACTGTCTCCAGCGCGGGGCCGACCGACGGTTGAGGTCGAGCAAGTTGCTTCCTTTGCCTAGCTTCTAGCAGGGCGCTGACAATGTCAGCCCCTGACCGGGGCAGCCGGTCCTCAGGTTGGTAGGGCCGCCGCCCACGACGGCCACCAGGCCCAATGCGAAACGGGTTCGCGGAAGTGCGCGGGGTCAATGCTATCTCTGCGCACCTTCGGCTTGCTGTTGACGGGCTTGTATTCGTGCGGCTCCTGGACTTCGTCGACTGCGCACCGCACGAATATAACCACGTTCACCCCGAGCGCCTCGTCGACGGCCGCGACCGACACCAGCTCGAGCGACTCTAGCTTTCTTTGTGCTAGGAGCCTAGGGGGACGCAAATGGCGGGTGACTCCTGAGAAGAAAGGCCTCGGGGGATCGACACGCTGGATCGCGAATGCGATCGTGATTCATGTTCCGACCGACTGACCGCCAAATGTCGCTGATCGGTGCCAAGTCAGGGCTGTCGCCAGGCGCGCAGCAGAGGTTAGAGGCATCGTGGGCTGAAGGGTTCCGGCGCGAGGTAATGCCGGAGCTTCTGGTAGCCGAAGAATCATTCTCGATCCTATACGCGGACGGGGGACGTCCCAACTGGAGTGTCGCGCGGCTGCTGGGCGTGTGCTTGTTGCAACAGCTGCAAGACCATAGTGACCAACAGGCGCTAGACGCGCTGAGCTTCGATGTGCGGTGGCAGCATGCCTTGGACGTCGCGGGGGAAGACGCGTATTTGTCGCGCCGGTCTTTGGTGGAGTTCCGCCGACGCTTGGTCGAAAGGGATCCCGACGGGGCCTTGCTGCGCGCCGTCTTCGACCGCGTCCTGACTGCCGGCATACAGAGCCTGAATCTCAAAACGGCGGAGCAGCGCCTGGACTCGACCATGGTGGCGAGCAACATTCGGGCTCGCGGGCGTCTAAGCCTGGCGCGTGAAACGCTGCGGGTATTCATTCGAGGTCTCAACAGTGACCAACGCCAGCAGCTTCCGGAAGAAGTGCTTGCTTGGTATGAGTCGAGGAGGGACTGGGAGCCTCTCGATGACAAAGGGGACCTGGGCGAGAGAGAGCGCCGGCTGCACGAGGTTGGCGGTTGGGTCGATGCGGCTCTCCATGCATTTTCGGATGATTCCGAGGTTGTAAGCAGCGATGCCTATCACTTGCTTGTCCGACTTGCTTCAGAGCACGCCCAACCGTTGGGGCTGAAGGAAGCCGAAGCAATTCATGATGACGACACTGATGGCGACGGCGGTACCGGCACGCCACCAAGCGCACCAAACACGGATGCCAGACGCAGGGCGCG
>JAPPOR010000115.1 GCA_028817905.1 Myxococcales bacterium
CGAGCGACTGTGGTTTCTGGTAGCGCCTGGGTCACATGCCTTGTTGGGCGGGGGCGGAGTCCTGGACCGGGTTGACCGATGGTGGACCGTCTAGGTCGGGACAGGTCAGCTCCTCGTACGTCTTTACGCGGATCAGGTCCATTGCCTCTTCGCCGGACCCGCTGGACACATGGAGACGGTCGCCCATCAGGGTCGCGTACCGACCCATCCGCTCGCTGTCGATCACGATCCCGAGAATCTCGCCGTCCCAGGTGTAGCCTCCCCCATCATTCCCGACCTCGACGCAGACCGGCTCCCCGGTCAGGATCTGGTCTTCCGCATCGAGCTCGAGCCAGGTGCCGTCGGGAGTGAATCGTACGCCGTCGTCGTCAATGCTCTCGCAGTTGGGGTCATCGCATATGAACCAGTCGCCGACGAGATCGCCCGTCCCGTCGCCCTCCTCACCCCCACCGTTCCCAACACAGCCCCAAGCGAATCCGCCCAGCACGACGATCCATCCAAGCCTCATGCAACCCAGCATACACGCTGCGGCTCGATTCGGAAGCGAGCCCTTCATGACGATGTGTAGGGAACCTGGGGGATATGTACCCCTTGCGCCCCCAGCCCTGTCGCCCAGGACGCTACGGTACGGAGGAGCGAGAGATCCGCTCCTCCAGCAGGGGCAATGCGGAGTCGCTGTCCTGGCGCCCCAGTCGAATGCGAACGTTCCGCACAACACCGTCCAGGAAACTGGCGACAACGCGCATGCGTGCCGTTGTGCTCATGTCTGGGCTCACGTCTGGGGTCACTTTCAGACGCACCCGCTTGGGTGGCTGACGGTGGCTCTGGGTCGACGAGCCAGCTGACCGAGCGGGAGCCCGAACAGGCATGCGACCCACGGAAGACTCCCGGTCAAGCTCAGCCTTCGGTGCATGCGCTTTGGACTCGCTGCCGAAACGCTTGCACGCATCTGCGCCTTGATAGGTCTGCAAGTTCTGCCGCGTCCGGATCGCGAGGCGCAAGGCCAGCGAGTGCGTGGGGGCAAGGTCAGGTGCCTCCGCCCGGTCCGCCCGGCTACCTTGGCCACGCCCGGTCCCACGGGGAGTTTGGGAGAGCTGCGCGCGTCGCCGCAGCATCCAATATTGCAGGAGTGTCGTCGCGTTGATGGTCAGCAACGCGACCAGCAGCAACACCAGACATGCACTGGTCGTCAGGATCCCGAGCGCATGGTTTCGAACCAGCTGAAACGCTGCGACAAGCGTGCTCATGCCGCACGTGTAGGCCGACCGCCACCCGGCCGCGACCCCCACCAGCCAGGGGACCAGCAAGGTCCCGGCGAAGGTCACGCAGCGTGCCCCAAGCGAGCCAGCCTGTGCATTCGAATCGTCCCCGAGGCCTACGGGCCAGTTGAAGAGCGCGTAGCAGAACAGCAGTCCATAGCTGACCAGCACGCTCCAGCTTCGGTCGGCGCCGCGAGGGAACTCGAGACCGATCACCAATGCAGACCATAGGACCACGGCGACGAGCAGCCCGAGCGCCGCTTCCAGACGTGAGGACGCGGCGGGCGCAGCCCACAGCACGCCCATGAACAGTCCGGCGCCAAGCAACAGCAGCCGGCGTTCACGCACGTGCTGGCGGTTCGTTCGAACAACCGTCGTGTGTTTCAAAGACGACCCCATTGGGCGAACGACCACACCCCCATGGGGCCGCGCGATGCCCACGAGCGGACACTGCAACGCACCTGCCGGCCTTCGCGGTTCGCCGCTCAGCTAGCAAGTGAGATTCGCCTGCTTGTTGAAACGGTGGGTCGAGGAAAAAGCAGCATAGGGGATGGTGCGAATCGCCGGTTGGAGTACGCCCGCATGGCACGCTGCGGGCCAACACACAGCCCGCGCGGGCTTGCGGCGCGCTTTGCGTCAGGAACGCGGCGCCAGGGCCGCGCAGGAGAGCGGACCGCTGACAGGTTCGACGTCCGGCTGGGATAAGCGGCGACAGAAAGCGGCCACAGCGCGCTTGACCCGCGCCACGTAGGCGTGGCGTGGTCTGGGCGCTTCACCCCCAGCGCGGCGCCAGCGTACGACGGGTCCCGGCCCGGCGTTGTACGCGGCCAGGGCCAATGTCAGATCGCCATCGAAGCGATCCCGCAACAGCACCAGATAGGCGACGCCTGCCGTCACACTAAACTCGGCGCGGTAGGGCGCGTAGCGTTGCCCGATGCGCCGAGCCATGGCGCGCCCGGTGCGCGGCATGAGTTGCAGCAACCCCTTGGGCCCGCGCCTCCCCCGCGCCCGCCGTTTGAATTTGCTCTCCACCCAGATGAGGCCATTGATGAGTGAAGGCGAAAGGTCGTGCTCACGTGCAACCCGCGCCACGACTGGCTGCACAGCCTGGATGCGCTCCCACTCTTGCGCCGTGAATGGACGCAGCGGCCCCTGTGGTTTGGAGCGCCCCCGGTGAACACCGGTCGTTGCGCAAGCGCCCAGCAAGCTCAGTGACAGAAACAGGAGCAGCCCCAGTCCGAGCAAGCGCGCGCTCGGAAATGCGCGCGGACTCGGCCGGTTCCCACGCCAGCCAAGTCGTCCCACAATGACGGGAAATGAGGGACACCTACGACAGTCGAAAACCGGTCGGATCATTGTGCGCCTGGTGAGTCAGGCTACGCGATTCGTCGAACGGACTCACGTTTTCGGCATCACCCGGCTCAGGAGGCGTCTGCGAACAGATTCTGCTTGGCGGACTCCGAAATCGCCACCACGGCGGGATGCTTGATCCGCCGCTCGACCGTGATGGCGTAGAAACGCTCGCGAACGTCCTCGGTGCGACCGACAGCCTGCACCTGGTACTGCTCGCGCACGCTCGAGGCCACAACCGAGGGGGCGGTAAAGATCCCCTCGCCTGCACGCCCGAAGGCCTTCAGCAGTCCGCTGTCATCGAACTCGGCGATGATCCGCGGCCGTAGATCCAGCATGCCGAACCAGTGATCCAGCGAGCGTCGCACGAGATTCTCCTGGGTCGGAAGGATCAAGGGCGCCCCGTCCAGCGATTTCGGAAAGCCACGGCGATAGGCCCTGGCGAGCTTTGGCACCGCGAAGAATGTCATCCCGCATTCGCCCAACAGGTGATTGAAGGCACGCACCTTGACCCCCGCGCCAACCGGCACATCGGATAGGACCAGGTCCAGATCCCGCAGCGCCAGTTCGGCAAGCAGGCGATCGGTCTTGTCGCCGCGGCAGACGATCCGCACAGGCTCGTCGATGTGGATCGCTGGCGCGAGCAGGCGCTGGGCAACCAGCTTTGGAAGCATGTCGCTGATGCCCACCCGCAAGCGCATCGGTCGACCGGTAGGCCGGCCCTTGACCGTATCCATCAACTCTCGCCCTAGGCCGAAGATGTCCTCCGCGTAGCGAAAGACAAGCCGCCCCTGCTCGGTCAGCTCAAGGCGACGCCCCTTGCGCTCAAACAGCTTGGTGTCCAGTGAATGCTCGAGCGCCTTGATCTGGCCGCTGACGGTGGGCTGTGCAAGCCGTAGAGATCGGGCTGCCTGGGAAACACTTCCTTCCTTCGCGACGGTCCAGAAGTAGAGCAAGTGATGATAGTTCAGCCACTCCACGCCACCCGGCGGTGTAGCTGGATTGCTACGCATTGTCCACCGCGTTGCAGGCCCAGCCCGCATCCATCACCCAATCACGCGCCCTCTAGGGCGGACAAAGTCCTGTGGGGTCAAAGGACAAGCGAGGCGGCGTCGTAGTCATGAATGATCCGGGCTAGAGCGCCCGCAGACTGCCGTTGGCGCGCGGTACCTGGGAGGCCAG
>JAPPOR010000016.1 GCA_028817905.1 Myxococcales bacterium
AGCCGATCACTTGCACGAGCATCACGTGCCTTGGTGATGGATGCGGGCTAGCCAGGGGGACCGGGCTTCTATCGCGTTTCGGCATGTAGGTGGGGAAGCAGTTGCGTCACGGCCTTCGCCAGCATCATGGGCTGGATCGGCTTCGCCATCCAGACCCGGATCCCTAGTTCGTTGGCGGTCGCGATAGCGTTGGACGAGGACTCGGCGGTGATCACAACGAAGGGCGCGTCTTCGTACCCCGGCAAAGACCGTAGTCTCGTAAACATGTCAATGCCGTCGACGAACGGCATGTTCAGGTCGGCGACGATGACGTCGAAGCGGGTCGCGGTCGCCGCTTTGAGCCCCTGGAGCCCGTCCTCTGCTTCAGATACCTCAAGGCCGATGTCCTCCAGGCAGCGGCGGGCGATGATCCGTGAGAACTCCGAGTCGTCTACGACGAGTGCGCGCATGTGGTTGCTATCGAACCTTCCCTTGCGAGTCTATCGCAGTGCGTCGCGCTGTGACATGGGCTTGCATGCAGCCCCGGCAGTTCGCGGCACCGGCGGTCGGTCAGTCCGGAACATTCATGGCTTCGACCGCCCTTCACACAGGTGCTCGCGCCCACGCCGCTTTCGCTTCGGTGGAAACCACCGCGCTGAAGCACCGCCGGGCTTTCCGGCGGCTGTTCTACGTGAGTCCAACCCCTACAGAAAGTTGGTGTGTTGCGCTCCGCGCCAGCGTCACCAACCGCAACGCCGGCGCCCAGGTCGACTCGGCGGCTGCGACCTGCACATACACCCCATCCATGAACACCCCGTGTAGGTGCGTTCAGCGGGGATCCCAGCAACGCGTTCCAGCGGGTTCGCGACGCTGACAAACCCGTGGAAGGTCGAGGGCTTGGCTGCACCGGGACCGAAAAGATGAAAAACCGCACCCGATGTCGAGGCAGTCGGGTGCCTACCTTTCGCCGAGACCGACCACGCCCGTCGATGACGATGCCGAAATCTGCATGGTGAAACCCTGGAGTGATCAAGCCGAGTGCGAGGCCGTACAAGTCGATGAAAACTTCGAGACCCCCCCGGACGTGAAGGCAGCGGGGCTCGAGTACTTTCTCGAGGTGCATGTAACCAAGGAGGTGCTAGGAGTCTTCGGCAGCAGGTCAGTGGACGTCCAGGACAAGGTTCGACTGCTGCTGCACTACGCTACGCACGACGCATATCCGGACTGGGTCTACGTGAACAGCTAGTCGACAGAGGGGGACGAGGAGCTAGCCGGGCATGCTCGCGCTCGGGACCGGAAGGGTTCGAATGAGCGACAAGTAGCAGTGTGCAAGCTCAATCACGGACCGGAAAGCTGTCGAGGGGCCCTGGTCGTGTGGTGGCCACCGTGCGGACGCGGCCCTCTGAGGGGATCCCCAGGAGTTCGACGTCGATGCCGCGGGTCGATGAAACCTCGTCGAACTCGTTCAGGATCTCGACGACGTCGGCGTGGATGTAGCGCGAGTTGGTGCCGTCTATCTCCACCGTGGAGTCGCGCGGCAGCTGCTGCAGCATGCGGTTGACCGCTGCTTTGTTGAGGAACGAGACGTTCTCGCTCAGCTCGATTCGGATCCGCTTGCCCTTCTTGTCCTGTGTTTGTTCTCGGCTGTGTATGAAGTAGGGGGTCGCGAGATTCTCGCGCAGGACGAAGAACAGGCCCACGGCCAGCCCGATGCCGACACCCTTGAGCAGGTCCGTCAGTAGCACCCCGGCGATCGTACACGCAAAGGGCAGCATGGTATCGAGGGGCGAGCGCCACATGCTACGCATGAGCTGCCAGTTGGCGAGCTTGTAGCCGACGTGAAGGAGGATCGCAGCTAGCGCGGCCAGCGGGATGAGGTTCATCGCTTTTGCCAGCAGGACCACCGCGATCACCAGCCACACCCCGTGAAGTATCGATGACATCTTGGTACGGGCGCCCGAATGCACGTTGGCCGAGCCGCGCACGATCACCGCGGTGAGCGGCAGGCCGCCGAGCAGCGCCGAGGCTGCATTGCCCGCGCCCTGTGCGATCAACTCTTGGTTGGTGGGCGTGCTTCGCTTGTAGGGGTCAAGCTTGTCGATGGCCTCGACGCATAGCAAAGTTTCGATGCTCGCGACGGCTGCTATGGTGAAACCCGAGGCCCAAACGCTCGGATCGGCCACGCGCGAGAACGCCGGGAGGGTGAGCTCAGTGAGTAGGTCACTGGGGCCGTCGACAGGGATCGATACCAGGTGCGAGGCGGCGAGCTGAATGCTGGGAGCGACCTGGCCGAACGCCAGGTTGATCCCGACGCCCATCAAGACCACGACCAGCGGTGCGGGCAGCCAGCGGAGCTTGGCGAGTGCCGGGACCTTGGCCCAGCCGATCAGAATCGCTAGTCCCAGGCAGGCGATGAGCAATGCCCCCGGCTCGATGTGCCGGAAGGCGTATGTCAAGGCCTCGAAGGGGCCCATTTGCCCCTCGGCGAGCAGTGTGAGGTCGCCTTCGAAATCCAGATCGTCCCCCAGTGCGTGCGGGACTTGCTTCATGATCAGGATGATCCCGATGCTGGCTAGCATGCCCTTGATCACACTCGACGGAATGTAATACGCGAAGATACCTGCGCGCACGACGCCGGCGACGACCTGCATGCCCCCTGCGAGCACGCCAGCCATCAGAAAGGCTTCAAAGCCCAGCTCACTGATGGCGGCCAGGACGATGGTCGTCAATCCCGCCGCGGGGCCGCTCACCGCGAGGTGGGAACCGCTGAGCGCACCCACGACGATTCCGCCGACGATGCCGGCTATGAGACCGGACAGCGGAGGTGCCCCGGACGCCACCGCGATGCCCAGGCAAAGCGGAACGGCAACCAGGAAGACCACGACCGACGCGGGCAGGTCAAAGCGCAGGTTCTGCTGGAAGCCTGCTTCATCCGGCTCCGCCTTGGCGGGCGGGCTTGAGGGCTTGGGGGTAGGTTTGGCCACTGTTGTACCTCTTGGATCTCGATATGGTTCGGTACGGGGGAACGGTGCGCCCGTGAACGGGGGCGGGTTCGTGTTGAGGGCGAGGCCAGAACGGCAGCCGAAGGCAGTCTCTGGGCTCGCGCGGGTGGCGGCCGGCTGAGCGGCTCGCGGACGGGAGACAAGGCGGGAGGCCGGTCCCGAGACGCGGGACAGGAGCGCGCGGGGACGCGTCAGCCTCAGGCGCTTGCTGGTCTGGGCGGGCGTTCTATCGCCCAGCGAATCGCTCGGCGCTTGCTGCCGAGGACTGCCGCCGCCACGGGCGCCCCCCGTGGATCCGCCCGCCCTTGGAGGCGGATCGGCTCGGCAGTCATCGGATCGGGCGCGTCATCGCTCTCGCAATCCGCGTCGCTGTGCTCCGCGTGCTTCGGCAGCGGCCGGCTCGGCCCCTGGGCATCCGCGACCGCCTGGACGATCACGGCGGGGCTCGCCACAGGGGACAGCACCGTCACGCTGCTTGCGAACACCTGGAGCAGAATGCTCCCAACCGCCAGGATTCGGGCCACGAGTAAAAGCGCGTTCACGAGTGCAGCACAGTGCCTGCCTGCAGCTGTACGTCAAGTGGTAATTGGTGCGTGGCATGCCTAAACGAAGGACTGCTAGGCATCACCAACGAAGGGGGGTCGAAGGGCCGCCAGCAGTGGCTCACCCATCACCGAGAGAGCGCAGCACACGTGGCAAACTTGGTTGCGCGCCTAGCTGGTTAGCTAGTTCGCGCCCAAAAGAATGGAAGTGCGCGAGGTTAGACGGAAATAAGAGATCGGGGTGAACTGTTTTCCT
>JAPPOR010000327.1 GCA_028817905.1 Myxococcales bacterium
TGAAGCCGAATCCCTGCGCGATCCGACGCAGAGTTCATGAATCATCCGGGCTAGCCCGCATCTATCACCAAATCACGCGCCCTCGCACAAGTGCTCGACTCCGCAGCGCTTTCGCTTCAGTCGAAAATACGGCAAGTATTGCCTCCTTCACCGAAAGCCCTGCGGAGTCGAGCACTTGCACGATCATCGCGTGCCTTGGTGATGGATGCGGGCTGCGCTGAGGCGCACGGGCGCCAGACCGTCGCCCATCTCATCGGGGCTGTCGCCGATCGTCTCCCCGTGGCCTAGCCCGAGCTGCCCCTGACCGTTGCCGCCCCAGCACTTCAACGCGCCACCGTTCAGCAGTGCGCACGTGTGGTTTCCGCCGCCAGGTCGGATCAAGACTGCGTGGTGCTCGGTGCCGAGCGCGATGGCGGGGAGATTCTTGCCCATGCTTTCTTTCGTGTCACCGCGGTGCCTGGTGTCACCGAGGCCCAGCGCAGCGTATCCGTTGTAGCCGCAGCAGCGCGCAGATTGGTCTTCGAGGACCGCACAGCTCGTGCCGGAGCCTGCTCCGATCGAGACCGCGCGGAGCCCACCGAGCTCAACCATGGCAAGTGAGTCTTCGAGCTCGCCAGGGTCGTCGCCACGGTTCTCCACGTCTCCGACGCCGAGAACGCCAAACCCGTTGTCGCCCCAGCATTTGACCTGGCCACCCTCGAGCAGCGCACAGCTGTGACTTCCGCCGGCGTTTGCCGCGATCTGCTGTACACGCATCTTGCCGAGCTCCACCACCCCCAGGGCATCGCCCATCTCGTCCGGCTGGTCGCCGCGATCTTCGGTGTCACCAAGCCCGAGGCGCCCGTTCCCGTTGTAACCCCAGCATTTGACCCGGCTGTCGTCGAGCAGCGCGCACGAGTGGTCCTCGCCCGCAACGACATCGACCGCGACCGCCCCCACTCCAAGGTCCACGGTCGCTAGTGCCTGCCCCAACTCGCCGGGCTGCGCGCCTCGCGTCTCCGTATGGCCCTGACCCAACTCTCCGTCGTAGTTCGCCCCCCAGCACTTGACGCTTCCTCCCTGAAGGACGGCGCAGGTGTGCTCGCCCCCAGCTGCGATGGCGGTCGCGCTCGCCGCCAGGTCAACTATGGGCAGCATGGCTCCCATGTGGTTCGGCTCGCCACCGCGGTTGTCGCGGTCGCCCAAGCCAAGCTGCCCGGCACTGTTTTCTCCCCAGCACTTGACCGATCCGTCATCGAGCAGGGCACAGCTGTGACTGCTACCCAGAGACAGCTCGATGGCCCGTCCGCTGTGCCCGAGGTCAACTATAGGGAGCGCGTCGCCCATCTCACCGGGCTCGTCCCCACGATTGTCGTAGTCACCGAGGCCGAGCTGCCCGAAGCTATTGTCGCCCCAACACCGCACCATCCCGTCGCAGCTCAGTGCGCAACTGTGAAACTGACCCAGGCGGACATCCAGCGTACCCCTGTCACAGACGGGCGTGGCGTCACCTTCGAGGGGCGCACCTGGCTCGATGCCATTGCACGCGAAGAGCAGCCAGGTGAGAGGTATCCAGGCGAAGACCAGCAGCGACATCAGCGGTCGCGCTCGTCGGTGACCGAGGAATGGTGCGGTACGGTCGACGGGCACGCCTTCACGCTATGCGATGCTTGGCCCAGAGACCTGAGCAAAGTCATAGCAAAAGCTGAGATGCGCGCTGGCGCGTAGTCCGCTTTCATGCCTCCGCATCGCTCGCGCCGGCGTCCAACTCGGACCACAGGCGCTCCGCGCTCGTTTGCAGGGGGGTCATCCCTAGTGAGCGCGCGACCGGAAGTACACTTGTGAGCAACTGGGCCGCCTGCTTGCGATCTTCGCGGCCGCGCTGACCCTTGTGGTCGCTGCGCCGGAGCAGCCGCGCGAGGAGATAGCGGCTACGTGCAGCGAAGGCGGGTTGGCCTGTCCGGGCATTGCGCTCAATCGCGCGTTTCAACAGCGTCTGCGCCTCTTCACTGCGCTCGAGCACGATCGCCAATCGCCCGAGATAGTGCCAAACCGCACCCATGCTGAAGCCGTGCACATGGACAGCGTTGAACTCGCCATAGGGCTCCAGCAGCGAGAAGATGAGCTCGGCACGTGCCCGATCGCGCAGGGCCAGCGCAGCCTCCGCGCATTCGACCATCATCCACAGGTAGGAGGCGTTCTTTGGGATGTTCTTGAAACGACAGGACGCTGCACCTTCGAAGATGGCGCGAGCCTCCGTCTCGCGACCATTCTTCACAAGCGGAGCGACGAAGGCAATCTCGTACATGCGGGGCACACCGGCTGCATCGTGCGCGGCACGCTTGGGCCACTCCTTCCCGACCGGCGGGTTGAGAAACTTGAGGTCACCGCGCTCGCGCAAGAGCACAAACACCTGGGGGCCGAGGAACATCGACTCGTACCCGAAATCGAGCTGGCGCCGTCGGTTCTCCAGCTCCTGGAACGTGCGTTCTGCCCGGTCAAACTCACCACGCGCCAAGGCGCGGGTCGCGAGCAGTCGTTCCGCGTGCCAAATGGCTTCCGGGACTTTGGAGTGGTGTGCGGCGCGTGCGTTCTGCGCAAGCGCCTCATCCGCACGGTCGGTCTCGCCCTTTTGCAGCAGCGTTAGGAAGCGACACATCTGGACCTCTCGATAGAGAAAGCTGCCCCCGTGCTGCATGTCGATCAGGCCGAGCATTTCGTCGGCTACTTTGAGCTGGGCATCGAAGTCGGCCGGACCCGACAGCGAGTACAGGCGTGAGCGCAGTGCTCGCAGGAGTACCGAGCGCTGCTTGCTTTGCTTGGCAAGTTCAAGGGCGTCCGCGCTCAGGCGCCTGCTCTCCGTCATGTCCAGCGAGTACGGCGGGATGTGACTGAGATAGCCGAGCACCTCGCTCGTGAGGGCCACCTCCGACGGTCCGAGCAGGGTGCGCGCGGTCTCGAGGGCATCGAGTCCCATCGGGTCAGCCAACAATGCCTGAGACGTAGATCCCCGCAGGTTGCGCGCGGCACGCACCAGCAGGTCCGGGAAGCCATGGCGTTTCGCAAGCCCAATCAGCGACCGCCATGTGTCCCTGGAGGCGGTGCGTTGACCCGACGCGCGCTGCAGTTCAGCCAGGCGCGCCAGAAGCAGTGCAAACTCTCGGGGCTCTTCGACGGAGCGGTAGCGGTAGGCGTCCAGCGCCCAGCCCTGCAAGCGTGCGGCGTGCTCGAACGCGCCTAGCATGGACGCTGCATCGGCAGCACTCTTGGCGTGTTTGAGGGCGGTGTCCGCTGGAGCCAGCGGGAGTGCACGATGATAATGGTAGGCGATTTCACCGATGCGGCCGATCGGCAGGGCTGGCTCCATCGCTTGCGCGGCTCGCAGATGCAGCTCACTGCGCCACGCTCCCGGAAGCTCCTCGTAGATCAGCTCACGCAACATGCTGTGCCGGAATGCGACGTGGCCCGATGCGTCCCGCGGGCGCAGTACACGCACAGCCGCGGCATCGTCGATGGCCACGACCAACTCCGCCGCGCTGAGCTGGCAGATGTGTTGAAGGGTAGCAATGCTGAGCTCGTCGCCCACGACGCTGGCCGCGTCGAGCACCCGGCGCGCCTGGGCGGACAGTGTGCCCAAGGTCTTGTACATCGCTTCATAGGCACTCTTGGCGAAGCGAACCTCATCGAGTGCCTTCCGGGAGTCACCGCGCGGGCGTGCGAGAGCCTCCAACGCTTCGTGCACAAACAATGGCACACCGCCTGTCTTGTCCAGGAGCGCCTCCGCGA
>JAPPOR010000520.1 GCA_028817905.1 Myxococcales bacterium
CGCTTGCAGCTCATCCCCGGAGCGCGCAGCGCGACCTAGCGACCTTGTCCAGACGCATCCGATCAAGGCAACGCCACCAAACTTGACGCAAACGCCCACGAAACGCTGACTCAAGGTCGCTAGAGCCTACTCGGCGGGGGTGGTCTGGGGGAGCATGCCTTCGGGCTTGGCGTCGCCGCGTTCGGCTTCGCCCAGGACCTGATATCGGTGGCCCACAAGCCGCTTCATGGCAATAGCCGACTTCCATGTGAAGTACGCTTTGATCGACGGCCAGTCGTTCATCGGGCTCTTGAAGCCTCCCAGGTCGACCAGTGCCATGAGTTGCTCGGAGACGCTCACCGGACAGCCGGTCAGACGCAAGTAGGGCAAGTTCTTGTGTTCCCGCTTGGCTTTCTTGACCTTGAGGACCTTGTCCATCATCTCCTGGGGCTCGACAGTATACGGGTCCAGCGTGGAGCGATCGCGATAGAGGTTTTCCACTGCAACTGTTTGGTCCCCCAGCTGGCCTTGCCACTCTGCACAATCGCCGATGAAGACGACTCGTTCGTTCTCCTCGCCGCGAAAGTCGATGGGTCCATCATAGTTGCCGAAGACGATATGCAGTCGCGGCATGCCTTCGTCGGCCCGCTCGTCGACTTTGCGCAGGATCTCGATCGCCTCTTCCATCGCTCCTGGGCATCCGCCCCAGCAGTAGTCGTGGCCTTCGGAGGCGGGCGGCGGCCCCGCATAGGCGGAGATGTTCGTGCCTTCGAAGTACTTCTCGACTCGGATTAGCCCGACATCAAAACCCGTGCTCCGCGCACGTGCATCTTCGAGGGTCACATCGCCGCTAACCTCGATCTCTTTGAGAACCAGGGGGCCGAAGCCGCGCTCGTGGGCCATCCGGATGTGATCGACGTCGTACGGATCGACCCCGATGACGGCGCAGCACACGGCGTCGAAGGCGCACTGGTTGTTGCCCATGATGATCAGGTTCAGGTCCCTCGGGATCGGTGTCAGCATGCGTCCCTCGCCCGCCGTGATGGCGTCGATGGCCAGGAACTTTGGCTGCAGGATGTACTGCAAGTCAGCGATCTTTTCGTTGAGCTTGGCGTCGTGATCGATCAGCCGATGGCGGTCGTCCTGCAGTCCTATGTAGGCCTTGTTGCCGAACGTGACGGTTGTCCACGGGTGGGCCTTGAACTTCGGGCAGTTGACGAAGAAGTCTGCTTTGGCCACCGGTTCTGGTGTGAACAGGTAGTTGCGGAGCCGTCCGGGATGCGACAGGGGAATCTCGACTTGGGGCTCTTCTTCGAAGTAGTACTTCTTGACGCCCAGACGCTTGACGACGTCGTCGTGACCTGACTGCGCGAAGGTCATCCGTGTTGGGATGGTGATCCCGCAGCGCTCGCCAACCGCCATTTCGGTCACCTGGCCGTCGTCCCGATCTTGCAGAGCCAGCACGACTCCTTCGGTGAACTCAGGTCGCGTATGGGCGTGCTCGAACTTGGGTCCCGCGCAGACCAGATTGGGCTTGACCAGGGTGCGCCCTTGGGGGCGCAAGTCCAGGGTCTCCAATCCCTCTCTCACGATCTCGCGGATGCGCTCGACATCGTAGGCATCGCAGTGTCGGATGATGACTTGGGGGCGATATGCGTTGGGATCCATCGAGCGCTCCTCGCATCGGCGGCTGGAGGCACGCCTGCCTGCTTACATACGGTGGCGTATGCGACTGGTCAAGGCGGGTGCACTGGCTGACAGGGCTTTGCGCACGTTCATGTGGGAAGGTGACCGGCGAAAAACCACGGATATCGCGTCAGGGTCTCGAAACCCAGGGCCCGGTAGAAGTCGGCGTGGATGCTGCTGGCTTGCAGGACGACGCCGCGTGCACCGAGCGCGAGAACGTGGTTGTGTACCTGGATGGTGACAAACCGAGCCAGGCCGCGGCGGCGAGCCCACGGCGCCGTCCCCACCCAGTACAAGCCGGCGATTCCGTGACTGAGCAGAGATAAGGCCGTCGCCGCAGGTCGGTTGTCCACGTACGCCAGCATGGCGACCAGGTGCGGCGCCAACATCGCCTCCGGGTACGCAAAGATCTGGGCTGCAGTCGCTTCGGGCAGACCGATCGTCGCGAACGCGGCAGCCGCGACCGTGCCAAAATCCTTGCCTTCGCTGGGGCTGTCCACCAGGTGAATGCGAGCCCCGCTGGGTGGAGGTCTCGGCTCGATCGCCTCCCGCCGAACCAGCCCGAGGTTCTCCCCAGCCATGAACAGGTCGTGCCTGCGACAATAGGCTGCCAAGTCCGCGTCCGCGTGCGCGCGTGCACGGATCGCGAAGCCATCGGCCCGCGGCCGAAAGAAGGTGGTCGCGCGCTGCACCAACCTTGCCGGGTCCGCGCCGGGCCCTGTACGCATGGCAAAATTGACCCCCGGGTACCGGGATGCGCCCCGCGTCAGCAGCATTCCCTGGCGCTCCAGCACCTCTCCGTCCGGATGCCAGCGCGCAAACTCCCGGTGGGATTCTGCCAGGTTGCTGTCGGATAGCCTGCACCACAGATCCCGATCCACCTGTTGGTGATAGCACGGCCGGGCGAAACCATGGCCACGCGGGGGCCGGCAGGGTCTCGGTCCACGGACGCCTGGTCGCTTGACGGTTGCAGGTCGATTGGATAGCCGCCCAAGCATGCACGGCACCGTGGTCGAGGCTTCGATGCGACCGGTCGGCCGCTGGCTCCTGGCCATGTGGGCGATGGTCTGGGTGATGGTTGGCATTGGCGGCATTACCCGGCTCACCGGCAGCGGCCTGTCGATGGTGGAGTGGCACCCCCTGATGGGTGCCCTGCCGCCGCTGACCGAGGCGGAGTGGCTCGAGGTCTTCGGCCGTTACAAGCAGTCCCCCCAATACCTGACCGTCAATCATTGGATGGGGCTGTCTGACTTCAAGCGGATCTTCTTTTGGGAGTACGTGCATCGACTGTTCGGGCGCTTGATCGGCCTGGCATTCTTTGCGCCGTTCGCCTATTTCGTGTTCCGCCGTCGCTTGCGGGGTGGCGGTCTTTGGAAGGCAGTACTCGCGTTCGCATTGGGTGGCGGACAGGGCCTGCTTGGGTGGTACATGGTGCAAAGTGGACTGGTGGACCAGCCGCGCGTGAGCCACTTCCGTCTTGCCGCCCATCTGGGGTTGGCCTTCGCCGTGGGGGCGTGGCTCCTTTGGATGGCCCTGGACGTGTTGCTCGCGCGCGAGACGCGCGCAGCGCCTGGCCGGATCGTTGCGGGCTGGCTCCTATGTGTTGGGGTGGCGCTCCAGGTGATCGGTGGCGCCTTCATGGCGGGAACGGGGGCTGGTCGCCTGGCGAGCACATTTCCCGACATGAACGGCGGTTTCTCGCCTGGCCCGTTCTTTCGCTTTGATGGCCTTGTCGAGAACCTGCTGCACAATCCCCTTGCGATCCACTGGACCCACCGCGCTTTTGCGTGGGTGCTGCTGGGTTTGGGCACCGTCCTTGCTGCGAGCAGTGCGCGCCACGCCTCGTCAGGGTCGCTTCGGGTCACTTCGTTCTTGCTGGGCGGGGCGCTGTCGCTCCAGTTCGCCCTGGGGGCTGTGACAGCGATGTGGCACGTCGCCGTTCCGCTGGCCGTCGCCCATCAGCTCTGTGGATACTTGCTGTGGTCGGCAACCATTGTCTATTGCCACCGCCTCGCCGGGCGCGGCTCCAACACGGCAGCTGGCTAGCTAGCCCAGGCACCGGGGCTGGCGCCCCGTCCCATTCAAGCGGGAAACTTA
>JAPPOR010000637.1 GCA_028817905.1 Myxococcales bacterium
TTCCCACCTCAGCCTATCGGGTCACCGACCGCTGCCGCGAAGCGGCTTTGTTCAAGTATGGTTCGGATCCCAACACGTTGACGTTGGCGCTCGAAGGCGACCCGCTCGAGGTGTTCCACATGGGCGGGCACTTCAAGACCTGCCTGTCGCCGGACTCATTCAACTTCTTCTCGGTGATCTCGAACGCAGTCGATATCAACAAGCGGGTGCTCTACGGTCGGGATCCTGAGGGTCGCGTGCAGGGGCGCTGCCTTCTCGCGCTTACCGACGCGGGCGGAATCGTCACCTTCCACCCGTACAGCCATGACCCCAAGAAAGACTTCCTGCTGCACGTTCGTGAGTTCGTCACCGAGCTTGCCCGCGAGATGAACGTCCTACCAGTACCGGGGGGCTCCATCTCCAACCTCGTTGCTAGCGAATGGTACGACGATGGGCCCAGGGACTTGGCCGGCCGTTTCGAGTTCCTCAAGGATGGCAGTGCGCTGCGCAGGAAGCGGCAAACCGTCCGCGAGGACGAGTTCCTCGACTTGGTCAGGAGCGCCTTTGCACCCCTAGATCTGAACGAGCTCACGCTGCCCCTGGTTCTCGGCCTTCCGGAGCTGCAGTCGCGACCGGAGCTCGTGAAACGCCTGCTGCCCACGATTCGAGCCCTCTCAGGCGTCTCTATCGACGTGCTCGCGATGCTCGCGCGTGCGCTCACGAGCCATGGCCACACAGCCGTCGCGGTTGAGGTGTTCGGCCCCTTCGCCAGGGACTACTTGCTTCAAACCTACCGCCGCGTGAGCTGGCTCGACCCCCTGGTGATGGACCTTCTCCTCGATCGCTCACCCTCCGACGTCCTCGAGGTGCTGCGCAAGACGCGCAGGAAGGGGGAGCGGAGTTGGCCCACAGAAACCGACGGTGAGCGGCTCTTCTTCGGAGCCGAAGCCTATAGAGCTCTCAACCGACGCAAGAAGGCGATTGACCTCTACCGACGGGCGGTCGAAGCCCACGCCTCCAAGGAAACGAAGGCCACGGCGAAGCAGCGAATCGCGGAGCTCAGCGAGTAGCTCCGGGAGGTTTCAGGACTAAGCTCGAGGACTTCCTGGAGAGGTGGATCGAGGGCATGAACGAGGACGGGGTGCATGTTGCGGTTTTCCCAACCTCGAGGAGCGCGGTGTCGTGGTGCCGCCGGACCGCCTGAAGGCGGATCTCGAAGCCGAACTGGAGAAGTACGGGTAGGCTCAGCCGTCCACGCCTGGGATGCGTTCCGCAGGCCTACCGTAGAGCGCGCGATCGAACTTGGCCTCCAGCGCAGTGAGGTCGGCCCCGTCTTGAATCTCGCTTGCCGCGGAGTGCAACAACCAGGTGTGGCATTGTGCCATCAGCAAGTTCCGAACCTCGACCTCCGTGACGATTCCCATCGTCAGGCATGCCCACGCTTCCTTGCCGCCTTCTGTCTGGGGTGTTGTCAGCAGTCTCTGGAGGAGCGCCCGAGCATCGTCCGTGTTGGGCGAGTTGACGCCGAGCGCGCCCGCCATCGCGGTCGCGCATTCGATGAGGCCGTCCATGTCGGGTTCGCGCTGCATCCGGTCGGAATGTATCAGACGTCGGCGTAGAGCTCGGGATGCGCGAGCAGGTGCTTCTTGAACGCCGCTTCCAGCGCAGCGTCGCCCCCGATCACGTCCGCGTACGTCGCGTCCAGCTCGGCCTCGCGGGTATCCAGTTCGTCGGCATTGGCACGCTGGAGACACGCCGCTGCGTCGCGAAAGACCGAGACCGCCTTGTGCTGTCCGTAGAATGCATATCCATCCAGCGCGGCCGCGAACTCATCTTCGGACAGAACCTCCGATGCATGGAGCACGCCCCCGTTCATGACCAAGCCGTGCGCCATCAGCATGGCCGCCAGGGCGCGGTCCCCGGTGAGGTGTGCCTCGGCCTCGCGGAGGGCGGCACTGTTCCAGATCTGTCTGCGCGGTTGAGTACGTAGGTCATGTCTGCGACCGCAGCTGACGCGGAAACTCGATGACGTGGAGGTGCCACAGTTCCTCGATGGGAGCTGCGCCTCGAGTGCGCTCACCTACAGGGGGGCCCTCGGCCCAAAGGAACGGGTAGATGGTGAAGCCCTGGCTACCGCCGAGCTTCGCCACTTCGGACTCCCAGTTCGGCCAGCGGGTGTTCTCGTAGAATCGCGCCAGGTCACCGGTGAAGAGCCAGTGGAGCCACTGACTATAGCTCATCTCCAGGTCTTCCCACTCCAGGCTGTCGGGAGCGAAGTAGCTCACGTTGCCCGGCTCGCCTGGCAGATTCCCGCCGTTGAGCGCGTAGAAGCCTCCTACAACGTCGTCGCCGATTGCGATCGCCCCACTGAGACGCGGCTCAGCGTCGTCCCCCAGGCCGTTCCAGGCAGCGATGCTACGCGGCAGCCGTGGGCAACCGGCGCCCAGTACCCGAACCCAACCGTGATCGACCAGCAGGCCGCCGGTGTCGTGCGCCAAGGCGCCCATGGGTGAGCGCGTTGTCACCTGGAGCGCCAGTAGCGTCTCGTCCCCCGCGCCAGCCTCGCAGTCCAAGACCTCGACGGGATTCGAAGCCTCGGTCAGCCATTCACGGACCAGGGCGATGCCAGGTTCTTCGGTGTTGATCAGGTCTTCGAGGGGTCGCATCGGGATCTCAGACGCTGGGCAGACCGAACCAGCTCTGCCATCGCTGGGCGCTCGCTGAGTCGGGGTCCAGCAGGCTGCCGTGTTGGCATGTGTGGAACGGGAGCCACTGCCAGTCTTCGGCGCCGGGGCAACCGAGCCGAGAATATCGTGTCACGAAGTCGGCGAAGTTCGCGCCGAGCGCCTGCCCGTGACCGTCGCCGTCATCGTGACTTAGGTAGATGACGGGACTCCCATCGATCACTTCGTCGATGGCGAGCATGTCGCCATTCGCGATGGAGAAGAAGGCAAGCTTGCCGTGCCAGATGGCGTCGTACTCGTTCTGGGCGTCCGGGAAGCACGCCTCGATCCAGCCCTTTCGCGACCGCTCAAGCTCGACGAGCTCGCCCAGATTCCAGCCGACCTCGCCAGCGAAGATCTCGGCGAACTCTTCGGGCCGCTCCGTATCGTCCGGCAGCTGCCAGCGGAAGGACACCTTCCGGCTGAAGCCCAGCACGACAGCGCGCAAGGACTGAGGTAGAGGCCGGCCCAGATCCGCCTCGACTCTTTCTACCTCGCGCAGCTCGGCCGGTGGGGCAACCTGCGCCGGCTCGCATTCGGCTCCCAGTTGGAGCACAGCCTTTCGAGCGGAGGCCCAAAGGGCTTCCCAGTCCCTCCACAGCGCGTCAGTCACGGGGGCGAGCATACTCGGTCGACCGCGCTCCTATCACAATCAACCTCACACCGACTTCTTCAACACGCGCAACCACTTGTCTTTCCTCGTGGTTTTCGACTTCGTCGAAGAGCTTGAAAGTCCCCGTGTCGGAGATTGGATTCCGTCTCCTGGGGACTGATGACCCGGCGTTTTCGCGAGGTTTTTCATTTCCGTCGTCGCTTGAGAGTGCAAGGAACGCACCGGATGCAGCGGAGTTGGTGCAAAGTGTCACGTCGGCCAGAGGCGTCTCCGAGATGACGCCATGAATCGTTGCGTCGGTTCTAGCCCGCATCCATCACCAAGGCACGTGATGCTCGTGCAAGTGATCGGCTTGGCAGGGGCTTCGGTGAAGGAGGGAATAGTCGCCGTATTGTTGACTGAGGCGAAAGCGCTGCGGAGTCGAGCAGTTGTGCGAGGGCGCG
>JAPPOR010000052.1 GCA_028817905.1 Myxococcales bacterium
ACCTGGGCCTGGGCAAACGCATGGAGCGTCTGGGGATCGGGAATCGTGTCGCCCACTGAAGCCGACAGCGTGAGCCCCGCGTCGCACAGCAGAAAGAGACAACCAGCGTCGGTGCCTGCGGCGTCGCGAAGCAGGGTCAGGGCGGCCACGGCACGCTCGTTGGCGTTCTGGCACCTCATGAACGTCAGGCTGATCTGTGTGGCGAGCTCGGGGTCGGCGCCCGCCGCCCGAGTGGCAGCGCTGGTTTCCGCGCCATCGACCAGGCCCGCGCGGCGGCCCTGATCCATCAGGCGCTCATGGAGCGCACCGAGGATTTCGCTCTTCCCGGGGCGGTAGTGTTCCGCCGCTGCAGCGGCTGCGGCTTGGAAGCCCGCGCGGTCGCCCAGGGCGAGCGCACAGCGCGCCCGATATTCGTGCGACCGTCCCAGCAAGAGGCCCGCTACGCCGAGTGCGCGCTGGGCTTCGATCACCTGGTCAATGCGCTCCATCGCCTGCTGGCCGCGCCCCAGGTGGGTCTCCGCCAGGGCCACAGACAGGGACAGGGTGCGGGCCAGATGGCGTTGCCCGAGTGCTTCGCAATCGCTCAGGGCCTGCAGTCCGACCTCCCGCGCCTGGTCCGGCTGGCCCTGTTCCACAAGGATGTCGACCGCCAGCGCTTCCATCAGTGGTTGTAGGCGATGGAGGTGCTTTGCGTGTTTGGCCTGCGCGCGGAGCCGCGTGAGGATGTCCATCGCCGCGCTCCGCTCCTCGCAAAGGTAGTGGCAATAGGCATCCGCCATCGCGACGAAGGGGAGCCAGCGGGGCACATGCGTGCTCGAGCCCCGCATGCGTGCCCGCACGCGCTGCAGGCCCGTGAGGTCGCGCGCGAGGGCGTGGGTCTCGAGCTCCTCTGCGAGCGTCGTGAACATCGGTGCCGCATCGTGCTGCAGTCCGATCACCTCGGCCCTGCGGCGGTGGGTCTCGGCGGCTTCCCAGTCCCCGCGATGCAGCGCCGCGATCTTCCGGATGTACTCGGCCCCGACGCGCTGAGCCGGGTCGTCGGACGGCAGCCATCGTTCGAGGTCGCCTGTCCCAATCCCGAGCACAGCCTCGCTCGTGGCCACTGTCTGGCAGCACGCCGCTCGGATTCTGTTCATGAAGTCCAATCCCTCGCCTTCGAGGGAGTCGATCATGTCGACCAGGGCGGCGTAGCGCTCACGCATCTGTTCCCGAAGACCGAAATGACCCAGGGCGGATGCTTTCGCGTTGAGATGCATGGCATCGACCACGGGGTTCAGGTTGGCGAAGGGCTCAAGCAAGCCGGGCAGGGTGCCGGCCAGGTCGGTTCGCAATGTGCGCGCCGCCACGGCGATCGAGAACACGACATGGCCCACCAGGCTCTTGATCGCCTCGGTGGGATCGAAGGTGCGATCCGCTTCCGGTGTGGCCTCGTAGCGCTGGGTCGCGCGGACAAAGGCCTGCACGCCGCGCGTCGCCTGGTCGGGCGCTTCGGACAGGGCGTGCCAGTCGTCATAGCCGCTGGCATGCTTGAGCTCGACCAGCAGGGGGGCGGCGGCGAGATCGTAGAAGCGGGCGTCGGCGCCTCCCGCGGCGATGCCCGTGAGTGCCCTTTGCAGCATACACAGTTCGCGCTTGGGGCGCTCAAGCCGCTGTGCCACGGTAAGGGCGCGCGCATAGGTTTCGCCCGTGGCGCCGATCCCGATGCGTCGGTAGGCCGCGAGTGCAGCGTCGGCGCTTTTTTCGTCTTGATAGTGCGAAAGCAGCGTGTCGAGGGCGGACCCGGGGTGTCGTCCCTGCAGGGCGTGGCAACTGACGGGGACGGGATCCTCACCTGTCAGTCGATACGCCTGAGCCAGCTGGTCGTGTAGGGCCGGTAGCTCCTCGTCCTCGACCGAAGCGCGGAGTAAGGCCGCCATGGTCGGATGACACATGCGGTAGCCCTGGGGGCCACCGGCGACGGCCTGAAGCCTACGCAGGCTCTCGATTCCGGCATCGACCTGATCGGCCGAAAGACCGGCGACCTCGATCAGTTGCGCGCGCGTCAGACGAACGATGGTGGACAGCGATAGCAGCCTGCCCAGGGTGACAGCGGTGGCCGGCAGGCCGGCGACTTGGGCCTCGGCAGTCCCATCGAAGTCGGCGGGCAACGTGGACGGGTCGATCGCGGCGGGCAGTTGGAAGGTGCCTGCCCGGTAGCAGATGACCCCCGTGTCGACAAGGTGCTGGGCCAGGGCCATGCACTCGCGAGGCCGGCCGCGACTGAGCCGGTGCAGCTGCAGACTCAACCCGTCGAGATAGGGCACGTCGCCGAAGACCCCCTGCAGCAGCGCGCGTACCTGGGGTTCCGTCAGGGGCTGCAGCTCCACCCCGTGCGCGTGCTCGTGCAGCACCGCAAGCGCGGTCGTCGGATCCTCGAGGGAGTCTTTGCGAACACTCAGTCCATAGGCCAGGCGATGGCGGGGTGCGTCCATCGACAGGGTCGCGATGAGGGCTGCAGAAGGCTCGTCGACGAGTTCGAAGTCGTCGACCGCCAGGGCCACCAACTGCCTGCGCGCGACCCCGAGCAGCCACGCGCTGAGCAGCTCCTGCGTCTGTGCCCGCGAGTAGCCCGGCCGTCCGACGTCTAGCAGGACCGGATCGGGGCCTGTGGCGTCGCCGAACAGCAGCTTCCAAATGCGTGGGTCGCTCTCTGCGGCCAGGACCGACGTGGGGCGCGCTGCCTGGTGGATCTGCGTGGCCAGCGCCTGCATCACGCCGAGCGGACCGCGGGTGCCGTCGCCGGCTCCGGCGCGGGCGGTTGCGGCGCCCATCAGTTTCGCCTCGAGCACGAAGGTGTCCAGTGCGCGCGAACGGCCGGTGCCCGGGTCGCCGGCCACCAGGAAGCCACCACCGCGTCCGCGCACCGCGCGAATGACCTGCTTACGCATGCGTGTGAGCATGTCCTCGCGGCCGATCTGCGTCGGCGCGGTCAGATACGCGCCGGTAACCGCCAGGCTCTCGTCGGGAGGTTCGCCCAGAAGGGGGGCCACACGGTCCATGACTTCGGCGGCGCTTCTGGGCCGCGAGCCCATGTCGATGCGCAGCAGGGACATCACCAGCTGGTCGAGCGGCTCGGGAACCTCCGGCACCAGTTTGCGGGGCGAGATGGGGATTCCGCGCCACGCGTCCCGAAGTTGCTCGAAGCGGGCCACCTGGAACGCGACCCGGCCCGTTAGGGCAAAGTAGAGCGTCGCCCCCAGGGAAAAGAGGTCGCTCCTGGCGTCCAGGCTCACCTTGTTCATGAGCTCGGGAGCCACATAGGGCGGGGTCCCCGCCACGATGTTGGCCGGACCGTAGCCCTCGAGTAGCCCGAAATCGATCAGCTTGGCCGTGCCATCGGCGGTGCGCCGGATGTTGCGTGGCGTCAGATCCCGATGAACCAGCCGGCGCGAATGCAACAGGGAGAGCGCGGAGCATACGTCGTAGGCCACGGCGCAGACCTCTTGCCAGGGCAGCGGGGCGAGCTCGCGCAGATCACCACCGTCGAGAAGTTCCATGGTGTAGTACGCGTGTTCGCCGTCCTCGGCCGGGTCGAATCCGTAATCGAAGGCGCGTACGATCCTGGGGTGCGCCAGCTGGGTGAGGGTGTGGAACTCGCGTTCGAACAGCTCTACGACGGCTCCCTGCCGTCCGGGTGCCGTGAGCCGCTTGAGCGCGAGCTCCTGGCCGCCCGTTCGGTCGCGTACGCGGTAGGCCCCACCCATCC
>JAPPOR010000178.1 GCA_028817905.1 Myxococcales bacterium
GCGATCCGTGAGACAGCCGCGTTGCTGCAGGAGCTTGGGTTCGTTCCGATCATCGAGCCGGTCAAGGAGTCATTGAGTGGGCTCCGGCGCTCTCCCGCACCGGCCCTCGCTCGGCCAGAACCCGGTACATCGTTCGCCACGCGCACAGGTACGTGCCTTCGCGGAGCAGCGCCCCGTACACCTCCCGCGGTGGCTGGTCGATGAAACGCTCCGAGTCGAGCACGGCCAGGATCGCATCGCGTTCGGCACCCGGGAGCCGTCGATGGGATGGCTTCGACGGGTCTCGACCACCTTGTCAAGGTTCGGCCTGATTGATCCGGCTCCAGTTCGGCCTCGGTGATCGGCACAGGCAATCGGAGCCTGTCGGAAAAAACGGGGCGGCTGGCACTGGTCGCCAGTTCGGCTGGGGTGATCCGATTTGTTTACTGCTTACCTTTCGCCCGGCGCTTCTTGTTCGGGTTTCGGTAGGACTCGCCTTCGAAGGAAAGGACGGCGGCGTCGTGCAGCAGGCGGTCCATGGCGGCGGACGCCATCAGCGCGTCGTCGAAGAGGGTCGGCCATTCGTCGACGGCGCGATTCGACGTCGCGAGGATCGCGCCCTGCTCGTATCGGCAGCGGATGATCTCGTAGAGGTCCAGCGGCTCGTCCTGCACCAGTGCCCTCAAGCCCAGGTCATCCAGGACGAGCAGGTCCGGACGGGTGTAGCGGGCGATGACGCGGTCGTAGCTGTCGTCCGCCCGCGCTGCCCGCAGCGAAGTGAAGACCTTCTGTGCGCTGATGAAAAGCACGTCGAGCCCCAGCAGGCATGCGCGGTGGCCGATGGCCTGCGCCACATGCGACTTCCCGGTGCCCGTGTCCCCCAAGAGCAGGGCGTTGCGGCGGCGCTTGACGAAGGCACACGTGGCCAGGTCGATGACCTTGTGCTTCGGGATATTCGGATTGAAGGCGAAATCGAAGTCCTCGAGGGTCTTGGCATGCTCGAAGTTCGCGCGACGCAGCCGCGTCTGCAGCTGCTTGGCTTCGCGCCTTTCCAGCTCGTCGCTGACTACGCGAAATAGAAACTCGGGGTAGCTCGCCTTGTTCTCAAAAAACCACACCTAAGCGAATTCATGCCTGATCTCGGTAGGTTGAAGGAGCAACTCTGCCGTTCTTGGTCAGTTTGGCCGTGCGGTGGATGTTCGCCCGATGGCAACGGGCTTGTTCCTCAACGCGGCCGAGAAGCACAGGCTGCAAACCTTTCCCTCCAACCTATCTCGAGATGAACTCGCGTCCTATTTCACGCTTTCCGCGAAGGACTTCACCGAGGCTCGCAAGCAACGAGGCAAGCACTCTCGGCTTGGCTTTGCTGTTCTGATCGGTTCAATCCGCCTGCTGGGCTTTGTACCGCGCATGGCCACCGTGCCGCAGCATGTCATCGACTTCGTGGCAGCTCAGCTGAGCGTTGAGGCGACATTGGCGGGCTATCCCGGGGCAGAGAAGACGAAGCTTGACCACATCAATCGAGCCTCGCGTCACCTGGGCTTTCGAAGGGCGGTCGAGCAGGACCACCGGGACGCCGAGGAACGCTTGACCACACAAGCGGAAGCCCACGCCCGACCGACCGCCCTTCTTGCCTGGATCATCGAAGACTTCGCCCGAGCCCGGATACTACGGCCGGGCCTTACCAGGCTGCAGCACATGGTCACCCGAGCTAGAAGGGCAGCGGAAGAGCGGTCCTATGAGAGCCTTCGACGCATCGTTGCACCCAATCGAGTGCTGCTTGACGAACTGGTGGTCGTTGACAGCGACCTCGGGACAAGCCGCCTTGCGTGGCTGCGGGAGCGCGAGCGCACCAACTCACCCCGCGCGATCAAGAGGATGCTCGCAAGGCATGAATGGCTTGAGCAATCAGGTGTGGCGAACTGGGACCTCGGGGCCTTGCACCCGAACCGCCTACGCTACCTGTCCCGCCTGGGACAGACCGCGGACGCCCGTGCTCTGAGGCGTATGCCCCCCAGACGGCGATACCCGGCGCTTGTGGCCTTTTTGCGTCAGGCGTTGTTCAACATCACGGACGAGCTCATCGACATGTTCGATCGCTGCCTGACCGAAACTCAGGCACGAGCTCGCCGCGAGCTTCAAGAGCGCCGGCGGCGTGCGGATCGAGCACGGGACGACATCGTCGCAGCCTTCTCTGAGATCGCCAACGTCGTCCTTCACAGCCGCGCGAAGGACCTTCGGCGGGCAGTATTCAAACGTGTCCCTCGCGCCCGACTGGCCGAACTTCAGGAAGTATGCGCCGGTGCAGCACGGCCGCTCGACACTGAAGGGCTCGACTTTCTCCAGTCCCGCTACGCCTACATTCGCCAGTTTTCGAAACGTCTACTCGCCCAGCTAGACGTCGGTGCCACAGAAGGCGATGCCTCCGTGCTCGCGGGTGTGGAAGCTGTGAAGGCCGTGGCTGATACCGCTGGCCCCCTTCCTGAGGGCTGCCCGACAGAGTTCGTTCCGCGCCGATGGCGACGCTTCGTCGTCACCGACGGCGGTGTAGACCGACGCTACTACGAGCTGTGCGTCCTGTGGCGTCTTCGCGGCGCCTTACGCGAAGGGCGCGTATGGGTCGAGCACAGCCGTCGGTTCGCTCCGTTCGACAGCTACATCGTGCCAAGTGCCACCTGGCGCCGCATACGCGGCGCCATCCTACCTCAACTCGGCGCGCCTCGCACGCCAACCCGGGGTCTAAACGCGAAGGGCAGGTCATTACAGGAGCTCGAGCGAGCAGCTGCGAGTTCGACAGAGTCCGGGCCGGTTCGCTTCGAGCAAGGCCGGGTTGTGATCCCACCGATCGAAGCCGAGGACAAGCCACAGTCGTTGCTCGACCTGGAGGCGGAGGTCGACGCCAGACTGCCTAAGGTCGAGCTCTGCGAGTTGCTTGCCGAGGTCGACCACTGGACCCACTTCAGCCGCCATCTGGAACATGCGGGAGAGCACAGGCCGCCAAAAGGTAGCAATTTGCGTCATGTCCTGGCTGCGATCCTGGCCCAGGGGTGCAACGTTGGCTTCACGCGCATGGCGGATGTCGCCGGAATGACCTTCGAGCAGCTCGCGTGGGCGAGCACATGGCATCTGAGCGAGGCGACGATCAAGAGAGGCTTCGTATCCATCGTCAACCATCACCACCGCCAGCATCTCAGCGGCGCCTGGGGTGGGGGGACCCTTTCATCGTCCGACGGTCAACGCTTCCCCGTTCGAGGCCGCGTCAGCTCCGCCGCCGCCCTCCCGCGCTACTTCGGGTACGGCCGTGGTGTGACGTTCTATTCGTGGACGAGCGACCAGTACTCGCAGTTTGGTGCCAAGGTGGTTTCGTCCACGAGCCGCGACGCTACCTATGTCCTCGACGAGATCGCCGACAATGAGACCGAGCTCGACCTGCTTGAGCACACCACGGACACGGCGGGCTACACGGACCTCGTTTTCGCGCTCTTCGATCTGCTCGGGATGCGCTTCGCGCCGCGCATCCGCGACTCGGGAGCGACTCGCCTGTATCGTCTCGACGGCGCAAAACCTCAGTGGCCAAAATTCGTAGCGGCCCACGTCGTCAAGCGTGAGACGATCGCGAAGCACTGGGATGAGATGCTGCGCATCGCCGCATCCCTGAAGACCGGACATGTGACCGCGTCGTTGCTCATCGGTCGCCTGCAGGCCCAGACGGGCAGCGGTGTGGGGCGCGCACTGGTTGAATACGGTCGACTCTGCAAGACGGAACACGTGCTGCGGTACTACGCCGATGAAGATTACCGGCGCCGCATCGGAAGGCAGCTCAACAAGGGGGAAGCAATTCACGCGTTGCGTCGCTTCCTGGTGTTTGGGAACCTGGCGCGTCTTGGTCCCAAAGATACGGAAGCGCTCGCCAATCAAGCGGCTTGCCTGAACCTGATCACCAACGCCGTGATCCTCTGGAACACGGTCTACATGCAGCGCGTGCTGGATGCTCAACATCGACAGCGGCGGCCACCCCTCCCTGACGACGTTCAACGCCTTTCCCCCGCCCGCTACGCGCACATCAACCCGTACGGAACCTACGGTTTCGACTCACTCCCGCCTGCTGGCATGTTCAGGCCCTTGAGGCCTTAGGTGTGGTTTTTTGAGAATTGACACCGGATCCCCATCATCAGTTGCGGCGGTGCCCCCCTGTCGGTCATCCGCCAATACATCGAGCAACAGCAGGGCGCCTGACGGCGCTTGTGCCGCGCTTCACCACCCGCCAAGGCGGCGCCTATGGCAGGAGCACTGCGCGGCGTTCTGGTAGCCCGTTAGGGCGCCGTTCAGAAGATCGTGAGTCTGGGAACCCTAGTGCCGGCCAGCGGTCGCATGCTCTGCTCCAAGCTGCTAGGAAGATTCTAGAGGGGCTCGGCCTCAGATGAGGGATGTTCGGCGACAGGAATCGCGGATGGTGCAACAGAGGATTAGCCAGTGGTTACAAAGCGCTGGAACGGCGGAACGGTCACCGGAGACGCTGGAGTCATTGACAGCGTGATCGACGAGCTCGAGCTTGCACGCGCCCGCACGGCCGCGACGATCGAACGCTGGGGCTCGGGCGACGACCCCGCCGCGCGCATGGGGCGCTTGTGCGCCTCGTTCCCCTCGCTGCGCGGAGTCCCCGGATCGGACCCGTGGGACGCAATGCAGCTGTTGACGTGGGTTTGCTCCAGCGGGGCAGTCACGACCGGGGGCCGCCTGGCCGCGCAGTTCGTGCTGCAGGTCTGGAACCCCACCACCGATTGGGGCGCTCAGGCGAGGAGGATCCTGGAGATCGAGGATGCCGAACTGCGGCCCTTCAATGTCGTCGTCGCTCTCGCACGCTGGGATGATGACCACGAGCGCGCGTTTCGCCGCTGGGCGGAGTTGCCGTTTTGGCCTTGACCCGCCTCACCCGTCCCTGATCACAGGTTTGGTTGTTTGTGCCCGACGTCGGCTTCGCACAGACGTCGACGCGCGAGGCGCAACCGGAGGACCGCTCCGTGCCGTCCACGTGGGCTCGGTTCGACAGCCATCGCAGCGCCGCTGACGCGGCGATAGAAGACGCCAAAAAGATACGGGCAGTGGGAGCTCTACGTCCGGTCGGGGCGCAGTACGCTGCGGTCTCGCGGGCTTGGTTGCTGACCCGCGAGGTTAACGCCTACCGGGGGGATCCAGCGGAGCTCTCGCTTGCGTGCATCTGGCTCTGATCGGGAGCCAATCCAGTACGTGTGCCAATGCGCGCGACGAATGTGTCCGGACGGGCTGGGTCCGCCACCGCCTTCTCTGCGGACTCGGTTCAGGGCTTGACCGAGCTCGGCGCCTACGCGCCACTCGATGGGGCGCTTGGGCAAGGGGTAGTGCGGCCCAGTCCTACCGACGCGGAGAGTCGGTTTGTTGGGTCGGTCGACGCGCCCGGCCTGGTCCTTCAGTTCGGGTGTCTCCGCGCAGAGGTACAGCAGGAGCGACACCAATGGGGCAGCGATGGCTGTACCCGTTGGTGCGAGGTCGATTGGGGGTGCGGATTCTGTGGCGCCTGCCCGCAGGGCCTGGATGCGGGCTTCGACTATGGCCTTTCTCACGCCCTCCCCTAGTCCGGCACCCAGGTGGATGATGGCAGGGACGAAGTGGTCTTCGTAGTCCAGTAGCAGCCGGAGCTCCTTGCGGTGGTTGTTGGAATCGTGCTCGAGGTGGGCGAAGTAGCCGAGAAGTCTTCCGCCGCAGTGTTCGCGCTCCACCTCAACGTACACGCACCACTCGGGCAGCCGCTCCAGGTGTTCGGTTGGCAGATCGCCGTCGACCGGTGTTTCCCAGAGCGCTTCCGACAGCGCCGGATCGAAGCGGTAGACGCCTTGAGTGGCACGCCACGCGGCAAGTGCCCCTACTCGGGCGACGTCTGCAGCCTGCTGAGGGGATGCAATCCCGCCACCGGATACGACGACGTACGCTGCGGCCAAAGGGCAGTAGCACCAAGGGGGCCAGTCGCCGAGCTCATCCCGCCCCGCGACGAAAGCGCGGTAGAGCTCCCAGATTCGCGGATAGTCACGGCCGACCTGATGAAGATGTTCGACGGGTCGCGGTCTCACTTTTCTGGCCCTTCGTCTTTTAATGGACTTGACGAAGTCTATATATGCGCTAGAGTAAAGTCAAACAGAAGCGGCGCGTTCGCGAGTTGGAGCCTCGCGAACGCGCCTAGGCAAGCCCTGAAAGGAGAGCAAGCCATGGAATCGACCACTACCACACTACCCGTTGCTGTCCGTCGTGATCTGGCCCACGTATTGCGCAAGCACGTGTTCGACGGCTACGCGCGTTCAACAACAGTCAAGGACGGGCGGGCGTTCGTGCGCCGGCAGCTCGGACTGGACCGTTTGCCGCGCGCGCTGGGCGCTCAGGTGGACGCGATCGCGGACCGCATACTCGAGCGAGCTGAAGACCCAAGTGGGGCGCCCTCCCTCAGCGCGCGTCTGGAGGCTTACCTGCTGGACCGCTATCGGAGCGAGATCTACAGGCGCGGGGGCGAGCTCGAGATTGAGACGGAGCGCAGCGCGATCGAGCTGTCTTTACTCGATCGCCACCCCGGCGAGGACCGGATGGTTCTTTTGGGGGCTGATGGCTGGCGCTATTACTCTCGGCGGTTCGGCTCACGGCCAGCCGCGTTGCGCTACCTGTGCGGTGAGGACGACAATGGCCCATGGGCGGTGCGGGTCCCGGGAACGACGGAAAGCATTGGCGATGCCATCCACTGGCTCGAGCCGGCGGGTGTGCGGAAGGCCAGGGCCGATGGCAAACGCGTGCTGCGTCAGGGGGACGTGTACCTCGTCGAGAACCGAACCGATCGGTGGGACGACCTACCCGAAGGGCACTGGTTCGATGGGGACACGCGGACACTCAACCATAACCCCGAGGACGGACGGGCGCACGCGCCCCTCCATGTGCCGTTCAAGGCACGCGCGTACGTACAGCGGGCCTACGGGATGGGCCGTACTAGCAGCCGCACCAACGCTGACTGAACGAGGAGGATTCGCCATGTCACCCCGGAGAGGCCGAAAGGCAGAAACGCCGCGCCTTAGAGACCTTCGACCGAGAGCAGTGGCGCTTGAGGTGGAGGACGCCGTGATCAACCACTTGAGCTCGCTGGCGCTGCAATTGTCTCCAGGGGTGACAGCGGCGTTGCACGACCACCGGACGACGACTGGCGTGGTGTTCGTCGTAGGGCCAGTCCAGCGGGGCCAGGTGCTACACGGATATCGCAGCGCAACGAGCGTTCCCGACGATGCCGAGGAGGTCATTCCGTCGCGCAGCGAGGACCTCCAATCAAGTGACGATATGGTGGTTCAGTTGGACGCCAGGAGCACCCGCCCGCTTGGGAGGGTGTCGGGAGACGAGTGGCGCCACCTGGTAGAGCTCTGGGGGCAGCGAGGCGACTTGGAGGAGCAGGCACAGCGCTACTGGCTGGGACCGCAGACCGACCTCGGTCTCAGCGTATTGGATCTGGTCGTCTACGCGCAGACTGGACGGGCGGACATCGATCGATCGTGGCATGAGTTCGCGATTAGTATGATCCCGCTGCACATGACCCCGCTCGACGACCATGCAGCCTTCGACGGGGTCGAGACCTCCGAAGTTGGAACGCCCCTGGGAGTGGTCATGGTCGCCGCAGATGCGCGAGATCGCATCGCGGGTGGCGAAGACCTGGAGGCGCGGCACCTGTACACCCTAGCGTCGATCGGAAAGCAGCGGTTCGGCCACTTGCTGCAAGCAGCAGACGTTCCGCCTCCGGAGATTTCTGCGCGACCAGCAAAGTGGGCGGCGTCCACGGCCAAGGCTTGGCTGGTCGGGAGGGGCGTGCCGGGCCTGTGAGTCAGCGCCCTTTGTCATTTAATAGACTTGCACAAGTCTATATGGGCGGTAGAGTAAAGTCAAACTAAAGCGGCGCGTTCGCGAGTTGGAGCCTCGCGAACGCGCGCCTGGGCAAGCCCTTGGAAAGGAGAGCAAGCCATGAGACTGACCATCCTCGATCGCATCAGCCCCGACGAGATACATCTACCGCCGTCAGCTCGCACCTGGGCACGCCTCATCAGCATCCCATCGTGCAGCAGCGGCATCCTGGAGTTGCGAGACCCGAACAGCGGGCAAAGCAGCGATCCGGCGACCAAGCCGCGCCACCAGTACCTCGTGGCGCGCGAGCGACTGTGGCGACGCGTTCTGCTGCCAGCCGCGCTGGACGCCACCGACGACAGCGACTTGGGAGAGGTTCGATGGAGGCTTGCGCAGCCGGGTTGTGGTTTGCTGTGGGAATGGGCTCGTGAGGAGGGTGTGCCACTACTTGGCTACGCGACCACGCCGGAGCGCGTCGCAGGCGAGTGGCGGATCACACCGGGACGCGCCAGCAAGGTCGGGTACAGCATGCCTGCGGCCGATCCGTACGACCAGTGGTCAGACGTTACCGGGGTACAGTGTCCTCTATGCGATCAGACGCTCCATTGGCACGAGGCGGGGTACGTGCCCGGCTACCGTGCTTGCATGCGCGAGGGAGATGTTGACTCGCTTCGTCACCGCTGGCTGTGGACGGGTGATGTCCTCGTGCTAGACGCTAATGACCATTAGCGAATGGTTAGAGTGCGCCGCGCTCAAACTCTAGACGATTTGAGGAGAGGCTCGCGGGTGCAACAAACGGTTCTCCTGCGGGCCCCTGGGGTCAGTCTGGATCGAGGACTTCTGTCGCCACTTCGATCAGCACTGGAGCCGTTCCCCAGTGCGGGCACTGACGAGATCGGCCTCGACGACCCGGCCCCTATCGAGGGTCATAACAATCAGTGTGGATATCTCGATCACTGGGAGGCTTCGTAGTGACGTGCACATGTTCCTCTATCGGCCAGGTGCGGTTGTGTTACGATCAGCCGATCGAATTTTAATTCACGAAAACGGATGTTTAGGGCTTGAAACTCGGATCTTCTGTCTGTTAATCCGAGATATATGTTCAGGGATTACGACGACAACGACTCGATCGCGCTGTGCGACATCCGGCCCGCGAAAAACCGTTTTCGCCAGTACTTCGCGCAGCGGACAACCAGCCTCTTCGGAAAGCCTGCGCTGCTGATTGTCAGTGGTCGTCGCGGCGCTGGCAAGGTTTCGCGGCTCGAGGATTTCGATGATGAGCAGGCGCGCGAGCGGCGCTGGGACGAACTGTTGACGAGGCGCGCTCGCAACGGATACGGGCTTGATGATCGACCTGACGAGCTCTCGACGGCTGCGGCGCGCCCGGCCAGTCCCTCCAAACACAGCAGCTCCCTAGCTAGGGTTGTCCTCGTTCGACATTGCGAACCTCGCCCCTACCGCCTGACTCCCAGCCCGGGTGTGGCCTGGCGTGTCGGTACTTATCCCGTCGGGGGTGCGGGTAGCGGTCGCCGTAGTCTCTGCAGAGACCTTCCTGCAGAAGCAACCTCCCCGAGATCGCGGCCACCGGGAAGGCGGGCATAGGCGAGCAGCCGGCCGTACCCGTCACAGCTCGTAGCTTCCTCGAGGCGGACCGTTCGGTGCTTGGCGAGGGCGGCGGCCCCCTTCGGGCCGCGCGCTCGCCTTGCGGCACCTCGGCCGCGCATGCCTGCGTCCCAAGCCGACGGCACTTCGCGTTGGCATGCGATTCAGGGCAGTCAATGCCCAGCAACCATCGACGACTCGGGTGACGTACGCCGCTTGCCCGTTCCAGCGGGTCGGCTCGCAGGTCCTCGTCTTGGATGATTTCCCGGTCTGCCGTGTCGAAATCAGCCCTCAGCCGCACCAGGTCGAGCACGTGTCCAGATTTGAAGAGACAGTTCGTTGCGGGCTCGCGGTGCAGCCAACGGTTCTCCTGCGGGCCCCTGGGTCAGTCTGGATCGAGGACCTCTGTCGCTACTTCGATCGGCACCGACTGGAGTCGTTCCCCAGTGCGGGCACTGACGAGATCGGCCTCGACGACCCGGCCCCCATCGAGGGTCATAACCAGCAAGAAATCAGTGGATATCTCGACGACGATCACCGGAGGCTTCGTAATGATGAGCATGTTCCTCTACCGGCCAAGCGCAAGGCGCGGCTGTGTTACGATCAGTCGATCGAGTTTTAGTTCACGAAAACGAGGCGACGGGGAGCCCCCAAGCGTGCCAAGGTCGAAGCGTTCGCGGGCGAGAGGCGCTGGGCCGAGCTGATCCAACGGCGAGTGCGGCACGGGTACGTTCTCGACGAGAGACGGCTGCCACCGTGCCCGGCCTCGCCTGCCGCCCTCGCTTCGCGGCTGACGATGCTCCGCGAGCCGTCCGACGCCCCACGCATGGAGCGGGTTGACCCAGTCCAGTGCAACACCAAGGCCGCTCGTTCCCGGCGGCGGCAAATCTGACTCGGACAGGTTAGAACGGCTCATCAGAACAGTCCACGCCATCGGTTTCTCTGACTGTCGGGTAGGCCAGACAGTACGCTTTCCACAGAGCCTGGCGTTCCACGTGTTCATCAATGGCCCTCTTGGCTTCACTCACCGGGATACCTACCCGGCTGCCCCACTCCGTCATTTCTACGGCAAACTCAACGGACTTGCTTCGTCCAGAGGCACACCAGAGCACCCGCTCGTTCCTCAAAGATCGTCGCCTTGCGCGCAACCTGGTCCGACTCGCTGAAGTGCTCGAGGGCGTAGACCACGTTTGCGAACGGGTCCTTCCGAAAGCCGCCTTGCCGCGGACGGACCTTTGCGAGCTTGGCCTCTCCGGTCTTCGGGTCCGTCCGGCCCGTGCGCCTGTAGCTGAACCGGTTGATCGGTCCGAACTGGCTGGTATAGCCGTCGTAGCGCCGGTTGAGCTCAGCGCGCAGCTGATCGATCTTGGGCGTGTCGTCGTTGGTCCCCGCCTCGGCCTCTAACAGCGCCACCGCCGTGTCTCGGAGGCCGAGCAGCGCCCGCAACTCAGGCCGTTGGGTGCGCGGGACCGACAAAGGGACCGCGCCCAGGTCCGCGACCACCGTGAAGTCGTCACCCTCGACCGCCAGATACCCATACGGTTGCTTGCTCTGGCCCACCTGGGCGACCGGCGTTTGCTGATCGAACTCGGGCGCTTGCGGTTCGAACCTCTGACCTGCCTGAAGGGCGTGCGATACAATCTGCTTCAGAGCCGCGCCGAGCTGCTCGCCAACGTCCCCCTGCTCGCGGACAATCAACTCCGGCCGGCCGCCTTCGGCTTTGCCGAGGGTCATCTCTCCGAGCACGTGCTCCGGATGTCGATGGAAGTACTCGTTGACGGCCACGCCGGCGCCGTGCTGTGCGCTGCGCTCAAAGGCCTCCGAGCGGCTGGATGCGCCGTCCTGCCGCCTCCGAAACACGAGCAAGTCGGTCACGACGTCCGTGCCCGCAGCACCCCGGTGGGCGCCGCTGGGCAGGCGCACGGCGCCCAGAAGGTCGCCCGCGGCCTCGAGCTCGCGGCGGGCCGCGGGGTTCTGCGCGTCGAGCGTGTATCGGCTGGTGATGACGGCCATCAGGCCGCCGGGCTTGAGCAAGTGTATGCCCTTGATGAGGAAATGGTTGTGGATCGAGTGCCGCCCGGCGTTGTGGCGCTTGTCGTGCAGCGCCACCCTTCCGAACGGTACGTTCCCGACGACTAGGTCGACGCTCTGCTCTGGGAGTCGTGTCTCGGCGAACGACTCCGCGCGGATATCGGCGTCGGGGTACCGCGCTTGCGCGATCGCAGCCGTCGTCGGATCGAGCTCCACGCCTACGAACCTGGCGCCCGCCGGGGCGGCGCCGAGGAAGTTGCCGCTCCCGCACCCCGCCTCGAGGACTCGGCCTTCCTGGAAACCCAGCCGCCCCACGGCGTCCCAGACCGCACTGGCGTAGGCGGGGTCGGTATAGTGGGCGTTGAGCGTGCTCAGGCGGGCGGCCTCCAACTCCTCGCGGGACAGCAGTTGCTGCACCTGGGCGAAGTCGCTGGCCGAGTGCTGCGATCACTGCGGATCGAGCACGTGCGGAAGCGCGCCCCACCCGGTCCAACCAGCGAGCACGCTGCGCTCCTCGCCCGTCCCTGCTCGGCCCTCTGCTTCGAGCTGGCGCAGCAGCCTCAAGGCCTGCAGGTTTGCGGCGAGTCGCTCCTTCTGTCCTGTCGGAGGCGTGGGCCCGGCCGTGGGGCGCCCCGCGGGCGTCTGCGCTACGCTTCGGTCTCGTCGTCCTCTGCCGGGAGCAGCGCCAGTTCCTGCAGGGCTTGGCTCTCTGCGTCCCGTTTGACCGCGTTCAGCTGCTGGAGATTCGCCAGGTAGTCGGCTCCTAGCTGCGGGCGCATCGATTCGGTCAACTCCTCCACCCGCGCCTCGATCTCCTCCCCGAGTTGGTCGAAGAACCTCCTCGGGTCGTACAGCGCCTCGAACCGGCGCGGCACGTGTTTTTGCCAGTGGTCGTGTGCGATCTTTCCGTACTGATTCATCGCCGTTCTCCTTGTCGAAGCTCCACAGGAAGCTTAGTTGCTCGGCCATTTGCGTTACCTATCTGTGTCCCTATTTCGTTTGCGTGTGTCGCGCCTTGGGCGTCCTCGGTGTTGACAGGCAGCCTGCCTAGTTGTCCAGGACTAGCGTTGTTGTGCAGCCAGCGGGGGTATTCTGGGTAGCGCGGATGACGCTTGGAGAACCTGCGACGCTCCCGTTGGTGGTGCCGCTGCAGGGCAGCCCGCTCCGCTTTGTGCTCCCGCGCTAGGACCACGCGCATCGCGATGAGCAGCAGGCCTTTCCCACGCCAATCATACGCGAATAACTCAGACCTCTGCTTTCGCTGGGCTTCCCTGAGGACCGCACGCTCCCGAACGACTCTCTGCCGCAACGACCGCCTAGCCGTGGCCCTCGCCTCGTTGTGCGCCTGCCGAGCCTCCTGATACTCCTGCCAGCGAGGCATCCTGGGCTGCATCGGCTCGGGACGCCGGGCCGCTGGGCGAGCGCCTCGAGCGGCCACGTACTCGCCCAGGCGCCTCTCGAGCTTCGGGAAGCTGGCTTCGCGGGAGACAGCCGAGGCCTTCACCGGCACATTCCCGACCCACACGACGGCGCCCGAGCCCTTGCGCTCGTAGCGCATCCCGCACCTGGCCAACCGCTCGTGCAGCTGCTGCCATCCCGTAGCTTCACGAATGACGGGTGCGGCCTGCTCGATCGCCACCCGCTGCGCCGACTTCGCGCCCGAGTAATGCTCGGCGTCCCGTGCCCGCTGGCCGGGCTCCCTGCGCTGCGGCGGCTCGCCCACCCGCAGCTGCGGCGCCGCCGGCTGATACTCACCCAGCCGCTTCTGCAGCTGCCCGAGGCTGGCGCCTCGATCGACCTCGGAGGCCTTCATGGGCTGCTCACCTAACCACACGAGCGCTCCCGCTCCTTTGCGCTCGTAGCGCATCCCGCGTTTGGCGAGCTGCTCATGCAGCTGCTGCCAACCCTCGGCCTCGCGGATAACAGCCGCGGCGATCACCTTCGGATCACCTCCCTGCTCTCGTGGAGCAGCACTCTGCGTCGGCGTCTGACGCTGCTGCACCCGCCGTCGAGCACTCGGTAGCCAGGCGCCGTCGATCGACGGCTTCGCCGGCTCTTGTTTCTGTACCTGCTCCGGAACCCGCTCTCGCTTCACCGTGCGCCGCACCACCTGGCTCTGCTCGTCGACCTGGTAGCGTCCGCGGCGCTCCCGCCGCCACCCCTGAGCGTGCTCGATCCGGGCGATCGCCTGGTGCGCCGCCTCGATGTCCCACCCCTTGTTGACCTTCACCGGCCGCTCGGTCACGGGGTGCACGCGATTGACGGTCAGGTGCAGGTGCACGTTATCGGTGTCGCGGTGCAACCCGTAGACGACTTGGTGCCCCTCGAGCCCGAGCTCTTTCATGAAGATGCCAACCGCTTCGTCCACCTGCCGCTCGGTCGGCTGCTCCCCCTCCTGCCAGCTGAGCATGTAATGCGTGATGGGGTTCTTGCTGCGCACGGCCGCGCTTGCGAGCGCGATCATCTCCTTCTGCCACCCCTGCAAACCCTTCTCTGGCCACGCAAAACCCTGCGCGCCCGTATACAGCACCTCCTCTTCCTCGCGCGCCGGAGAGCCCCGTCGCTCTTCCTGGCAGAGGTAGTCGGTCAGGTCGGTGATGTGCGCCGCCTTGGACTTCGCCCCGCTGCCTCTCGGCGCGGACTTCGCTTTGATCTTCTTGACGATCACCCGTCACGCCCCAACCTGTCGATCGCCGCGCGTAGCGAGCGCAGCGTCTCGACGGTCTCTCGCGAGTCACCGCCCTGGTTGTGAACGTGCTTCACCAAGCCGCCCAGGCGCCGAAGCTCGTTCAGCACGGCCTGGTCAGCCTGCGCCACCACCTTCCGCCCGAACAGCCTGCGCCTGCCGTACTCGCTGATCGTGATGCCAGCCTCGTTCGCCTCGCTGCGCAACGAGGCCTTCTCCTCCGCGGTCATGCGAATGTGCGTGACCTGGTCCATGGGCTCATCGCCCTGTTGCTGGAATGGCATCTGTCTTTGGCGTCCTTATCCGACTGCGAGAAGCGGAGCGCTCAGGGTGCCTCCAGGAAGTGGCGATGCCTGTCTGCCTGAAAGGCGTCGAAGCGCGTCCAGCGACGGCGTGGATCAGTATGGACGAGAACCTTTTCCCCGTCAGGGACTCTCTCATTCAGGGGGAGGACTGAGACAATAGGTCCCGTTCCGGAAGCTATGGACCGCAGATTGTCAGCCCAAACTGCCTTGGAGGCGTGACCATGTTGGTGGTGCACGTGGTTGTGCAAGAGCTCGACCATGCGGTCTTCCTGCAGTTCGAGGAGGAGATCGAACGCGACCTCGCAGACGCCGAGCTGGACACCGGCCCATTCGACAGGGGTCTTGATCCCCCCCCCGTACCCCTCCTCGCAATAGAGCCCGTGGGCCCCGCACGCTGCGAGAAAGTCGCCGTACCTGTCCGGAGGAGACCACGATTCCCTATTCGACTTGCTCGAGTCCACGGGTTCCCACCATACCCTGCGACGTTCGAACGCGGTCCAGATCACGGACAGAGAGTGTCCTCGCTGCACGGTTCGCTCGATCTGCCTCATCATCCACAAGGGGATTCGCGATGCTAACTCCGGACGAGGAGGCCGCTTACCCATGATTGACGGCTCCCTGGCCATGTGATGCCGCGTCGTAGTTGCAGACAACCACTTCAGCTACTCGCCCGCGGCGGTCTCCGCGGCTGTTGACCGAACGGGGCGCGCTCACCATCGTGGTCGAGTAGCCTCGGTATAGCTTGCGGATCGAGGGCGCTGCGCTGTTGGAAAGCATCACCAAGCAGCCACGGCGATCCAGTTCTTGGAAAACGTCCCTCAGCTGCAGCTGTCTTTCTGGCCCAAACCCTTCAGCCGCGTAGCCGGTGAAGTTCGCTGTTGGCGAGACAGGGGCGTAGGGAGGGTCGAGGTATACGAAGTCCCCCGGCCGCGCTCGCGCACTCGTTTCCTCAAAGGATCCGCACCGGAGCTGCGCTCCTTTGAGGCGCGTTCGAGCAAGGCGAAGGGCCGCTTCGTCGAGAATCTTCGGATGATCGTAGCGCCCGATGGGCACGTTGAAGTGTCCCCGGCGGTTGACACGGTGAAGGCCGTTGAAGCAGGTCTTGTTCAGGTAGATGAACGTAGCCGCGCGTTCATCCGCGGCGAGGGGAGCTGTGTTATAGCGCTCGCGCGTAGCGTAGTAGTGCTCCGTGCTGTGGGAGCGGGCTAGCCTTCGAAGATGACGGACTACGCTATCGAGGTTGTCCCGGACCGCGCGGTACATCGCGATCAAAGACGGGTTGATGTCGCTCAGTACAGCGCGTCGCGGATTGCGATGGAAAAACAGTGCAGCGCCGCCCACAAATGGCTCGACGTGTCGCCTCTGCGCTGCGCGAGGGGGGAGCAGTGCGCGAAGCTGGGGCAGCAACCGTCCCTTTCCGCCGACCCATTTGACGATCGGACCGGCCACGGCCGGTCGACTCGCAGAACTTCGCGCGACTGAAAAGGTGGTTCGAAGCGGGCCTTGGGGGGTTCGCATCTTACACTCCAGGGAGAATGCTTTCTTGCGTTTAGTGGAGTCGCAACGGATCTGTGGGGCGGTGGTTCGAAATTGGCAGCTCTGAGCCGAAGTGTTCGATCAGTTTCTGAGCAAAGTAGCGATGGACATGCTCAGCTCCGACAACTCGCTCCACTGCGCATTGCTCTACGGTTGCGTGCCCTACGGCAGCGCGAGGGCACGCAGCCAGCGCGCCGAGCAGGTGCGTTCGTGCGACCTCAGCCGCAAGCTGCGCTCGCTGGTTGCGCTGGCCCTCGACAAATTGCACGACCGAGGCTGCTGCCGTTGTCACAGCGAGCCAGCCCGCTACTGTGCCCAAAGCCTCCGGAATCGCGATAGCGGCGACTGCAAGTGCGCCTGCGCCAACTCCTAGGTGCCAGGGCTTTACCGTATCTTGCACGGTCCATGTAGCTTTCACTCCAGGAGGAGCGGGCAGCCAGCCACGGCGAGGGTGGCCGAGCAGGGGCAAGTCATAGCGCACAAACGCTATCACAGCGCGCCCGGACCGTGTCGGTCGACGTCGTCGGGCCTTCTTGGAAAGTCCCGTCACTTCATGTTCCCTTCGGGCAGCGTTTCGTGAACACCGGTCCGCACGCGCGCTAGCTGCTCTTCCAAGGCGCTGAGGCCTGCCGCAGCGTTCAAATGCACCAGAATCCAGTTCTGCCGACGCATCCCCGCCATTCGGGACGCCGTGTCATACGCCTTCAGGCGTTCTACCCTTAGTCGAACGTTGAACTGGACATAGGTCTTCCGGCGGTGGCCGTGTGGTGTCTTGCCGGTCAACCGCGGCCGTCGCTTCGGCGCCTGCAAGGTTTCCTCCTGCTCGTAGCTCGCTGCCAGGTCGAGAACACCCCGCGCCCAGGCTGTGAAGCGCCCGCGCGAGGCTCGAACCCATGCATCGGCTTGGCACGGCATTGGCCGGACGCTTATTACTCTGTAGGGAGACTCTGTCATGCCTCCTTCCTTTCTGAGTGGCGCAGCGCCTCATCGACAGCCGTTTTGCAGTGGCGCAAGCCGCCGCCGGCACGCTGTTGGTACATGCGTACTGCACCAATCTTGTCGCCTGAGCGCGCCCGGGAGACTTCGGCGGGGCTCGGCGGCGAGGTGGGTGGCTTCTCCCCGAAGTAGGAACCCCACAATAGTGCGGCGCCGACGACGCTCGCGGTGAGTAGAAGAAGAAGCTCCACGTCCATCCTTCGGTTTCCTGTCTTGATGCCCTTGTTGCAGCGTGCTAGGCGCTCGGCTCGGGCGACGCGATGGTTGGAGAGGTGGTCTCACCGGACCCCGGGCAACGATCACTCGCGGACAGGTCCGAGGTCCGGTAGTCAAAGTCGCCCTTGCCGGAGGTTTCCCAGGCGGCGTGCGCCGCAGCACGTCGAAGGAGGGCCTCACGCACGATGGAACCGTTGTCTTGGTAGTAACAAAGCAGCGCGTCGAGCTCACGACCGTTCACGGCTTCCACGTCGCCGGCAGCGACTCTCGCGACTGCATGCAACAGCTCATCCAGGTGCGGAGCGCCGAGACTTTCAAATACGTAGCGAGCGGCGACACGGTCGATGCTTTCTGCACGGACCATGCCGTCCACCGCAAGTTCCTCCAGGTCGTCCAGCGGCGCGAGGGGACGGCGGAGTAAGACGTCGAGGAGCTGACGCAGGCATGCATCCGCCGCCACTTCCCCTGCGGTCTTATCCTCGGTGGCCTGAACCAGCAGAACGCAGATGGGCACCGCTACGCCAAGCATGCTCAGCAGACTGACCAAAACTGCGACGGCGTAGGGGGACTCCAGCGGCAGGCTCCGTAGCAGAGCATCGAATAATACCAGGAGCGGAAATAGGAAAAGAACGACCTCTGAAAGGTACACGGGATGGCGTGCGGCAGTCCGGCCTGCCCATCCCGAGATAGTCGTCCACAGTCGACTCGAAGGCGGCCGCTTGCTGCCCAGGCGTGCGTAGCGTTGGAGTGCTCGACGAGAGCGCCTGGTACTCCGCTTGCTGTCTTGTTTCATGAGGGGCTCCTTGACGGCGGTTTCGCCAGGCTATCGGTTGATGACGTATACAGGTCGCGAGTTGGCGAGTAGCAGGAACTGCACGAACAGGAACAAAAGGAGAAAGATGACTCCAACGAACGTCAGTACACCGAACACGCCGGCCTGTACGGCCGTGCCAGCGGTGCCCAGCAAGATGTTCGTCTTGCGAACATTCCAGACGAGCCGGGCCATGATGGCGATGGTGCCCAAGGTCATGAGAAGGATCCCGTTGAGCTCGTCGCCTCCCGTCGCCTCCGCCTCCTTCCACAACTCAAGCCCGAAGGAGGCGGATACAGCGGCGGCAGCCACCAACACGAACGCCGAGCGCGTCATGAAGCGGTGGCGGTGGTGCTTGACGCTATAGTACTCAAGCCCGTTGAGGGCGGCGCTTGCGGCGCCGACGGCCGCGACATAGGCGAGGATGGTGAGCACGGTCATAGTCTGTGACCTTTCGCTGGTTTGCTAGAAGCTTCCTTGAATGGATAACCCATACCCATTTGCCGACGCTTGCACTGCGAAGTCTACGTCGTCGGCGTTTTCTGTCAGTGCACGCACGCCCAGCGTCAGCGGAATGGTGAGCAGCGGCACGCTGTGAAACAGTACGAGAGTACCGAGCATGCCGTCGCGCCCATCGGGGTCGCAGGTCGTCGGCCCGCAGGGGTCTGCGTTGACCGCCAGCACGACGCCGGTCGTTGCGACCGCAACCCCGGCCGCGGCGCCGATCCAGGCGAATGCGGAGGAGGTTCCTTCTGGCAGCAGAAGGGGGACTCCGGCGGCGGCGAGGCCATTGCCGGCGGCGCCCAGGACGAGTGCGGCTAGGCCCGTTTCGTCGTAGTCCGAGAGGTAGATCGACTCGGCGAGACGGGAGCGGTATTGTGAGCGCAGGTCATACCAGCGCCAGCTGAGGGCAATGTTCAGGGCGCCGCCGAGCGTCAGGCCGAGCCCAGCCCACGTCAAGGCGCTGGAGGGGGCAGCTTGTCGCGGCGAGTCGCGCAAGTCGACGACGGGTTGCTCGGCGCGGGGGGGTCTCTCGCCCGCTAGGGTGTGTGCTACGGCCTGCAGTTGTGCCGAGGTCGGTTGCGATGGCAGCGTGGCTGAGCGCGTTTGCTGGCCGACAGTCACCTGGAGCGAGAGCTTGTCGTCGTTCGTTGGTCGCACGAGCACGGGTGCGTCTGCGTCGAGGTAGTTGGCAAGGCGGCGTGCATCCGGGTCTCTGTGGCGCGATCGAGTCGCAGGATCCGGGTACGACAGCGCCATGCGGCCGCTCGAGATGACGTCTCGATCAAATCGTGGGTCAATCGTGACGGTATTTCCCCCTGGTTTGGGGACGACGAGGTGGACGCGGCTGGGTTGCTGGCAGGTGACCTGCACCCGGTAGACAAGGCCGGGTACGAGGTTTTCTGCGGTATTGGGAACGTCGCCGATGGGTTGACCGTTGAGCGTGGCCGAGCACCCAGACCGCTCGGGCAAGGTGCGAATCGAAAGTGATGCGGGACCGAATGCCAGCATCTGTTCTCGTAGTTGGTCCCACAGCTGCATGATGGCGTGACCAGACATGCGGGGCTCTACCGCGGGGGACTCTTCAATGCATTTGCGGAGGCTGGCGCGAGCCTCCCGCTTTCGGCCCGCCTTGAAATCCCCCACCGCGAACATGGTGCAGTAGTCGACAGCGTCTTGGGCGACCCCTTTTTGCGCCTTGACCAGGTCTCGCTGGGTCTGGGTCATCGTCCAATAGGGCCTTCCTAGCATCCTGGCTTGGGCCCATTGGTCGAAGGCGGTCTGTTTGACGGCCTCTTGAAGGCCTTCGGCGGCAGCGTCTAGCGTGGCAGCGCTGAGATGGGGCGCAGGCACCGAGAAATGCTCCTCGAAGTGTGCGGCGGCGACTACGGGGTCGAGGAGCTCGATTCCAGTGGTGGCTTGCAGTTCAGCGCCGAGCTCTGCAAGTGCCTCGAGCTCGGCCGTGTCGACCTTCGGACTATCGAAGACCGGAAGCCACCGCACCGTTTGACCCAACACGTGGGACGGGAGGGCGGCAGTCAGTGCTAGCAGCGTGAGGCTATGGATGAGTAGGCGCATTGCGGAAATCGATGAAGATGGTTTGGCCGTCCTCGGTGACATGCACATCGCGCATCGTGCGATCGGGACCGACCCGTCCTTCGACCGTGTGACGGCCGGGCCGGACGCGCACGCGCACCGGGGAGTTGCCTACGAACCGGCCGTCCAGCCATACGCCACCCGGAGGCACCATACCGACAGTTAGGGTCAGTTTTCCGGGAGTTCGGTTTGCTTTGGTTGATTGCTTTTGGAGGCGGCGCGGCTGCCTACTCCGCCTGGGTTGAGGCGCGGGGAGGGCTGGCTGAGCTGGCTCAGGCTTTGAT
>JAPPOR010001042.1 GCA_028817905.1 Myxococcales bacterium
AGGCAGCATGATGCCGCCCGGTGCGCCACGGCAAGCCAGGGTGAGCTGCTATCTCGGTGCCGGGTCCGGGTTATCCCCGTCCCCCGCGCTTGCGCGCGTAGGCGGCGGGCGCGCAACCCATGAAGCGTTTGAAGACCCGGTGGAATTGGCTGTAGCTACCGTATCCGGCGTCGAGCGCTAGAGCAGTGAGATTGGCGTCGCCGCGATGCATATGGGCCACCACGTGAGCAATGCGCTGACGATTGCGAAAGTCGGCCAGGTTGGTGCCCATCTGCGCTTTGAAAAGGCGACTCAGACGTTGGGCCGACAGCCCTACCCGGGACGCAAGCTCCTCGTTGGAAAGCCCAGCCTGGCCATCCCGTAGTAGCCATGCGGCCGCCCGAACACAGGGGTGCACGGCGCCCGGATCGGGCTCCTGTGGCGCGCGCTCGAACGCGAGCCAGGAACGGCTGAGCACGTAGCCGAGCCCGGCGTTGAACACGTCCCGACCCGCGCCCACCGGAACGCCGGCGTACAGCGCGCCCAGCGCGTCGACCTCCGCGCGCGGCAGGCGCCGGAGCATTGCGCCCCGGTCACCGCGAGCCGTGAGCGGATGCCCAGCCGGGCTCGTGCAAACACGACGCACGAGCCGCCGACGAAAGACCAGCACCCACGCCAGAAAATCCGGGCTGGCGTCGACGATCAGGTGAGGCTGCCGCGGCAGCACCCACAACATCGACTGAGGCCGCAGCTCGGCACGCTGGGTGCCCAGCAAGCCGCTGGCTCTGCCTCGCAGCGTAAGGCTCAGCTCAAGCTCTGCTCGGCTGTGCTCGGCACGCTCGGGAATGCGCCCGTCGCCAGCCGCACCGGTCGCCTCGCCCATCACGGAAAAGCGCGACAAGCGTAGATCGGTCTGCACAATGAACCCGTCGATGTGAGGGGGAATCAGCGCGGAATGCGGGGATGGCGTCACGGCGACACAAAATGCTAACAACTCGTACGCGCAATGCATAGCCAGCCCCTACCGATGGAGCTAAGGGATGGAAAGCGACGAGCGAAAGGACGACTGAGCCATGGACTTCGAGCACTCCGAGCGCGCAAGGAAGCTGGGCGAGCAGGTGCAGCGCTTCATCCAGGAGCGCGTGCTCCCCAACGAAAAGACCTACTACGAGCAACTGACGCACCATCCCGACTACCGAGAGTGGCGCGTTCCTCCCATCATGGAGGAGCTCAAAGCCGAAGCGAAGGCCCTTGGCCTATGGAACCTGTTCTTGCCGGAGAGCGAGTACGGGGCAGGTCTGGACAACCGGGACTACGCCCTGTTGGCCGAGCTGATGGGGCGCAGCTTCATCGCGCCAGAGGTATTCAACTGCTCGGCGCCCGACACGGGCAACGCGGAGGTCCTCGTGCGCTATGGAAGCCCGGCGCAGAAGGACAAGTGGCTCGCGCCGCTGCTGGCGGGCACCATTCGCTCGGGTTTCTCCATGACCGAGCCGGCAGTCGCCTCGAGCGACGCCACCAACATGCAGGCCACCGCCACCATTGAGGGCGACGAGGTGGTCCTCAATGGCCAGAAGTGGTGGACGACCGGACTCGGCCACCCACACTGCAAGTTCGTGATCTTCATGGGCCTGACCGACCCCAACGCCGAGCGCCACAGTCGCCACTCGATGGTGTTGGTGCCGCTCGATACACCGGGCGTCAAGATTCTCCGCATGCTCACGGCCTTCGGACACCTGGACGAACCCCACGGGCACGGCGAAGTGCTATTCGACAACGTGCGCCTACCCATCGACCACTTCATCGCCGGGCCAGGTCGCGGCTTCGAAATCGCGCAGGGACGCCTGGGCCCGGGGCGCATTCACCATTGCATGCGCTGCATCGGCGCCGCCGAGCGCGCGCTGGAACGGATGTGCGCGCGTGCGGTGGACCGCGTGGCCTTCGGCAAGCCGCTCGCGAACCTGGGCGGCAACCGCGACGTGATCGCCAACTGCCGCATGGCCATCGACCAAGCCCGGCTGCTCACCTTAAAGGCCGCGTGGGCGCTCGACACCCACGGCGTGTTCGGAGCACTCACCGACGTCTCGGCGATCAAAGTGATCGCCCCCAACATGCTCCAGATGGTGGTGGACGCGGCGATCCAGATCTTCGGCGGCGAGGGCGTCGCCGACCGCGAGCTGGTCACAACCATGGGCATCGCCCGCGCCCTGCGCATCGCCGACGGCCCCGACGAAGTCCATCGCGGCATGGTCGCACGCCTGGAGCTCGCCAAGTACCAGCCAAGCTAGCATGACTGACCCGAATCCACATACCGAGTTCAGCGCAGGCGCTCGCTAGCTGACCCTCTCGCAAGTGATATCCGCACGCGCCGAGGAGCATACCGCTGTCCGGGGCCGCGATCGCAACCACGAAGTCCTTGGCCAAAAGCCATCTCGCTCGAAACTCACGAACGGTTCTCTCGGATGCCTCTAACGACTGGGTCCGTTTCGCCCACGGCATCCAGGGCGCGAGATGAGCGTAGGAGGACTCAACCGCCTCTGCCAGGGCTGCCCCGTCGCCCGGCATGAAGGAACGAAGAACGAAGGACGGCGTCGTACGCAACTCAGGTGCAACCAAGTATTCCATCGAGCAATGCGTCTCCTCCGCATCTGCCGAGATAGTAGCCCCGAAGACGGGTGCTGTCAGCCGGCGGGCCAAAGGTTGGGGGCACGCCTGAGGCCCTGGCGAATGGACATCAGGCGCGCCTAAGCCTCGCCCCGGCGTCCGCCTTGTCGAGGTTCGCGCGGTCGGATGGGGTACCCCCAGCTCAAGCCCCTGGCACCGTCTTCGTCGGTTCAGCCTGTGCTGATCTGAGAAGAGGCGTTCGTAGCTCCCGTGCCGTCACCGTGGGCGCGTTCCCATTGTCGCTGCAAGTGCCGCATCATCGCCGGGTAGACTACGAACACGCGGAACGGGTTGATGATTGACATGTACAGACGGCCCGCCCAGCCGCGCGGCTTCACATAGACCGCCATCCGCGGGCCGAAGCGCCCGCAGCCGCGGTCGATCCAGCTGACGTGGGCGAGCGCGTGGACCGTGCTGTTCGAGATCTCCTCCAGGAGTTCGTCGTGGTGGTGGTACACGGTCGTGAAGACAATGCCTTCCGCCGGCGAGGGTCCCGATTTGTCCGCCGCCGGGTCTACCGGGGCGTCCGATTGTTCGGACGGCTCGAGGCGCTGGCGCAGCGAGGTCTCCTTGCAGCCCGGTATGGGCAGTGGCTGAGACGTTTCGTCCCAACCGAACAGGCGCCCGACCGCCGTGCGTACGCGAAACAGGATCCCAGCGAGGCCCGGGCCCTCGCTGATGGCGCGCTCCAACTGTCGAGCGAAGGCCTCGAAGTACGCGAGGTCGTGCTCAGGTCCGGTTGTGATCGGGTAGTCCCAGACGTCCAGAAGAGCGAAGTCACGGGCCAGTGCGTGAACCCGCCACTGCCGGGACAAGTGGTCTTTCGGATCGATTCTCGGCATGTGCGTTCCTTGTGCGCCAACCCGAGCGGGCGCCGGCCCACGACCGGGTTGGGCCCAACCACCTGAAGCGTTCCGCTGGCAGAACAGTGCTCAGGCCGCTGAGTTGGTCACCGAACAGGTAGGGTCACGGCTGGCAGGCCGCAAGCCAACAGGCACGCTGGCCGGTCCTGGCTGGCCCGCATCATCCATGACTACGACGCCGCCTCGCTTGTCCTTCGACTCCACAGGACTTTCGCCGCC
>JAPPOR010000939.1 GCA_028817905.1 Myxococcales bacterium
CTAGCTAGTTAGGAAAGGGCGTTTGCCCTTTCCTAGATGTGTTCAAGTCGTACTAGGGCGCGTCCCACGCGTTCGGGGCTAGGGCTGATCCTCCTGGTGTGTTGGGGCGGCTGCGCCCCGTAGTTCGAGCAAGCGGCGCAGATGTCCGTGCTTTGAGCGCGCCCCCGTTCGGCGCCGCAGGGTGTCCTGGTATTCCTGGACGGTGTGGATGCTCAGTCGCATGGAACGTGCGATTTCCTCGTCTGTGAACGACCAGAGGTTGAGTTGAAGCACGCGCTGTAACTGCGGGGGTAGGCGCCACAGGTGCGCAGCATGAGCGCACAGGCGATCAAGGTCGGGAAAGCCCCGGTCGACGGCCTGACGGGCGGCGAGCAGGAAGTCCACCATGGTGGCGTCGACGGGCCGATAGGTTCCCCCGAGGGCGTAGATACGCTCCAGCATGTCCTCGCTGGGGGCGTCGACGAGGAGCAGGGGGGCGCAACGCTGGGCGAGTCTTGCCGCAAGCTCGATGTCCGCTTCCGTGCCGGGCCCCGCCCCGAGCACAGCGATGTCGAAGTCGCTTGTGTACGTTTGAAACGCGGCCTCCGACATCCTTCTGGCCACTTCGATGGCGCACAAAGTTACTCGGGCGCCCGCATTGACCAGCCAGCCCGAGAAGTCCATGGCTCGTGGAGACTCGTCCACGAGGTACAGGGCCTCGACGCCGTGCAAGCGACAATTGGCCTCGAAACAACTGACGATTTCGACCCGTTTGAGTGTGTGCATCGGTCGGCGCGCCGAGCATGCCACAGTACTCAAAGGTCCTGCACGAGATTGCTAGTCACCTAGCACAATGGGGTGAGGTGTCGTCACCCCGGGCGGTGACAACGGCCTGCGAGCGGGTTTCCGAATAAGCGCGAAGGCCGTCGCGCCTGTGCGGCAACAAGGGCCGCTTCGATTCCTCAACCTAGCTAACCTAGTCCGGGGTGCCGTTCGGCGTCTTCAGGTGTGTGAGGAGCCGCTCGGGCCGTGTTCGGGCCGATCCATTCTTCCCCAGTCGGAGGGCATGACGGCCGCGCAGAAGGGGCACGTGCGACGGCTCTCCTCCGCGAGGAACTCGGCAACAAACTGTCGTACCTGGGTGCTCGAGTCCACGACCCGATAGTCGACCCTGTGCAGCAAGTGTCCGCAGGCTTCGCAGTACCAAAGGATGCTATCCAAGGCATCGGCAGCTCGCGGGCCATGGATCACGATGCCCAGGCTTCCCTGGGGACGCCGATTGCGGTGGGCGATCATCGGAGGAACGCAGTACATCTGCCCCTCCCCAATCGTCACATCGCGGAAGCGACCACGTTCCAACGTCCTCACGTGCGTCTCGCCCTTGAGCTGGAAGAAGAACTCCGCGACCGTATTGATGTGAAAGTCGGCGCGGTCGTCAGGCGTCGCCCCATTGAAGAGCTTGACCTGCAAGCCACCGTCGTAATACGTGTTGTGGTGCATGTGCGGAAATGGGGCTCCCTTGACGCTCTGTTCGATCCAGGCCCGCACGTCGAAGGCTGTCAAGGTCATCGGGTGCACCTGTCGCAGTCGGGCAATGGCGCTAGCGTGGGCACGGCCGCCTCTGCCTCAAGCCGGCCCGAACGGTTTGCAGGACGGGCTATGTGACGTATTCCGAGGTTGCCTAGCACGGCCAGCGCGCCTTTCGTTCGTGGGAGAATGGCTACACGCAAGTTGGGAGGAGAAAGGATAAATGCACGCCCGCCTCGCTGCGCAAGCAAAAGGTGTTGAACCTGTGCCGCACTGCACGCTGACCACCCAGTCTTTGGGGGCCCATCCCCTGGGTGTTGCCATGTTGGCGGCGTGCTCCGGTCCGCCAGAGAACGGCGCGGTTGGCGTGTGCTTCTCGCTGCGGGCCAGCGCTTTGGACCCGTATTCAGCGCTGGAAACACACATGTCTTGCGTCTACGAGCTTCTCTACCATCATAGGTCCCTGTTCCTACCTAGCTAGCAGGTTGCGGGCAAGCCCGCGACCAGCGTCCGGAAGGGGGCGGAGCGAGACGCGCCTGCTCGAGTTTCATCGACCAAGGCGCGTCAGCACCTGCGCGACGCGGGCGGCGTACACTTGGTGTCGTGTGCAGCAGGCGGCCGGGTTTCGATGGAATAGTGGGCCTCGTAGCCGGTGTGCTTGCTGCGCACCCGCGCCAGGTTCTGCCGGTCGCTGTACCCTCCAACGGAAGGTCGGTCATGTCGTTTGGCACCCGGACCGTCTGAAGTACCCCCCAACGCTTGGCCGCCTGACGCACATGCGGAGCAAGCACCCCGTCCTGTCGCAGTTGCGGGTGGTTCACAAAGCGGATAGGCCGCCGCCAGTAGCGCATCCGTGCCCATTCTGTTTGGCAGACTCGCATCCCGCCACGCCATCGCCGCGTTGCCCACGGGCACCAGTCGCTCATCGAAGCGCCTGTTGGCAAGCTTTGCTCCTTTCAGACTCTCGCTGTGCAAAGGCCACCTCTATCTCCGATCACGTCAGTGCGCGCGCTGCAAGCGCTTGCGCCGATGTCTACATCCCAGGGCCGATTGGGGGCGCTCGTCGCGCCACTGCCGTGGGCGGGTCGCTGCGGTGGTCCGCCTGCCCTGCGGTTTGGCCGCCGTGCAAGTGCGCGCCCGGCGCAGCGCGGCCCCGCGAGTATCCACCGCCTTGATGTCCCACGGCGAGCTGTCATCGAAGTGTTGGGTGAGCTAGCGGTCGCGGCGGGATCGCCCCATTGAAGTGATCGAAGCTGATCCACCACGGTTCCAGTCGAGCTTTCCCGCATTTCGCCACAGCGGACTCGCCTGCCGATTGAGGTTGCGGGCCACATCCAATTTGCACCCTTTCGGACCATGCGACGCCTCACGGCGTCGTGCTTTCGTCTAGCCGCTTTCCGACGCACCGAGGCGTCGGGGGCATGCGAGCGGGGGCGCGCGCCAGCCACGCGTCCCAGCATCAGCCGCATCCGGCGTTCAAGCCGGCGCGAGAAAAGAGAAAGACATGAGAGACAAGCGGTTTTTGAAAGCACTATCCGTTTCGGCAATTGTGGCCACCCTGATCGGTTGCTTCGGCACAATCCACGGAGGGGGCGTTGTCGAGTTCTTCACCGTCACCACGGGCGCCGGGCCGGGTCAGCCCACCTCCGCCTCGGTGGCGGTTGCCGTCACCTGCAACGATGCGCGTGACCAGCTGCGTGCCACCTTTCACCTCACCGACAATACCAACGGTGCCAACTTCACTGCACGGTTGCCGTGGACACCGGTCGAAGCGTTCGACGCCTCGGTGACCACCTGCGCGGAGGCGGCCGCGTTTGTGGACGCGGAAGGGTTCTCGTTGGTGCCCGCCATCATCAACGGTCAGGGCCAGGCGAGCGGAGAAATGCTGGCTCTGGTTACCGAAAAGGGGGTATTCCCTGAGTGCGGGGGTGAGGGGCAGATCGTTGTGATTGAAGCCATCGGTGATCCCTCGGTGCTGCCGGGAGGCTCCTACTCCGCAGCCGGTTGCTTGGTCAACGGCAACATCGTTTTCCAGTGAGTTAGGCTCGGGCCGCGTGTACACCCCCCCCCCCGCCGGGGGGGGCACGCGCCACACACCCGGCGGGGGGGTCCGCGGCCCCGCCCGGCGGGGGTGTGGGCGCGCCCCCCGCTCCGGGCCCGGGCCATGTACTTCAGGGGCCGGCAGCCAAGTGCAGCTGCCGGGCCGCACGGGCGGCCGCACGTCTGCCAGACACGCCGAGCTTGGCGTAGATGCTGTGTGCGTGACGCTTTACCGTCGCCTCGGAGATGTGGAGCTCGCCCGCGATCTCCTTGTTCGACATTCGACGCCCAAGCAGTAACAGGACATCTAGCTCACGGGGGGTGAGCTCGGGGGTGGCAACAGGGAGCGAGCTGTCGGAAGCGTGCGTCCGCGCAACGGCGCTAGGGGGTTCGGCGTGATCTTGCGGCTCCGGCCGCGCCAGTAGTGCATCGGCGAGTTGCGTATTGCCACCGCGCAAGGCATGGGCGATCGCCTCCTCGATGAGGCCGCGGCTCGCGAACCAACCACTGGCCTGCGCCCTGGCCTCGGCCGCCTGCGTGGCCGTGAGGGCTCCCTGCAGGCACTCTCGCAAGGCATCAGCAAACAGCCGGTGGAAACGATACCAACCGCGCTCGCCGATGGGACCGACGCACATGATCCCGGCGTGATGCATGAGAGTCCGGAAGTCCTCGGTTGCGCCTGCTTCGATCGCGATAAACAAAGGCTCACAGAACCGGTCGAACAAGGCCAGACGCGCGAGTCCTCTTCGAAGCTTCGGAGAGAGCGACCCAAGGATGTGGGCAACCATGTGTTCACGCTGTTGTGCGAGGTTGAGGCCTGCTTCGGCCAGCGGCATCGACCCATGCAAGCTGCGTTCTATCAGCGAGAGAGCTAGCGGCCACCCGTCCACCAGCTGCAGCACAGGTCCCAGTTCCGTATCGTCCAGGGAGCCAACGGCGTAGCGCTGCACAAGGCGAGTCACCTCTGCTGTGCGCAGCCTCAGATCGCTCTGTCCGATTGTTGTCAGTTTTCCTCGGGCCGCATTCGCCAACAGGCGCGAGGGTAGCGTGTAGCGGCTGGCGATCACCAGTCGCACAGCTGCCGGCAGATCCTCCAGCATCGCAGCCACCAGCTCGTCGACGCCGGCGGACGCAGCACGGTGATAGTCGTCGAGTACCAGTACCAGCGGTGCGCCAAGCTGCTCGAGGCACTGGGTCAGGGCGAGCGCCTGTTCCCGCGCTCGCAAGCCACGACCAGAGTGCCGAAGACCGCCTGGTACACTCCTGTTCTTGAAGGCGCTTCTGCAAGCACCCAGTAGTGATTGTGCGAAGATCGCGGGATCGCTGTCTCCGCCGTCGAGCGACAACCAGGCGTGGACAAGTGCGCGGGTCTGCAGCCACTGACTCAGGACGGTGGACTTCCCATAGCCGGCAGGGGCACTGACCGCGATCAACGAGCTCGGCGGAGCCTCGTCCAACCTTCCCCATAGCCGCTCTCGGGACGGCAGCGAGGAGGGTACCGCCGGGCGGACCGCCCTTGTGTTCAAAGCCGGCGCCGTATGTGCGTCGACGGTGAGGTCATCACTTGTCTTGGGCCCAAGCGGACCGAGTGGTGACCTGGAGGAAGAACGTCCTGGCATTTCTGGTACCCCGAGCATCGCGTGGTGTGATCACCAACGCGCCAACGCAGGCCGCTTTATATCCACTTCGGCAAGAACCGCTAGTCCATAGGGACTGACCCAGATTAGCGCGCCGATCACAACGATGAAGTATCGCAGTCTAGTGGCCAGTGGCGCGCAACGTGGTCGCGTGCACGACTGTAAGCGCTCTAACGTCTTGCTTACGGTTGTGGTTCTCGCGCCTGCACAATTCACGCATGTGAACCTTGGAAGCAGATCGAGTCACGGGAGCAGTACAAACGGACTCGCAAGGGAGGCACACGTTCATGCGTGCACGGAATGCGACCGCTATGTAGCGCACGCGATCGAAGTCCTGCCGCGCTACGCAGCGCGGCCCGCAAGCGTGCTGGTTGCGCTGTCCCTTGGGGGGCTGTGTTTAGAACAGCGACAACTGTCGGCCGCCCAGCCGCATGAAGTCGGTATCCAGGAACTGCAAGATGCCATCCGCAGCAGGGGCTAGCTGGCGTGTCAAGTAGTGGTTGTAGTCGAGCCTGGCGCTGGTCTTTCCAACTGGCTCAGGCCCGGCGGTGGTCATCACGTACTCGATGTAGCGGCCTGGGCGGTCGAGCTTACGGGCGGCGCGCACGTGGGGTGGCGCGCCGCGTGCATAGTCCGACAGTTCACGTCGCAGACGCTTGCGGTACACCAGCTGGGTGTCGAGCTCACCCCGGTACAGGGCGTCGGTCAGGTCTCGGATGTAGTCATCGAACGGCTGTTCGAGCAGGACACGCCGCAGCAGTTCGCGTTGTAGGCTTCGGGCCAGTGGGGTCCAATCGGAGCGCACGGCCTCGAGACCCTTGATCACAAGCTCGTGGCTACCGTCGAATCCCAAGGCGAGCCCAGCGTAGCGCTTCTTGGTGCCCTTGTCGGAGTGTCGCATCGTAGGCATGAAGAACCGGACGTAATGGGTTTCAAACTCGATCTCCAGACGGCTCTCGAGACGCTGGGCGTCCGCGATCTGGTGCATAAAATAGAGGTTGAGATCCGCTGCAAGCGTGTCGCCTTCGGTGCGACATTCGACGGGGGTTCGGTTCGCGCCCAGCAAGACGAAGAGTGAGTCCGTGTCGCCGTAGATGACCGAAAGGCCGCGGTCCTCGATTTGCCGACGCGCGTGCTGGATGATCTCATGGCCTCGACGCGTGATCGAAGTGGGCAAGCGCGAGTCGAAGAACCGGCAGCCGGGTGTTCCGAGCACACCGTAGAAGGAGTTCATGAGGATCTTGATCGCCTGGGACCGGGCGCTGTCGCCGCGGCGCTTGGCTTCGTCCCTGGCTGCCCAAAGGCCCTCGATCAGGGCCGGCAGAATGTGACGCTCCCGCGCGAAGCACGCACCCTCGAAGCCCTCGACCCCATCCGTTCCGGGAAAGGCGAGGCCCATGGGGTCGATTCGGAAGGTGCGGATGATGCTCGGGTACAGGCTCTTGAAGTCGAGCACAAGCACGTTGTCGAAGATGCCCGGTTGGGAGTCCAGCACGTAGCCGCCGGGGCTGCCGACGACCTCGTTCGCTTGTCCCACGCTGGGCGCCACGTGGCCATGCCGGTGCAGGCGTGGAAGGTATAGGTGATCGAAGGCGGCCACCGAGCCGCCTTGGCGATCCATGGGAAGCCCCGTCAGCCGCTGGCGTTCCACCGCAAAGCCGAGCAGGTCGGTGCGCTCGAAGATGTCACGCACGAGCCGGCAGTCCTCCAGGTTGTAGGCGGCCAGCGCGGCTGGATCCTGGGCGTGCAGGCGGCGGATCTCCTCTGCCCGATCGCCCACGTCATCGATCCGCTTGCCGCGACCCAGCAGCGCCTGAGCCACGTCCTCGAGTGCGAAGCTCTCGAACGCATAGGTCGCCGAGCGCAGGGTCGCGATCCCATCGAGCACGACGCGTCCGGGGATCCGCGCGATGTGTGGTTGGTTGCGGCTGCGCGGCACAAGGACCTCGGCTGGAGCATTGGCTCGCCCCAGTCGTAGGCGCATGCCCAGGTGACGCGCGCGCCCCACCAGGTGCTTGAGATCGAACTCGACCACGTTCCAGCCGATCAGGACGTCCGGGTCGAGTGCGCAGATATGGCGCTCGAAGGTCTCCAGTAGCGCGCGCTCGTCGGGAACGAGCGTGGTATCGGGCGGGGCGCTTGGGGTGCCCGCGGCGACCATCTGTACGGCTTCGTGGCCGTCCATCACGGTGGCGATCGATAGCACCTGACCACTCCGATGATCCGTTTCGATGTCGAACGACGCGACTCGAAGGTCTGGGGTGTAGTCCGACCGGGACAGAACGGGTTGGGCCACCTCCAGGTATCTGTCCCGTTCTAGCGCGGCTCCTTCGATTGTGCAGGCGCCGGTGATGAACCGCTCCATCAGGTAGCGTTCGACCGGCTTGAGATCCGCTTCGAGGGGCTTTCCACCGTGTGCGCGCACCGTTTCGCGCGTCGAAACCAGGGCCCGCTGGGAGTCGAAGTAGACCGCGTCGACCGGCTGCCCTGCGAGGTCGGTCAGGCTCACTTCACGTCGGGTCCCGGTCTCCGCTCGTGTCCCGCGTTCCAGGAAGAACACGGGGCGCTCCCCCGTGATGCGCAAGCGGACCGGTCCACGCGCCGAGCTGACCCACAACTCCAGCTCGACGCCAGCCGCAGCATCGCGCCAGCTGCGCGTAAGCAGGAAGCCCTCGAGCATCGCTCCAGCCTGGCGTCCCCGCTGCCGAATGTCAAAACGGACTACAGGGGACTACTTCTTGAGCCGCATGCCGAGGTTCTTCATCAAGCGCGCCAGGTAGGGCTGCGTGAGGCCGAGTAGCTCGGCTGCCCGGGTTTGGTGGTTGCTGGTTTCAGAGAGCGCAGCAGTGATAATGTGGCGCTTCGCCTCGGCCACCGCATCATGGTAGCTCAACCCGGTGAAATCGACCCCTTGGGCACCTGGGTCATTACTGCGCGTCGCGCTGGTGCCTGCCACGTCACGTACCTCCTCGGGAAGGTCACCCACCTCGATTCGATCCCCCTCCGCGAGCACCACACAGCGTTCCATCGCGTTGCTCAACTCGCGCACGTTGCCCGGCCAGTCGTACGCTAGCAAGGCGCGGTTGGCCTCTTCGGAAAGCGAAAGGCGCGGGCGCGCCGCTTCGCCCGCATGGCGAGCGAGAAAGTGCGACAACAGTGCTGGCAGGTCTTGTCGGCGATCGCGCAGCGGTGGGACTCGCAAGCTCACGACGTTGAGCCGATAGTAGAGATCCTCGCGGAATGTGCCCGTACGGAGCGCTTCGGCCAGGTTTCGGTGGGTCGCTGCGACGACACGAACGTCGGCGCGGATCACGCGCGTTCCGCCGACCCGCTCGAACTCTCTTTCTTGCAGAACGCGCAGCAACTTCGCCTGGAGGTCGGCGGACAACTCGCCGATTTCATCGAGAAACAGGGTCCCGCCGGCGGCCTGCTCCAGGCGGCCTGGCTTGTCCTTCACAGCACCGGTGAAGGCCCCGCGCTCGTGCCCGAAGAGCTCACTTGCGAGCAGTTCTCCGCTGAGGGTGGCGCAGTTCAGCGCGACAAATGGACCGCCAACGCGCGGGCTGTGTTGGTGGATAAAGCGCGCCATGACCTCCTTGCCGGAGCCGCTCTCACCCAGGAGCAAGACCGTCGCCTCGGAGGGCGCAGCCCGCTCTGCCGTGCGAACGATCTGCCGCATGGCTTCGCTTTGTCCGGCGATCAGGCTGTGGCGGCCGCTGAGTTCGGTCTGGAGGTGGTCGACCCGTTGACGCAGGCGCGCCGCTGCAAGGGTGCGGTGGACGACCAGCTCGAGGTGCGCCGTATCAAAGGGCTTCTGGATGAAGTCGGTGGCGCCCAGCTGAACCGCTTGTACAGCAGCCTCGATGCTGCCGTGTGCGGTCAACATGATGACCTCCGGCCGCTGCGAACGCTCACGGAGCGCCCGCAGAACACCAAAACCGTCGAGGTTCGGCATCCGCAGGTCCAGCAGCATCAGGTCGGGTGCGAACGTGTCGAGTTTGGCTACGGCTTCCTGGCCGTCGTTCGCCGTGTCCAGCACGTGGCCAAGGGCGGCGAAGCGATCCTTGATGATCTTGCGGATGGCGCGATCATCATCGACGACGAGAATGCGTGCGGGTGTGCTCGTGGGTTCGCTGGGCATAGGAGGCCTGTTTGGGCGGTCGGACCGATGACAGCACGCTGCCACAGCCCACAGCCAGGGTCCAGCTAGGAGTCTATGTGGCGCAGGCTCAGCGAGAGGTAGCGAATGGGGGTGACCGGGGAGTGGCAGTCAGGGTGCCTCCGGGTTCCCTCGATGCTGTGCGCGCGGAACGTGACGGTGTAGGGCTGACCGTCGATGGTGACTTCCTCGGTGGCGCTTCCATCGGTGACGATGCGCGAATCCGCCTCGAGGATCCCTTCGTATTGCGCGTGCAGCTCGTTGTCGAAACAGGCGTCCTCGGGGCGGCTCTGGCAGCTCATGCGCAGTTCCATCGTCAGGCCAAGGGTTTCAGGTGAGGCGAACAGACCCTCTCGGTAGAGGCGGTCGGCACCCTCGTGGTAGGCCAGGAGCAGGCGATCGAACTCGTCCCGTAGGACCAGGAGCGTGAACCGCTCGCTTTCCTCGCCGCCGCTTCGGACCAGCGCCCTGACCTGCATGCCGACGGTCAGAAACGCAGGTGGCTCTTCGCGAGTGCGGAGCATGAACCGCGTTGCGTTGAGGTCGCTTGCGGTGAGCAGCACCGCTTCGCTGGCCACCTCCGTCACCGTAGCCAGCCCGTCGTAGCGCTCGACTTCGGTCGTCAGGAACACGGGTGGCAGGCCAGTGGTGGACGCCACCTCGGGGCAGGCCGGTACCGGTGCAACGCTGGGCAGTCCCTGTCCCGTGGCTTGGGGGAGCGTGGTGGGATCGCATGCGCCCGTGCTGCAGTCGGGAATGCAGATGGGGGTGCTCGCGCTCATGTCGGCGCAGGTTGCGTCCCGGATCGCTGGCGCTTGACACATCGCTGGGATGCCCACACCCAGGTCACAGGTGCTGTCGCCGTCGCAGACGACCGAGCACAGACCGCAGTGGCACCCGAACTGCCCACATTCCCGGTCCTCTTCGCACGCGCGCAGCCAGTGCGATTCGCTGTCGATCGTGCTCGGCTGGCGACGCCCCTCGCACGCCCACAGCCCAGCGGCCGATAACAGCACGGCGAGCCCGGAAAGGGCGCCGACGCGCGAGCGGGTAGAGCGGCGCTTCGGTGCTGTGGGCCTGAGTGCGTGGCGTCCCCGGGCGCGAGCGTGTCTGGACCGGGCGCCTGTCATCATGCGTCGTTCTCACAGGCCGAGGGCGCCGTCAGGGATTGGCCAAAGTAGAAGTTCACGCGCGTGATGTCGTCTCGGGTCTCGTGCTCGCCCGCGTGCTGGCGGTTGTAGGCCGATACCTCGCGCCACAGCTCGCCTGTTTCGGCTCGCGCGCGAGAAAGCAAGGCCCGCACGCGCGCCTCGGCCGGATGGCCCGGCCAGATGTCGAACGAATAGGAGCTGCCGCCCACCTCCTCGTCCGGCAGCGCGCGTGTGCGACCGTTGCGGAGTTTCGTGCAGATCGACGCGGTCACCATTTGAAAGTGATCGACGAGCGCCGCCTCCCAGCCCGCGTCGTCTCCCAGTGGCACGGCGCACTGGCGGCAGTGGTACTGCACGCCGGTTGGCCCCTGCTCGCGCGTCACCCGCCCGTCGGCGACTAGCCCGCCTAGGGCATCGTCGAGGTCGGCATCGGCGATGCGCAAGCCGCGGACGGCCTGGTCGCGGTCCAGCGGGCCCTCGCGATAGATGCGAAACCAGAGGGCCGCCTCGATGGCCTTGTTCGTTCCCTTCAGAGAGGCGCGTCCCAGGTCCTCTTCCGAGGTCACCCGAAAGAGCGCCTGGTGGCCGCGCCCGGTCTTGTAGACGAGCCCGCTTTCTACAAGATCGTTGAGAATGCTCCTCACCGAGGCGTCTTCGTCGCGGGAGAAGCGCGTCAGGATCTCTTCCCGCGTCGCCACCTCGTGCGCCCCGAGGAAGTCATAGACCGCTTCCCACAGGGTGCGCCCCGCGTCGGTGGCGCTCTCCGACAGGCGCTGCACCTTCTGCTGGTACGACCGCAGGGCGAGGCCGAACATGTCGGCCACCACCTTGCGCGGGACACCCTGGCGCTCGATCTCGGTCACAAGGTCCAGAAAGACGCGGTTGGCCACGTGCGCCAGCGGCGCGCGGACGCCCGCGGTGGTGGCGATCTGGGCGATGAGTACCGTGCTGTGTTGAACAACCGAGTCGATCAGATACGTGACGTTCATCCCGCGCCTTTCGATCCCAAGATTGGGCGCAATGGGCCGGGAACGCCAGTGAGATTCCTCGCACCTCCCTGGCAGAGGTGCGGAGTGCTGTTGTGCTAGGAATGTCCCTGTTTTGGGAGTGTGTCCGTGTGCAGCGCGGTTCACGAGATGCGCGATGATTCGCGAATTGGCTCGTTAGCTAGCCTTCCTGATTGGTCAGGATCACGGTGCCGCTGGACGCAAACATGCCGCCCACGCCGTGGGCGATGGAGATCTGCGCGCCGTCCACCTGAGCGGGTGCCGTACCGCGGAGCTGGCGCACGCTCTCCTGCAGGGCGTACATGCCGTACATCCCCGAGTGCATGTACGACAGGCCGCCGCCGTTGGTGTTGAGCGGCAGCTTGCCCCCAGGAGCCGTGTTGCGCTCCCAGATGAAGCTGGCCGCCTGGCCACGGTCGCAGAAACCGAGGTCCTCGAGCCCATACAGCGGCAAGTGGGCAAAGGCATCGTAGATCATCAGGTGATCCACGTCGGCGTGGGTGATGCCGGCTTCGGCGAACGCCTTTTGCCCCGAGACCCGGAACGCTTTGCTGGTGTTGAAGTCCTCCATCTGGCTGATCATGGGGGTCTCCACGCTTTCTCCGGTGCCGACGATGTACACCGGCTTGGTGGGGAAGTCGCGGGCACGTTCGGCGCTCGTGAGGATCAGCGCACCGCCGCCGTCCGTCACCAGGCAGCACATCAGTTTGCGAAACGGGTACGCGATCATGCGCGACTCGAGCACGTCGGCGATCGTGATCGGATCGCGGTACGATGCGCGGGGATTGCGCGCCGCCCACTCGCGCTGCACGACGGCGACCATCGCCAGCTCTTCCTCTCGGAGCCCGTAGGTTTTCATGTAGCGCAGGGCAGGCAACGTGAACAGGGTGGGCGGGCCCATCACCCCGTAGGGAACCTCAAACTGGCCCCCGTGGGAGCCGCCTCCGCGCCGAAACGCGCCGCGGCCGACCTGGCTGCGCCCGCTCTCGCCGTGCGTGATCAGCACGGTGTTGCAGAGCCCCTCGTTGATCGCGGCCGCCGCGTGCCGCACGTGCAGCATGAACGAGCAGCCGCCGACGGAGGTGCCATCGACCCAGGTGGGGGTGATGCCCAGGTGATAGGCCACGGCCGTGGCGGCCTCGCCAGCGGTGGCCACGCCGTCGATGTCGCTCGCCTTCAGGCCTGCGTCCGCGAAGGCGTTCAGGGCCGCGTCGCAGTGCAGTTCGAGCTGTGAGGTGTTGGGGATCTTGCCGAGCTCGGTGGTCTCGGCGGCGCCCACGATGGCAACGCTATTCGGCTTCACTGGGACACCTGTGTGGGGCGGAATTGGGGCAGGTGGATTTCATTGCTCAACTCTAGGAACACGACCTCGACCGGCATGTCCAGCTGCAGCGCGTCCGGCGTCTGCGGGCATTCGACAATGTTGGTCATCATGCGCGGGCCTTCGTCGAGCTCGACCACGGCAATCGAGTACGGCGGGGTGAAGCCGGGCATGGGTCGATGACTAATGATGTAACTGTACAAGCTGCCGCGACCGCTGGCGTTGAACCAGGACACAGTGCGACCCGAACACTTGGGGCAGAAGGGGCGCGGAGGAAAATACACGTGCGAGCAGTAGTCGCAGCGTTGCAGGCGTAGTTCACCAGCCCGCGTACCTTCCCAGAAGGGCGCGGTCTCGGGCGTCGGCTTGGGCATGTAGCGGCTGGGTTCCGCTCTAGGCATGGGCAGATCTCCTTCCGGCGGGAGCAAAACCCAAACGGCGTTCGCTTTCAAGGTGACACGCGGGTCTTCGATGGGCCGATCGGCTCGGATCATTCACTGCTTGACCGCCCCCCTGCGTGATCCCAATGCGCCAGCGCCGTCGCTCGAGACCGAGCCGGATCCTTCACGCCTTGGATGTCAGTTCCCGTCGGGAGGCAGCCGGTTGCGCCGGAGCACGGCGGGGTGGTCACCCGGCGCGCCTGCGAAAGCGCCCCGGGGTCACACCGAACTGCCTGCGAAAGGCGGCGATGAAGGCGCTGGGGCTGTCATAGCCGCAGGCGAGAGCGGTCTCGGAAACCGTTGTGCCCGAGCACAGACAGGACACCGCGTGGGTGAGGCGGGCTTTCTGCCGCCATGTGTCGAGAGACAGCCCGGTCTCCGCCGTGAACAACCGCTGCAGCGTGCGCAACGACGCGCCGACGCGGCGGGCCAGTTGGTGCAGGTCCGAGGTCAGCTCGGGCTGGGCTTGCAAGTGCTCGGCGGCCGCCAGGGCCCGGGGATCGCGCGGAAGCGGCAAGCGTAGATCGGTCTCGGGTGCGCGTTCGATCAGGTCCACGAGCACCGCTGCCAGCCGGGCGTGGGCAGGGACTTCCGCGTCGAGCATGGCGAGCTGCAGGACATGCAGGATGAGCTCCCGCAGCAGGGCCGAGACCTCCAGGGAGCGGGCGCGCTCCCGCAGGTCACGGGGGAGCCGCCGGGCCAGTTTAGGGGCGAGATAGAGCGTTCGCATGGCGACCTCTCCCCGTATGTGGATCCGGTGTGCATGCCGTGGGGGCAGCCAGATGGCACGCGTCGATGGCACGAGCCAGACGACCGAGGCCACTTCCACTCGCATCACACCGCTGACGGCATAAACCAGCTGCGCCCACGCATGATCATGCTCGGAGAGCGACGAGCCACTTCGGTAGGTGACCGCCAAGGAGCGCACGAGCAGCCGATCGCTGGGCGCTGTGGGCGCTGTGGGCGCCGGCTGAACGATCATTCGCGAAAGACGCCCGGCTCGTATTGCATGACCCCACAGACGTTGCCCTCGGTGTCCCGGAAATAGGCGAGCTCGCCGACTCCTTCGATGCGGTGGGGGTTGCCCAGAACTTGGCCCCCGTGGGCCTCTATCGCTGCCAGCGTCGCCTTGAGGTCGTCCACGCCAAAGGTGGTCTCGAAGGCCACGGTCCGCGATCCGGGCAAGAGCTCCCGTCGCCGTTGGAGCGCGCCCAGCACGGCGGTGCCGGCATTCTTGATCTGGTAGTACTCGGGTGGTCCCCAGGGGGTCAGTGCGAACCCCAGCGCTTGCTCGTAGAAGCGTTTGGCGCGGTCGATATCATCCGCGTTGATGGCGAAGTGGCGGAGGGTCGTCGGCATGTGGATCTCCTAGTGACAGAGCCGGGTGACAGAGCCGGGTGACAGACAGGCCTCGACTGTGGCACGGCCCGTGTTGGCGTGCTCGCGCCAACGCGCCAAAGGATAGCGGGCACGCGCCATGGGGGCGCGAATCCGCTGTGCCTACGCCAAACGCGTTGATATTGCTGGGCTTGTCTGATCCACGCAGGCGCGTCGTCCGGCGCTGGTCACTCGACGCGGAACGCGGACATGTGGTCACCCGGCTCGCCGCCCCACAGGGCCAACAGGCGGCCAGGGTCGGCTGCGGCGTAGATGAAATAGAACCTGTGCGGGAACAGCATGTACTTGATCGGGCTATCCAGACGCATCTCGACAACGGCGACCTGCTTGGGCCGCCGCAACTGGTGGCCGGGAATCGGGTAGCCTTTGGCGAAGCGGGACAGGTCACGGGTCCGATGGACGACCGCCCGGATTCCATGGGTCGACCCGTCGGGCAGCAGCAAGTCGAAGTTGAAGCGTTCGACCTTGCGGTCGATTGCCGCCGCCAGGCCGTAGCCCGCGATCTCGATCGGGATGCTGTCCGCTGGATAGTCGTATGTGTCCGACTTGGTCTGCTTGCCCCGGAGGTAGCTGGTAGTCGTCAGGTGCTTGCCGGACCTGTCTGCAACGACCCGGTAGTGGTCCACTTCGAACAGGTCTTCCTGCTCTTCGCTGATGTGATAGTCCTCGAAGATCTTGTCGGCGGACTTGTGAAAACGCGCGCGTGTGTCGGCTTCCAGCAGACGAAGGGTCGGCGACAACACGAGTCGCACGGTCATCTTCCACTTTTCCGGAAGCTCGGCGACCCGGCCGGTTTCCGGGTTGCGAAGCTTGTTGTACACGCGGTTCTGGTCGATCCGCAGGCGGCCGTCAGGCAGCACGATCGTACGCTCGGTGCCGAAGCCGAGCAGAGGACCGTCCTCGATCCGAGCGCGCGACTTGCCGGAAGGGAACAGCTTGCTCAGGCCATTCTGCGTTCGCAGCTGCACGAATAGGGAGTCGTAAGCAAAGGCGGCTCCTGCCCACAGCAAGACCAGCCCCATCGATATGGCGGCCCTTTTTAGCATCCCCAGTAGCGTGCACGATTCGCACGGCTGTTCAACCCTTCCGGTGGGGGCGAAGGGGCGGAATTGGGTGCGGGACGCCTACGTCGTGGGGCGCTGATCGGCCGATCGTGCCACGAACCAGGATGATCAGGCTAGCTCCTACCCCGCCGCGACCGGGATGCAGTCGCCGGATTCGATCAGATGCTTGGCGATGGCCTCGGCTACCGGCGAAAGAGGCTGGTCGGATTCAGGCTCGGCCAGCAGCGCGATGCCAGCCAGGAGGAGCTCATTGGCGTGGGCCGTGATCAACGGAATGGGGTGGAGCGCACGCCCGTCGTGTTCGAGCAGTATGCTTGCCAGTTCAGTGGAACTTTCCTCTGAGAGTTCCGCAGTGATCGTGCAGACCTCCGTATCCTGTTCGAGGTCGATCTGGGCCTGTGCAAATTCGTGCAGCTTTGCGGCATCGGGGCCCGCATCTCCGACGGCGGCGGACAGGGTGAGCACCCCCTCGGACAGCAGAAACAGACATCCGGTATCCGTACTGGCGGCCTCACGCAGGAGCGTTAGGGCGGCGGACGCTCGCTCGTTGGCGTTCTGGCACCTCATGAAGGTTACGCTGACCTGGGTGGCCAACTCGTCCGTGGCGCTGGGTGTGCCATGGGCTGCGCTGGTTTCTGTTCGTTCGACCAGACCCGCCTGGCGGCCGTCTTCCATCAGCCGCTCGTGGAGCGCGCCGAGGATCTCGCTGTCTCCTGGGCGGTAGTGCTTGGCTGCGGCTTCCGCGGCAGCGTGGAAGCCCGCCCGATCGCCCTGGATGAGAGCGCAACGCGCTAGGTATTCGTGGGACCGGCCCACGAGCAGGCCCGACACACCGAGGGCCTCCTGGGCGGCGACCACGAGGCGGATGCGCTCGGCGGCCTGTCGGTGGTGCCCCAGATGGGCCTCTGCCAGGGCCACGGGCAGACAAAGGCTCCGGGCCATGTGGCGTTGTCCGAGCGTCTCGCAGCTCGCCAGGGCTTTTCGTCCGACCTCCATCGCCTCCTCCGCCTGGCCCCGGTGCACGAGGATCTCCACCGCCAAGGTTTCCATCAGTGGCTGAAGGCGATGCAGATGCGGTTCGTGGTGGGTCTGCTCTCGGAGGCGTTCGATGATCTCCATTGCGGCCTCGCCTGCGGCGCAGAAATATTGGCAATAGGCATCGGCCATCGCGACGAACGGACGCCAGCGCGGCACGCGCGCGCTCGACTCCTGCATGCGAGCGCGGATGCGCTGTAGGCCCGTCAGGTCGCGGGCAAGGGCGTGGGTCTCGAATTCCTCGGCCAAGGTCGAGAACATGGCAGCCACGTCGTGCTGTAGGCCAATGATCTCCGCCTCGCGACGATGGGTTTCGGCGGCATCCCAGTCACCCCGATGCAGCGCGGCGATTTTTCGAATGTACTCGGCCCCCACGCGCTGTGCCGGGTCATCGGAGTGCAGCCATTTGCCAGGGTCTTTCTTGGCGACCCCCAGCACCGCTTCCTGCGTGGCGATCGACTGGCAGCATGCGGCTCGCACCTTGTCCATGTACGCGAGCCCATCTCCTTCCAGAGAATCGATCGCGTCGACCAGTGCGATGTAGCGTTCACGCGTTTCTTCGCGCAGACCAAAGTGTCCCGCTGCGGATGCTTCCGCGTTCAGGTACATGGCCTGAACCACTGGGTTGAGGGTGCAGAAGGGCGCCAGCAACTCCGGTAGTGCCGCGCTCAGTTCCGTGCGTAGGGTCCGGGCTGAGACCGCGATCGAGTACACCACGTAGGTCACCATGCCCTTGATCGCGTCGGACGGGGCGAGGATGCAGTCGCCTTCTGATGCGCCTCCGTAGCGCCGGCTTGCGCAGGCGAATGCCTGGGCGGCACGGGCGGCGGGATCGTCTACGTCGGACAGTTCGAGCCAATCGCAGTAGCCACTCGCGCGCTTGAGCTCGGCCAGCCACCTGGGAGCGATCATATCGTAGAAGCGAGCATCTCCGCCGATCGCAGCGATGGCAGCCAGGGTCGGCCAGAGCTTACTCACCTCGCGCTTGGGGCGCCCGAGTGTTTCCGCCACCTCCAGTGCCCATGCGTATGTTTCGGCGGTGGCGTCGATGCCGATCTGCCGAAAACCTTGGTACATCGAGGCGCGGGCCTGGTTGCTTTCCTCTTCGAGCAACGCGTCGAGGGCCATCTCGGGGTGGCGGCCGCGTAGGGAATGGAAGGAGACTGCGACGGTCCCTTCGCCCGCCGAGCCGTACGCAGCGGCCAGCTGATCGTGGAGCGTGGGCAAGTCCTCGTCCGCGATCGAACGGCGGAGCAAGGCCGCCATGGCCGGATGACACATGCGGTAGCCTTGTGGGCTGCCGGCGACGGCCTGCATGCTACGCAGATTCTCGATGCCAGCGTCGACTTGCTCGGCCGAGAGGCCCGCCACTTGGAGCAGTTGTGCGCGCGTCAGGCGTTCGATCGCGGACAGCGAGAGCAACTGGCCCAGGGTGCGCGTGGGCGCTGGCAAGGCCGCCACCTGGGCCTCCGCGGTTCCGTCGAAGTCCGCGGGCAAACGCGACCGATCGATGGTGGCGGGCAGTTGGAAGGTGCCTGCTCGGTAGCCGATGACCCCCGTGTCGACTAGGTGCTGGGCCAGGGCCATGCACTCGCGAGGCCGCCCGCGACTGAGCTGGTGTAGCTGCAGGCTCAGGCCGTCGAGGCAGGGCACGTCGCCAAACACCCCGTCCAGTAGTTCGCGCACCTGGGGTTCCGTGAGGGGCTCGAGGTCGACCTCGTGAGCGTGTTCCTGCAGCACCGAAAGCGCGGGCGTCGGGGGTTGGAGGGACTCCTTTCGGACGCTCAATCCATAGGCCAGGCGATGTCGCGGGGCGTCCATCGATAGGGTCGCGATGAGGGCTGCGGAAGGTTCGTCGATGAGCTCGAAGTCATCGATGGCCAGGGCGACCAGGTGTCTGCGTGCGACACACAGCATCCATTCGCCCAAGAGCTCCTGCGTCTCTGCCCGCGAGTGGCCCGGTCGACCGATATCGAGCAGTGCCGGGTCCGGCCCCGACGACTCGCCGAACAGCAGCCGCCAAATGCGTGGATCGCTCTCCGCTGCCGCAAGTGAAGTGGGGCGCGCAGCCTGGTGGACCTGGGCAACCAACGCCTGCACCACGCCCAGGGGACCATGGGCTCCATCGGTGGCGCCGGCGCGGGCGGTCGCGGCACCCATCAGCTTGGCTTCGAGTACAAAGGTGTCCAGCGCCCGAGAGCGCCCGGTGCCCGGATCGCCGACCACCAAAAAGCCACCGCCGCGGCCTCGCACCGCGCGCATCACCTGCTTGCGCATGCGCGTGACCATGTGCTCGCGGCCCACGTGTCTGGGTGCTGTTAGGTAGGCGCCCGCGACCGAGAGGCTTTCGTCGGGCGGGTGGGTCAGCATCGGCGCCACCCGGTCCATCACTTCGGCGGCACTTCTGGGTCGCGAGCCCATATCGATGCGCAGCAGGGACATCACCAGTTGATCGAGCGCCTCGGGAATCTCCGGCACCAGCTTGCGGGGCGATCTCGGCGTACCGCGCCACACGTCGCGGAGCTGCTCGAAGCGCGCGACCTGAAACGCTACCCGGCCAGTCAGGGCGAAGTAGAGGGTCGCTCCCAGGGAGAAGAGATCGCTCCGCGCATCCAGACTTACCTTGTTCATCAGTTCCGGCGCCACGTAGGGCGGCGTGCCAGCGACGATGTTGCTCGGACCGAAGGTGTCCAGTAGTCCGAAATCGATCAGCTTGGCGGCACCATCGGCAGTGCGCCGGACGTTTCTGGGAGTCAGATCCCGGTGTACCAACCGGCGCGAGTGCAGCAGTGACAGCGCTGAGCAGACGTCATAGGCGATGGTACACACCTCCTGCCAGGGCAGCGGCGCAAGCTCCCGCAGGTCCCCGCCGTCGAGCAGCTCCATGGTGTAGTACGCGTGGTCTCCGTCCGCTTGCTCGTCGAAGCCGTAGTCGAAAGCGCGCACGATGCGGGGGTGGGCGAGTTGCGTGAGCGTATGAAACTCGCGCTCGAACAGTTCGACGACCGTGCCCCGCCGCCCCGCATCTCGCAGTCGCTTGAGGGCGAGCTCCTGGCCGCTCGTACGGTCGCGCACTCGGTGGGCTTCGCCCATGCCGCCTCGCCCCAGGGGGGCGAGCACGTCGTAGCGCCCGGCCACACAAACGAGCTGGATGTCCTCCGCAGCGGTCATCTTCAAGTCTCCGTGACGCTCATTCAACCGGACGCAGTGATGCAGGTGGTCGACGCTGCGTCTCTATAGAATTTGCCAGGTTGAGGAACCACCTTCCTAAGGGGTCGCTGGGCGACGGCCGCCGACAAGGCTGTGTCGCGGCCACGCGTTTCGTTGCTCTCAAGTCATGCCTTGGTCGCGCTCGCTGGCGGTCGGTTGTTGGCAGAGTCGGCATAAGTTTCGGTTTGCGCTTTCTTCAGGCGGCGATGACAGGGTTGCAGTCGCCGGATTCGATCAGATGCTTGGCGACGGCTTCGGCTACGGGAGCGAGCGGTTGCTTGGACTCCGGCTCGACGAGCAGGGCCACGCCCGCAAGTAGTAGCTCGTCGGCGTGGGCCGCCATCAGTGCGATGGGATGCAGGGGCCGCCCATCGTGGTCGAACAGCTCGTCAAGCAGGCCCGTGGAACCTTCTTCTGTCG
>JAPPOR010000463.1 GCA_028817905.1 Myxococcales bacterium
GTTCCCCGCGATCTTGAGCTTGCCCGGCTCCGGATCCATGGGTCGATCATATGCGTTGCCGGCAGGCCAGTACAGCAACCCCGTTGGTCGCCGAAGATCCTTGCGCAGCCGAATCCCCGCGCGATCCCACTCCCCAGTCACAAATGTTCCGGGCTTCCTGTGAAGAGAATGCTCACAGAGCGGATGTGCTTGCGGTTTGGCGCGAATCACAGCAACTTCGCCCGCGCGACCGGGCAGACCGGTCGGGAGACGGAGCGGCGATGGCGAAGATAGCGTTTGTATTTCCGGGGCAGGGCGCTCAGAAGGTAGGTATGGGCAAGGCGGCGTTTGACGCCTCCGAGGTGGCCAGAAAGACGTTCGAACAGGCGGACGCAGCCCTCGGGGAGTCGTTGAGCACGCTCTGCTTCGAGGGGCCCGAGAGCGAGTTGGTGCTGACGGCCAATTCCCAGCCCGCGATCGTGTGCACGTCGGTCGCCCTGCTGCGCGACCTCGGTGAGACCTGTGACATGGCAGCGGGCCACAGCCTGGGCGAGTACAGCGCACACGTGTGTGCTGGCACGCTATCCTTTGAGGACGCCGTTCGCCTTGTGCGCAAGCGCGGCCAGTACATGCAGGAGGCCGTGCCGGTCGGGGTAGGGGCCATGGCGGCTGTGCTTGGAGGCGATCTGGCTGCCATCGAGCAGGCGTGCACCGATACCCCCGGAGTGGTTGAGCCGGTCAACTACAATTGCCCGGGCCAGCTCGTGATCGCGGGCGAAAAGCCGGCCGTGGACGCGGCCACAGAGCGCATCGTAGGGTTGGGCGCCAAGGTGCGGCCGCTCTCCGTGAGCGCGCCGTTCCACTCGAGCTTGATGAAGTCGGCGGAGGAGCGCTTCGCCCCTGACCTGCGCGCGGTCGCGTTCGCGGCGCCGACGTTTCCCGTCTATGTCAATGTCGATGCGTGTGCGGCCACCGACGCGGAGGGTGCGCGCGACGCTCTGGTCCGCCAGGTCAGTCGTCCAGTCCGCTGGGAGCAGCTGATTCGCAAGATGATCGCCGATGGGGTCACGCTGTTTGTCGAGATCGGACCTGGCAAGGCGCTCACGGGCATGATCCGCCGGATCGACAAGACGGTCGCGCGGGCCAACGTCGAGTCTCCGGCTGACTTCGATGCCGCACGCAAAGCGATCGCGGAGGCTCGCGGGTGACACCGGCACCTAACTAAGGACTTGATCACATCCGACGCGCGCCCTCGCTTGTCCCCGGTTTCCACCGCATCCGCGGTCCCCTCGGAAACCCAAGCCCGGGCATCCGTTCACGAGATGGTGAATACCCGGGCCTGCCCGGGCGAGCCCTTTCCTGTCCGCTCATTGACACGCTGTTGGCGCTCCGCTATCTAGGCGCCGCGTACAGCGTCTAGGGAGCGGGCGCCGGTCGATGCAAGACCCTGAGAATTCTAGCAAATTTTGCTGCAGGCTACCGCGCGGACGGCAGCTGGAGGATCGTCATGGAGAACAACATCGTCGTGTTGGCCATCGTTGCGGGCGTTTTGGCCCTGGCGTACGCCTATACCAAGGCCTCATGGGTCTCCAGGCAGGATGCCGGTACGGACGAGATGAAGGAAATCGCCGCTCGCATCCAGGAAGGGGCCATGGCCTTCCTCGGTCGCGAGTACAAGGTGCTCGCGATCTTCGTGGGCATCGTCGCGATTCTGCTTGCCGCTAGCAACGCGCAGGGTGAGGACCGCAGTCCGTTGATCGCTGTATCCTTCTTCATCGGCGCCCTCGCTTCGGGGCTGGCGGGCTACGCCGGTATGCGGGTTGCTACCAACGCGAACGTGCGCACCACGGCGGCGGCGCGCGGCGGACTCGCTGCCGCCCTGGACGTGGCGTTTTCCGGCGGCGCCGTGATGGGGATGACGGTGGTCGGACTGGCCCTGATCGGTCTCGGCGGGCTGACGTTGATCTATCGAGCCATCTTCCCCGGTTCCCTGGTCACTGTGCTCAATGTGTTGACCGGGTTTTCGATGGGTGCGTCGTCGATCGCGCTGTTCGCGCGTGTCGGTGGCGGCATCTACACCAAGGCTGCGGATGTGGGTGCCGACCTGGTCGGCAAGGTCGAGTCTGGCTTGCCTGAGGACGACCCCCGCAACCCGGCCGTGATCGCCGACAACGTCGGCGACAACGTCGGCGATGTGGCGGGCATGGGTGCGGATCTGTTCGAGTCCTACGTGGGGGCCATCATCGGAACGATGGTACTCGGACTCGGCTATTCGGCGGTGACCGAGGACGGCAATCTCGGCCCGGTGCTGCTGCCCCTGGTGGTAGCCGGTGTGGGGATCCTTTGCTCGATCGTGGGCACCTTTTTCGTCAAGACCAAGGAAGGTGGCAATCCCCAGCATGCCCTGGACCGTGGTGCCTTTGGGGCCGCCTTCGTGATGGCGGGCGCGACCTTCGGGCTGGCGAACTGGTTGTGGCCCAAGTCCGGGACCAATGACGTCACGTGGATGAACGTGGGCACCGCCACGGTCATCGGGTTGCTGACCGGCGTCGCAGTCGGTCTCATCACTTCGTACTATTGCTCGATGGAAAAGCCTCCCGTCGATAGCATCGCCGAGCAGTCCAGAACGGGCTACGCGACCAACATCATTGCCGGGTTGGGTGTGGGCATGCAGTCCACGGCGGTTCCGATTCTGTTGATCGCCGTCGGTGTCATGTTGGCTGCCCACGTGGCGGGTCTCTACGGTGTCGCGATCGCAGCCCTTGGGATGCTCTCGACCACGGGGATTCAGCTGGCGGTCGACGCCTATGGACCGATCGCTGACAACGCGGGCGGCATCGCGGAGATGAGCCACCAGGAACCGACCGTGCGGGAGCGAACGGACAAGCTGGACGCGGTCGGCAATACGACGGCTGCGATCGGCAAAGGCTTCGCGATCGCCTCGGCTGCCATGACGGCGTTGGCTCTGTTCGCGGCCTTCGTGCAGCAGTCGGGTATCAGCGGGATAGATATCTCCAAGCCGGTTGTGATGGCAGGCACATTCATCGGTGCCATGTTGCCCTTCCTGTTCTCTTCGATGGCGATGAACGCTGTCGGTGAGGCGGCGATGGACATGATCGAGGAGGTTCGTCGCCAGTTCCGCGAGATCCCGGGATTGTTGGAGGGCAAGGCCAAGCCTGACACCGCGCGCTGCGTCGACATTTCCACGTCCGCGTCCATCAAGCGAATGATTGCACCCGGCGCGCTGGCGGTCGTGACGCCTGTGCTGATCGGCTTCACCATGCGGGCGGAGGCGCTCGGGGGCCTGCTGGCGGGCGTGACCGTTAGCGGCGTGTGCATGGCGATCTTCATGTCCAACGCAGGCGGTGCCTGGGACAACGCCAAGAAGAGTTTCGAGGGGGGCGGCTACAAGATGAAGGACGGCAGCGTGCACCCCAAGGGCTCAGAGGCCCACAACGCGGCCGTGGTGGGCGACACCGTGGGCGACCCCTTCAAGGACACCGCTGGCCCGTCCCTGAACATCCTGGTGAAACTGATGGCCGTCGTGTCGTTGGTGATCGCGCCATTGTTGTCGGTCGGTTAGCTCCGCACCATTCACCAAGTCGCGGGCGGATGCGTCATGCATGCGGCTTCGTGGCGGTTCGGCATCGAAGGAGCCGAAGCGCTGCGGTGTCGAACGGTTGCGCGAGGGCGGCGAAAGTCCTGTGGAGTCGAAGGACAAGCGAGGCGGCGTCGAAGTCG
>JAPPOR010000103.1 GCA_028817905.1 Myxococcales bacterium
GCGAACGCTCACGTACAAACTGAAGTCATACGGTCTCAGCGTCCGGCGCTAGCCCGGATTATTCATGAACTCTGCGTCGGATCGCGCAGGGATTCGGCTTCACACGGCTTTTCGGCGACCGACCCACATACTGCCTGTATTTGCGAGGGCGACGAAAGGCGTGTGAAGTCGAAGAACAAGCGAGGCGATGCAGAGTTCATGAATAATCCGGGCTAGCCCACATCCATCACCCAGGCACGTGACGATCGTGCAAGTGATCGGCTTCACAGGGGTTTCGGCGTACTTTCGACTGAAGCGAAAGCGCTGCGGAGTCGAGCAGTTGTGCGAAGGCGCGTGAGTTGGTGATGGATGCGCGCTCGCCCGCATCCATCGAGCGACCAGGGAAAAGAGAGAACGGGTGGGTGCACATCGGGCGGCCTTGCCGCGACGGGGAAAAGAGCGTTCCCTTTCCTGGATAGACTTGCCTCAGTCTTGCCAACCAGAGACCAAAAGTTGCCGGCAAGGTCTTGCCGCAAAGGGTGGCCGATGGGCGCCAGCCCCACCGAGGTAGCAGGAATTGCCTCACCTCTTCTAGCTGGCACAAGCGTTGCGTTCCCGGTCCTCGAAGCCAGGGACCACCATGCGCCTAGACAAGTGTTCGTTGCATCGCTCACGTTCGCTCGACAGGGTCCTGATCGTCGATGATGACGGGTCAGAGCTGCCAAGCCTAAAGCAACTGCTGCTATCGCTCGGGGCCAGCGAGGTAGACGTCTTGACCAATTGTGGCCAGGCCCGTGCGGCGCTCGGGCTTGGCTACCACCTGGTCATGACCGAAGTCCGCTTCCGGGACGGCACCACCTGCAAGCCCGTGCTGAGCGCCGTCGGGCAACTGCAGGTGCCCCCGTGGGTCCTGGCCATGAGCAACAGGGCGGAGCGCCGCCTGGTGGCGGATGTCATCGGCGCCGGCGCGCGCGGCTACGTCGAAAAGCCGGTCGAACGCGCCGCGCTGGCTGGCCAGCTCCAGGGCCTCTTCGATCACGTCGACCTCTGCCGTCGCCTCGCGCAGAGGCTCGTCGGGCATGTGGGACTCAAGGAAGCCCAGTGGTACTTGCGGGGCCTGATGAACCGCGAGGCGCTCGTCCGGACCGGCGGCAACCTGCGCGCCGCCGCACAGCTCCTCCAGGTCGACCGGCGCTACGTAGGCCGCCTGGCGGAAGAATTCCAGAGTGAACGCTTCGCACCACGGGGCTGACCGGACGTGCTGCCCGGGCCGGTCACGGAGATTGCGCCTGGCGGAGATTGCACCGGACCGGACGCAGCCCGAGGTCCGCGTCGAACCCGTGTACAGGTCACGCAAGGAATGCCGGGCTCGCATCGACCATCCGTCGCGATCATCCCCTGTGGTGGCTCAAGCGAACGGTTTGCGCGGAGAACGCGCCTGTGATTGGATAGGCGGCACCAATGTCCGGGGAAACGCAAGTCGCTGCAGAACTGGTTGCCCAGGCGATGGGTGCCGCCGACAAGGACCCAAGCCAGGACAAGGACAGCATGGGGCGCGCCCTGATCAGCGCAGTGCTCGCTGAATTCGCCCGCTATCGAACCACCAACGACATCGCCAACGAGCTGCAGTACCTGGCCGACAATCTGGACGAGGACGACCCGGTCGTTACGCGAGGCTGCTAGCTTCGCTAGCTAGCCCTTCACGGCACCCAACTGGCGCAGACGTTTCCGAGCCCCTCTGCCCCCCTCCTGCAAGGGCCGGCGCCCTGCGGATATTCCGACGCACCCAAGGGCTCGAATTCCAGGGTTTCGGGGTCGCAAACGCTCCGGGCCCCAACCGGTTCGGCAGTCCGGTTCGGCCACCCTTGACGGTTGGGCAGGGGGCACTATGTACGCGGTGCGAAGTTACTAGCCAAATGGTGCATTCGTTGCACCTCAACGATTCGGGAGTTCTCCATGAAAAAACCTTGTCTACTGAAGGTATTGCTCGCAAGCGCGGCGTCGTCATTGTGTGCATGCTCGAGCGACGCGGAGGAACCGCAGGTCGACCGGCAGACGGCACAGCTGGTTGTGCGCGAGGTCACGCGCCGCGTGCAGATCGACCTGGCCTCCTATCGAGGCGCCGATGGTTCCGGACAGGTCACATTTGACTGCGTCAACGGCGGAAACGTGAGCGTGGACGGCGATGTCGAGGTGTCGTCCGATCCGGTGATGGTCGACGTGAACGTCGCGATGGAATACGCCTCCTGCATGACGAAGGGGGGCTATGGAATCGATGGGGGTCTGACCTTTTCCCAAGAGGTCGTGATCGGCGGCGACAAGGCGGCTTTCGATGTCGAGACGCTTCTCACTGGCACGACCACGGTTTTCCATGACGATGAAGAGTACGACTGCGACTTCGATCTCAACGTCGTCGTAACCAGCAAAGGAGCGCTGGTGGATGTGGGCGGCAGCGCCTGCGGTCACGCCGCCAACACATTCGAGCTGACGATCACGCCCCATTGGTAGGGCGGCATGCGGTCGCCATGTTGGGTCGCTAGCTTCCGATGCGGGCTAGCGAGCTCCGTACTCGTCACGCAGCTGGCGCTTGAGCACCTTGCCGATGGAGCTGCGCGGCAACGACGGCACGACCTCGAGAGCGCTTAGCCGCTGCGTCTTGCCCAAGCGCTCGTTCGCCCACCCGATCACGTCCACACCCGTGGCGGAGGTACCCGGCCGCATGACCACAAACGCCACGGGTGTTTCGCCCCAACGCTCGGAAGGAACGCCTACCACGGCCGCCTCGGCCACCGCCGGATGCGTTGCGAGCACCTGTTCGAGATCGCTGGGGTAGACGTTGAAGCCGCCAGAAATGATCATGTCCTTCTTGCGATCAAAGAGGGTCAAGAACCCATCTTCATCGAAGCGTCCGATGTCCCCAGTGCGAATGAAGCGCTTGCCAGACTCATCCAACCACTGTGCCTCGGCGGTCTTGCCGGGCTGGTTGTGGTACCCGTTCATCATCGAGCCGGGCGATGCGCCGACCACCTCGCCCGCCTCCCCTGGCCCAACCTGGCGACCATCTTCTCCAATGAGCCTGATGTCGTGCCCTGCAGCGGGGCGCCCCACGGTGTGCAGCTTGTCCGGAAACTCGTGAGCCTTCAGGATACAGGTCCCACCACCCTCGGTCATGCCGTAGTACTCGATCAACCCCCCGGGCCATCGGTCGAGTACGTCCCTCTTGAGCTCCGCAGAAAAAGGAGCGCTCGTACAGAACTTCATGCGGAAGCTCGACAGATCGAAGCCGTCGAAGTCCGGGTGGTCCATGATTCGTTGATACTGGACAGGCACCAGCATTGCGTGGGTGACCCGCTCCCGCTCTGCAAGCTCCAGAAACCTCCCCGCATCGAATTTGGCCATCAGCACCACGGTGCCACCGTGGGCCACCATCGGGAAGAAGTTGACGAGCGTCGTATTCGAATACAGGGGCGTCGACACCAGCGCCACCGCGTCTCGGCTATGCTCTGTACCACCCGCCCGGCGCACCTGCCCCCATCGCATCCGGTTGGGCTGGACGATCCCCTTGGGGACCCCCGTGGTACCCGACGAATAGATGATGTTGAACGCGCCGTCCTCGTCGATGGCAACCGGCTTTGGTTTCGCACCCTCAGGCGCAAGCCAGCCCGAAAAAGGCGCGCTGCCTGGCACCCGATCGTCGAGACCGACAAGCGTGGCCTTCATCCCAGCCCGCTGGTCAGCAAGTGCCTCAGCCATCTCGCGGTCGCAAAACAAATGACTGGCAGCACAGTCCGTCAGCATCGATGCGACGCTGGCCGCCGTTGCGGATGTGGCGACCGGAGCGACCACCACGCCCGCCCGCAACGCTCCTAGAAACGTCAGCGCATATTCGATGGACGTTCTCGCGCAGATGGCAACCGCGTCACCCACCGAAAGCCCATCGCGTTGCAGTGCAGCCGCGACTCGATCCATCTGGCTGTCCAGCTCACGATAGGAAACCCGACGCTCGTCCTGGACGAGCGCTGTACCGGACGGGTTCGCTTTCGCCTGCGCACGGATCAACTCAGGTATCGTTCCGAAGTCCTGCTCGAGTAACGCTGCAACTGACATCCACACTCCCTGCGCCGGCTCCCAAGCGAGCTCCTGGCCGCCGGCTACCATCGCCAGTTCGGCCCCGCTGCGCAAGGCCCAACGCGGTGCTCGGTATCGGGACGCAGGCGCCTTCCGGCGGGGATACCCGATCTCCCGGCGACGTTCTTCTTGGCAGAACCGTCTGGGTCGAACCCCGTGGGCAGAATCTTCTGCGCAGGACCGCTTGCGCTACCCGGGAGGGCCGGGTGGCGGTCGATGGCGCGCGACATCCGCAACGGCCGCGTCGACCTCGGCCAGGATGGTGCGCGCCCGGGTAAGCAGGCATCTCCCAGGCGCGAGTAGCCGCATGCCACGCGGCGTCCGCTCGAATAGTGGAATGCCGAGTTCCTCCTCAAGGGCGCGGATCTGGCGCGTGAGCGGGGGTTGCGAGACGTGCACACGCTGGGCCGCCCGGCCCACGTGGCCCTCTTCCGCGACGGCCACGAAGTAGCGTAGCTGGCAGAGACTCATGGATAGCAGTATAGCTCACCTCGCTCGCCACTACGCCGTCGTGCGATACCAAAAAGGTATTGGACGAGCCGTAGCCCTCGGAGCCAGGCTGTGGGCATGGCGATCGAGCGGTTTGCGGAGCGTGACTGGGGTGCCCTCCGGAACGCGGGGCGGGTAGCTTCCGAAACCCTCGCGACGGTGGGCGCCCGCGTGCAAGCGGGCGTTTCCACGGGCGACATCGACCGCTTTGTCCGGACAGATACCCGTGCCCGTGGTGGGGTTCCCAGCCAGTTGGGCTACCACGGCTTCCCCGCCGCCGTGTGCACGAGCGTCAACGACGTGGTTTGCCATGGCATCCCAAGCCCCCACCAGCTGCTCTCGCCGGGAGACATCGTCAACGTGGATGTCACCACCCACATCGGAGGTTTTCATGGTGACACCTCGCGGATGTTCTTCGTCGGAACGCCCGGCCCCGAGGCGCGACATGTGGTCTCCGTCGCAGAGCGTTGCCTGTGGGCAGGCATCGAGCAGGTACGCGACGGCGCCCGCCTGGGCGACATTGGTGCCGCGATCGAGGAACTGGCCAGGCAGGAAGGGTGCAGCGTCGTGCGCGACTTCGGTGGTCACGGCATCGGCCGTGTGATGCACGCCCCCCCCCACGTACCGCACACCGGCGAGCGCGGCCGGGGCCTGCGACTTCGCACAGGTATGGCCTTCACGATCGAGCCCATGATCAACCTCGGCAGCGCTGAGGTCATAGTCGAAGCGGACGGTTGGACCGTGCGCACCCTGGACGGATCCATGTCGGCGCAGTTCGAGCACACCATCCTGGTGACGAACGACGGCTGTGAGGTTCTCACGGGCCCCGCCGGGGGGGGCGGGCAGGAAGGTCGGCGATGATCGCGGTCACATGAGGGGAGTCCTGCTCCTTCCGGGTTTCTGCTACCATCGCGCCAAGGTAGCCATGAACGAACCGGCGGAACTGACAGCCTCTCAGCGAGAAGAGCTTGGCGAACGCCTGCACACGCTGTTGGCGGATCTGGAGAAACAGCTCGCAACCGGGGCCAACGCAGCCAAGCCGGTGCAGCTCGATCAAGCGTCCGTCGGCCGGCTCTCCCGCATGGACGCGATGCAGCAGCAGGCGATGGCACAAGCCACCCGTCGAAATCTATCGATTCGCCTGCAGCGCTGCCGCGCGGCCCTTGAGGCCCTGGGTCAGGGCGAGTACGGAGAGTGCCGAAGCTGCGGCGAGCCGATCGGCTACCGACGACTTTCCGCATTCCCCGAAACGCCCGTATGCGTGGCCTGCGGCAACGGCTAGCGAGCAAGCGCGTCGGCGACGATTGCCTGCGCTTCTTCTAGAATCCGTTCGAGGTGTTGCTCGCCCATATAGCTCTCTGCGTAGATTTTGTAGGTGTCCTCGGTACCGGAAGGGCGCGCCGCGAACCAACCTTGCTCGGTGGTGACCTTGAGACCCCCGATCGGGGCACCATTGCCCGGGGCACGAGCGAGCCTGTGCACGATCGGATGGCCCGCCAGGTCGGTCGCGCGCACGGCGTCCGGTGACAGGGCTTTGAGGACAGCTTTCTGCCGCGGGGTCGCAGGCGCGTCGATGCGGCGATATACCGGCTCACCATACCGCTCCAGGAGGCGGCCGAGGTGCCGTTGCGGATCGGCACCGGTCACGGCAGTGATCTCGGCAGAAAGCAGATCGAGCAGAATGCCGTCCTTGTCGGTCGTCCAGGTGCTTCCGTCGCTCCGCAAGAAGGAAGCGCCCGCACTCTCCTCGCCCCCGAAGCCGCAGCTACCGTCGCTGAGGCCGGGCACGAACCATTTGAAGCCCACCGGCACTTCGTAGATGCCACGCCCGATACCCTTGGCCACCCGGTCGATCAGGCTACTACTGACAAGCGTCTTGCCCACGGCGGCGTCGGCCCGCCAGCGCGGACGGTGTTGAAACAAGTAGTCGATGCAGACCGCCAGGAAGTGGTTTGGGTTCATCAGCCCCGCACCCGGGGTCACGATCCCATGGCGGTCGTAGTCGGCATCGTTCCCAAACGCGATCTCGTAGCGGTTCTTCAGCTCCAACAGGCCGGCCATCGCGCTCGGGGACGAACAATCCATACGGATCTTGCCGTCCCCATCCACGCGCATGAACCGAAAGGTTGCGTCTACGTGTGGATTGACCACGTCGATATCGAGCCCGTAGCGATCGGCGATAGGCTCCCAGTAGCCAACCCCGGCGCCCCCCATGGGGTCCACGCCGATACGCAGCTTCGCCCTGGCGATCGCGTCCATGTCGACAGCCTCAGCAAGTGCGCTCACATAGGGCGTGATGAAGTCATGGGCGTGGGTCGACTCGGCGTCCAGCGCAGTCGCGAAGGTCACGCGCCGAACATCCGTGTTGCGCCCCTCCAATAGCTGATTCGCGCGCCTTGCGATCCAATCGGTCACATCGGTATCGGCCGGCCCACCGTGGGGCGGGTTGTACTTGAAGCCCCCGTCCTCAGGCGGATTGTGCGACGGCGTGATGACAATGCCGTCCGCAAGGCGTGCACTCCGACCACGGTTGAAACATACGACCGCATGGGAGATCACTGGAGTGGGGGTGTACCCATGTTCGCAATCGATGCAGACCTCGACATCGTTGCCTGCCAGCACCTCGAGAGCCGTCACCCACGCTGGCTCGCTCAACGCGTGGGTGTCCTTGCCGAGGTAGAGCGGCCCACCGATGCCCTGCGCCTTGCGGTGGTCGCAAATGGCCTGGGTGATCGCGAGAATGTGAGCTTCGTTGAAAGCACGGTTCAGGGCACTTCCACGGTGGCCGCTGGTACCGAAAGCAACTCTCTGTGCCGATGTGCCGGGGTCCGGCATGCAGGCGAAATATGCGGTCACGAGCCGGGGGAGGTCAGCGATGAGTTCGGGCGGGACCGGTTTGCCAGCCAATGGATGTAGACTCATGACCCGAAGCATACCGGATCCTGACCACTAGCCCGCATCCATCACCAAGGCGCGTGATGATCGTGCAAGTGATCGGCTTCGCAGCGCTTTCGGAAAGAGGGAATACTCGCTGTATTGTTGACTGAGGCGAAAGCGCTGCGGAGTCGAGCAGTGTGCGAGGGCGCGTGATTTGGTGATGGATGCGGGCCAAACGAAGCGTTCTCGCTATTGGAGGGGCGGGATCTCCGGCGGAGGTGGCGAGTCCGGACACGCGTACTCGAAGGTGATGGAGGTGAAGCGGCCGCCCATGGCTTCGTCACACAACTGTCCCATGATGCTCACGTGATCGCCCGCCGCGTTGAGACTCCAGCCGAAGCTACGCGGGACCTGCCGCTTCTCCGCGGCACCTGGCTCCTCGACGATCATCAGCAGCTTGTCGGGTACTTGCGCCGCGGGTGACAGGTCGATCTCGCACGAGTTGAAACCCGCATTCATCTGCACCGTCTCGGATACGATCATCGCCAGTTGCGCTTCCAACGCTGCGGGGTCTGCTGGCGTCACGAACCGGTCGGTCCCGCCGGCCTGGGCCAATGCGTTCAGAACGGCTTCTCCCGCGCCGGGCCCAACGCCGGGCAAACCGATCACATGGGTCTGAATGCCGTTGTCACGCCATCCGGAAACGATTCCATTGGCCACGCCTGCGTTCCAACCACAGTTCGGCTCGCCATCGGTAATGACCACGACAGCCGTCGCGCCCTCAAGCGTAGCACCCGCCAGGACCATCTCAGCCTGTTGCAGACCCTCCATGAGCGGTGTCAGGCCGATACCCTCCGGCGCGTAGGGCGGAGCGCCACCGGCCGCGCCCGTCGAGAATGTCTGAAGGAATTGATCTCCCGCCGTAAACCCGATCTGGCTTGGATGGCTGCCCTCGACGGCACAGCCCAGCCCAGTCAGATCCGGCACAAAAACGCAAGCGATTCCGGTTGGGTCCACGCAACCCTCTCCCGGTGTCGGAAAGAACACGGAGCCCACCTGGGCGAGGTCGGCCTGAAGCGGCTCAAGCGCGCGCCGGATTGCGTCGCCGGCCGCCTGCCAGCGCGCCTGCCCATTCCAGCGATCGGACATGCTGCTGGAGCGGTCGAACACCAGGAGCACGTTGCCGGGGTGCTTCGTCACGATGACCTCCACATCGGCGTCGAACCTGATCTGGCCGCAGCCGCCGTCTGGCCCGTCCGGAACACAGAACACCCCATCCTCGCACTCGGCACCCCCACCACCAGCGACAGGCACTAGCGTGTCGCCGCCCGGTGCAGGCGGCGGAGGGGGCGCCACCGGTTGGGAAGCGTTGCCGAAATCGGTGGAAGCCGGGGGTTGCATCGCGGAAGCCGGATCCCCCGGTGCACCCATCGCGACCGCCTGCGCCCGCCCTCCCGAACACCTATCCCCGGTGCAGCGCCCGTCGTCCCCGCCATCGGACGAGCACCCAGACGCGCTGCCTAGCCCGCAAACGAGCACTCCCAGGACCCAACTCGCTCTCTTCATCGCGCCCTCATTTAGCCAATACCCGGCTCAGGATCGTGACCCATTGCGGGCCGCTTGGCCACAGTAGCTCACCAACTGGTGGTACGGCCCAGCCTCCTTGAGCCCGCAAGACAAGCGCCCGCCGACAATGGGCTCGCCAACCAAACGGCCCTGGTCCATGTCGGCCGTATGGTGGCGCAAGGAGTCTATCGCGTTGTCAGGACGAACCCAGGAGCAACCATTGAGGGGGAGGTTCCCGCAGCGAGCGATTCACGCCCCTCGGGTTGGGGGAACCTTCACGTCCGGCCACTCGCATAGTCGGTTCTTGCCCGCGCGCTTGGCTTCGTACATGGCCGCGTCGGCGCACCGCACCAAGTCCGTGGCGGTATCATCGCCGAGCGAACAGGCGACGCCCACGCTGGCGCTGATGGCATGTTCGTGCCCGACCCCCGCGTAGGCTTCCCCAAGAGCGGAGACGATCCGATCCCCGACGATATGGGAATCGTGGGAGACAGACAGCGCTTCGGCGATCAGCGCAAACTCATCGCCTCCGAGATGGGCCGCCGTATCCGACTCCCGAGCTGCGCTCCGCAGACGGTTGGCCGCCTCGCGTAGCACTGTGTCCCCCACGTCGTGGCCATAGGTGTCATTGACCGACTTGAAGCCGTCCAGATCGATGAAGTAGAGCCCCAAGGTCAAGCGGTTTCGGCGGGCACGCTTGCAGGCCTCGGTGAGGCGGTCATAGAACAATGTCCGGTTGGGAAGGCCCGTCAAAGGATGATGCTGGGCCAGGTAGGCGAACTCGCCAAGGGTGTGGTTGCGTTCGATCGCAAAGCGGATCCGCTGGCTGAGCTCGGTGCGTTGGGTTTTCTGCTTGACCAGGACATCCTGCGCACCCAGCTGAATAGCCTGCATCGACAGGGTATCGTCGTCACTCGCCGTAACAACGATGAGAGGTGCGTTGGTATAGCGACGCAGCATCGCGACGGCCGTCAGGCCTCGCGCGTCGGGCAGCCCGAGGTCGACGAGCACGCCGTCGTAGTCGTCCACTTCAAGCGTCCGCATGGCATCGACCAGACGCGACTCGACGCGCGTCTCGAAGCGGCCGATCGGGCAGGCCTCGAGCATCCCTTCAATGGTCTTTGCATCGACCTCGCTGTCCTCCACCATCAGAATGCGATGGCATCCCAGAGGAAGGTTCGACGCCCGCTGCAACTCCAGCTGGCGCTCCGCAGCCCGACGCCTATGGGCATGCATCGCGTGATTAACCGCGTTCTGGAGTTCCTCGCGCTGCCACGGCTTGAAGATGATCTGGGAGATGCAGGCCGCACGCTCGTCGTCGGGAGACAGGGTTAGATTCGCAAGCCCGGTCACGAGGATGAAGCTGGTGTCCGGCTGGCGAGCCCGCAACGTTTGGATGACATCCAGGCCGTCTCCAAACGGCAAGGCCATATCAGTCACCACCACATCGTAGCTATTCTCCAGGGACAGCTCGCGCGCGTCGGACAGGTCACGGGCGAGGTCGATGGTGAACGGCTTGCCCGCAAAGCACCGAACGAACGCCTCTCGGATAGGCGGCTCGTCTTCGACGAACAATACCCGCCCGGGACTGCTCACGACGTGCTCCGGCCGGTCCAGCGAGTAGACATCCACGCTGTAATCGTCGCGGGCGCGCAGAAGCTTGAGGTGCCAAGAGCAGCGCAGGAAGGCGACCCTTGCACCCGTGTGCTGCCCGTGTGATGAAGCGTGCGATTTGATTGTACACGTGCGCGAGGCCCAAGCTCGCGCGCCGGAGAGTCCATGGGCTACTACCACGATTTTGTCCAGACGGTGGCGCGCAGCCGGTTCGGTGGCTGGCTGATCCTCAACGTTCTCACACCGTTGGATAGGAGGCTCCTCCGCTGGACGGGGGGCAGGTTCCATTCCAGTATCGGAACCGGGTTCCGTCGGGCGAGTGTCCTATTGCGCTGCACCGGCGCCCGCAGCGGCGAACCGCGCGAGGTGCCGGTGTTCGCCACCCGGCGTGGGGATCACTTCATCCTGGTCGCGTCGGCAACCGGCCGTGACCGCAACCCCGCTTGGTACCACAACCTCAAGGCCCACCCGGAATGCTCGCTTGTACTTGGAGACGAGGGCGAGCTCGCATGCGTTGCCCACGAAGCCCATGGGCAAGAGCGTGAGCTCGCGTGGCAAGCCGCCGCCGATCTCTACCCGGGCTACAACGACTACCAGGCGCGAACGGAGCGCGCGATTCCGGTCATGATCCTGGTGCCCACACCCCCCTCCCGCTGAAGCAACCGGACGTTTCTGATGCACATCCTGGGGATCTCAGCCTTCTATCACGACAGTGCAGCCGCCCTCCTGCGCGACGGCCAAATCGTAGCGGCTGCGCAGGAGGAGAGGTTCACTCGCAAGAAGCATGACCACTCGTTTCCGCGCCATGCAGCGGCCTATTGCGTGAAGGAGGCGGGCATCAGCTTCGACCAGCTGGATATGGTGGCCTTCTACGACAAGCCACTGCTCAAGTTCGACCGACTGCTTGAAACGTACCTGGCCCACGCTCCCCGCGGTTTCAAAGTGTTCATGATGGGGTTGCCGCTGTGGCTGAAGCAGAAGCTGCATATCCCCCGGGAACTCGACCGCGGGCTCGCAGGCCATTACCGAGGCAGGTACGTGTTCACCCGGCACCATGAGTCCCATGCTGCAAGCGCCTTCTACCCCTCACCTTTTGACGAGGCCGCGGTACTCACGTTGGATGGCGTAGGAGAATGGGCCACTGGCAGCATTGCGCACGGGCGGGGCAACCGCATCGAGCCGCTGCAGGAAATGCGCTTTCCCCATTCGCTCGGACTGCTGTACTCGGCGTTCACCTATTTCGCGGGATTTCGAGTCAACAGCGGCGAGTACAAGCTGATGGGCTTGGCCCCCTACGGCGAACCCATCTACAAGGGCAGGATCCTCTCCGAACTGATCGACCTCAAACCCGACGGCTCCTTTCGCCTCAATATGGACTACTTTGCGTACTGCCATGACGACGTCATGACGTCGCCGCGCATGAACTCACTGTTCGACGGGCCGCCACGAAAGCCTGAGAGCGCCATCGGCCAGCGCGAGATGGACCTGGCGGCTTCCATCCAGGCCGTCACCGAAGAGATCGTGCTGCGCATCGGTCGTCATGCACACACACTGACGGGCAGCAAGAACCTGACGATGGCGGGCGGCGTGGCGCTTAATTGTGTGGCCAATGGGCGCCTGCTTCGGGAGGGACCATTCGAGCGAATCTGGATCCAGCCCGCCGCAGGAGACGCTGGGGGCGCCCTTGGAGCTGCCGCCTTCGTATGGCACCAGCTGCTCGACCGGACACGAGTGCCGCTGGCCCAGGATGCCCAGCGTGGATCTTTGCTCGGACCCGCGTTCGGAAACGACGAGGTGCGCGCCTACCTGGACCGCGTTGGCGCAGTCTATACCTGCCATGACGACGAACCGGACCTGGCGGAACGGGTCGCAACCCTGATCGCAGAGGGCAATGTGGTCGGCCACATGGCAGGCCGCATGGAGTTCGGGCCGCGCGCGCTGGGCGCGCGCTCGATTCTTGGCGATCCGCGCTCGCCCGAGATGCAGTCGACGATCAACCTTAAGATCAAGTTCCGGGAATCGTTTCGGCCCTTCGCGCCAGCCGTCCTTCGAGAGCACGTGCACGAGTACTTTGAGACCCGCCCACAGGAAGACAGCCCATATATGCTGCTGGTGGCGCCGGTGCGCGCAGAGCGGCGCACCAAGTCCAGGAGCAGAACCACGCGCAGCTTGGACGAGGTCCGGCAAGTACGTTCCGACCTGCCAGCGGTGACGCACGTGGACTACTCGGCACGCATCCAAACGCTGGATTGCGAGCGCCAACCACGGCTCTATCGCATCGTCGAAGCGTTCAAACGCAAGACCGGCTGCCCCGTCGTGATCAATACTAGCTTCAACGTACGCGGAGAGCCGATCGTGATGACCCCCGAGGACGCCTATCGCTGCTTCATGGGTACGAACATGGATGCGCTCGTGATCGAAAACCAGATCCTGCTCAAGACCGATCAGCCGGACGCACAGACCGTCGACCGACAGTCCTATTTGGACGAGTTTGCGTTGGACTGAATGGGGACGTGAGCAAGCTGGTAGAAATCAACTGGAGCCCCGACGCGCGCGTCCTGCGCGGCTTCGGCTTCGTCGCCCTCGTCGGCTTTACGGGGCTCGCCGCGATGGCATGGTACGGCGTGCTGCTGTTCTCGTTCGGGCTCGGCCCCGTGCGCATGCCGGTCAGCTGTGCCCTGCTTGCAGTGGGCCTGGTATCCGGGACGCTGTCGCTCATCGCACCCCGCGGCAACCGGTTCCTCTACGTAGGCCTGTCCGTGCTGACCTATCCGGTCGGCTTCGTGCTGTCGCACCTAATCATGGGGGGGCTGTTTTTTGGCCTATTCGTACCCCTCGGCGTGGTCCTGCGCCTCTCTGGCCGAGACAGCATGCGGCGCCGACGAGACCCCCATGCGAGCAGCTACTGGGAAGCTTCCCACGCACCCAAGAAGCCGGACAGCTATTTCAGACAGTTCTAGTTAGAAACCAAACTTGCGTTTTTATGGGGGATTCGAGCGCTTGTCGGCGCTTCGCAAAAGGCCTGAAGACCTCCGCACGCGGACCGGATACTGGAAGACCACGGGCGAGCAAACGCGGCGTCGCGGTACGCGCCTCGGCTGTGCGTAGGCCGGCCCTGTCCTTGACACGCAAACCGTCGCGGGCCTATGCAATTCCTTTGCGCGCCTCGCACACTCCGCATGGAGCCAGCGCGCTGGCATATGTACCCTGCCATGAGCCTGCCGTCCCGCCCCCCCAGACTCCGCCCGGCAATCGAGGCGCGACGCGATCTTCCCAACCCGGTGGCGGTTTTCCACAACTCGCTGACCATGCTCACGTGCGGCCAAGAGCGACCGGACGCGCGCGGAGGCGGGCGATGGGACGAAGCCTGCACACAGTTGAAAACAGGGCCCGCCCAGCCGCCAACGCCAGGAGATTGAAGTCTGTGTCCATTTCCACGCTGATCTTTGATTTCGACGGCACAATCGCCGACAGCTTCTACGCTGTGCTGGACGTCGCCAATTCGTTGGCCCCTGAGTTTCACTACCGGACGGTCGATCGGTCGGAGGTTCCGCAGATGCGCGGGCTCTCGTACCGAGAGCTCCGAGACCGGATTGGCGTCTCCTGGCATCGCATCCCGATGGTGGCAGCGCGGATCCGCAGGGAGATGGAAGGACAGGTCCCCAAACTGCCGGTGATCGACGGCATGCAGCCGACCCTCCATGAGCTCCACAAGCACGTCAAGCTGGGCATCTTGACATCCAACACCCGGAAGAACGTGAACGACTTCCTGGCCGCTCACGACCTGGAAGTGTTCGACTTCGTCGGAACCGCCTCCAACGTATGGGGCAAGGGCCGTCGCCTGCGGGCGCTGCTCCGATCCAAGGGGCTGACACCCGGAGAGGTCGCCTATGTCGGCGATGAAGTGCGAGACATCGAGGCCACGCGGTCCGCATCTGTGCGGATGATCGCGGTCGCCTGGGGCTACTCGGGCCGTGGCCTGCTGGAAGCGCACGACCCGGATCACCTTGTGGACGTGCCCGCCGACCTCGTTGAAGTGGTCAAGGAACTGCAAGCCCCCGAGCAGGCATCCACGCAGGGCCAGGCCCACTGAGACCTGAAACTTCCCTTCGGGAAGCTCCAGGCCAGGTTCCTATTGTCCACGTAGAGGGCCACGCGGCCCTCTCCCCCCGCCGGCCAAGGCGGCAGGGCCCGCGCCCCTCTCTTGCGGGTCAGCACGGGAACACGCGACTGATTTCAGAAGCCGCCGTCGTGAAGGCCGGCGTCCGACGGTGCCTCGCCGGCTCCTTCCGAGTCCGCCGGCTCGGTCGGCTCCTCCGCCGGTTCTTGCATCGATTCCCGTCCCTGTTCTTCGGGCGCATCTGGTCCCGACCCTGGTTCCATCATCGGCCCGGAGGGTGCACCCGTCGGCTCCTGACCACCAGATGGTGCCCCCGCGCCGGGAGCACCAGGAGTGGTACCAGGCATCTGCTGCCGGGGCGCCACGTTCGACGTGCTGTCGGCCGTATTGGGAGGTTCAAGCCCGGGGCCGAGCGGGTCGTCCGGATCGGGTTGGGTCGCTGGCGCCTGGCCGCGCATGGCGGCTGGACCGCGCTGAGGCGGGTCACCGCATGCAGATGCGCACACGGCAAGCAGCAGTGCAGACACGGCCGCGCTACCGGCCAGGTGGCCCACCCTGTTCGCGCTCGATGCCGAGTTCCCCATCTTCGTACCCAACACCGTCTACTCTAAGGAGCCCCCCGCATCAGCGCAAGCCGCGCCCCCCGTACGCTGATGGGGGACGGTGAACGGTAGCGCCGCGAAATCACCTAAAAAATGCACGCTGTCCGGAGGGTGACGACCATCGGGTTCCAAGTGGGTCGTGGGCGGGGTCCCGGCCCGCAAATGTTTGGCTTCGCAGGGGTTTGGGTGAGACCGGAGGCTCGCGTGGGTCTTTGACGCAACGGACTTGGCGCGACTCGCCGTCCCTGGGCTACATACGGGTCGCGCGCGCCAAGAGCGTAATGGAATCGGGGCCGCACGGAGTAGGGGTACGCCCCGAGTTCGCTGCGACCTTCGAGCACTGGATGCGCTGAAACCAGTGAAACCAGGGACACCCCCCTAGCCCGGCGGGTCCCGCCGGGCTACCACCACTAGCGGTGGGTTTTCGGCAAGAGCCTGGCGCGGCAGCCAGCAGCTCCCCGGAACCGCAATGGCAACGGGTGATTGCGATGAACAATAGCAGACGTGTGTGGGGGTTCGGCGTGGCAAGCGCCGGACTGTGGCTACTCGCTTGCGCGAGCCAAGAGGCCGGACCGGCCGCTCCGGCAGGGGCGACCCCAAACCCGGGAGAAATGCAGAAGGACACGGTGGCTGCGCCGATGCCAGTGTCCATGGCGGTCGCAGTTCCGTCGACGACCGTCTCGACGCCAGCGCCGTCGACCCCTTCCGACCAGGCGCCCGAAGCGGGCAGCGGCGCCACAACTCCGATGGATGCGCCCATGCCCACGGCGCCCGAACCTGACCGGCCAAGCGGGAACATGCCGGGGCCCACGGCCCCAGCGCCACCTGCCCGCCCCGGACCAGGACCCATGAACCCGGAACCGGAACCGGAACCGGAGGCGCCCTTGCCGTTGCCCGGCAACGACCCGGTGCCCAGCGCGGGATGCGGGAAGAGCGACTCACCCGGAAGCGGCAACAGCTTCACGATCGACGCCGACGGGATGAGCCGCAGCTACATCGTGGCATCCCCCTCGGGCTACGATGCCAACAAACCCTACAAACTGGTCTTTGCCTGGCACTACCTGGGAGGCAGCGCAAGCGGCATCGCCCTGTCCGGGTACTACGGGCTGGAGCGGATGGCGCGCGGCGAAGCCATCTTCGTGTCGTCCCAGGGCCTCAATGCCGGCTGGGGCAGCCCCAACGACATCCCCTTCGCAACCGCCCTGGTCGAGTGGATGAAGGACAACTACTGCGTGGATACCACCCGCATCTTCTCCACCGGGTTCAGCTACGGAGCGATTATGAGCAACCGCGTCGGTTGCTCGCTCGGCAACGAGTTCCGGGCCATCGCGCCGATGTCGGGCAGCGGCCCCATCGGTCGCGGCCGCTGTCAGGGGCAGGTCGCGGCCCTGGTCACCCACGGCACAAGCGACGCGATCGTGCCGTTTTCCGGCGGGCAGGGCAGCCGTGACCATTGGGTAATGACCAACAGCTGCGGCGGCGACACCAGCCCGGACGGTGCCTGTGTTCTCTATCAGGGTTGCGACGAAGGCTACCCCGTCAAGTGGTGCGAATACGCCGGCGGCCACACCCAACCCCGCGGCGCAGCCAGCCTGGTCTGGGAGTTCTTCTCGCAATTCTAGCTGGCTAGAGCTCCACGCGTTGGCCTTTCTCGGCCAGGATGGCCTTGGGCAGGCCGCGCTCCGTGAGCGCTTCGGCGAGGCTCGCGCGCGCCTGAGCCTCGCCGTGTACCAGGGCCACTCGCTCGACGCGCCCCGCACGGCAAGTGGCTGCGATGAACTCCAGGGTGTCGTTGCGGTCTGCGTGGGCCGATAGGCCGTTGAGCACGTGCACGCGCGCCCGCACCTTGCGGGGGACCCCGAGCACCTTGACCTCGGAACGACGCTCCACCAACCGGCGGCCGAGCGTGTGCTGAGCCATGAAGCCAACGATCACTACGCTGTTTTCCGCCCTGCCGAGCCCCTCGCGCAGGTGATGCACGATACGGCCGCCCTCACACATACCCGATCCCGCGATGACGATGCACGGCTCGCCGCTCTTTTGGAGTCGCTTGGAGGCGGCCGCATCCGAGACGTATTTAAGGCCAGGGGGCGAGAACGGATCGTTGCGCTCGAGTAGCCGCCGCTGCACCTCGTCGGCCAGACTCTCAGGGTGCAGCTTGTAGATCTCGGTGATCGAAATCGCCAAGGGGCTGTCGATGTAGATAGGCACCGCCGGAACACGGCCCTGCTCATGTAGTCGCTCCAGGGCAAACAGCACCTCCTGGGCCCGCTCCAACGCGAAGGCCGGAATGAAGACCCGCCCCCCTCGGGCAACCGTCTCCCCGATGATGCGCGCAAGCTCGTCATCGGTACTGGCGAACTCCGGATGCGCACGGTCGCCATAGGTGCTCTCGGCGATCAGGAAATCGACCCCATCGACGATCTCCGGGGAGCGCAAGAGCGGCAGTTCCTCGCGCCCGAGGTCTCCGGTGAAGAGCAATCGCAGGCGCTTCCCACGCTCCACCAGGTCGAGCTGCACGAGTGCCGACCCCAGGACGTGGCCGGCGTTGTGAAACGTCAGCGTCACCCCCGGCGCGATGGTCATCGGGCGGTGGAGGGAGATGGAGACCATCTGAAGGATGGCCTGCTGGGCGTCCTCGATCGCGTAGAGCGGCTCCACGCGATCATCGATGCCTTCGCGCTGGTTGCGTCGGTTGATGTAGCGCGCGTCTTGTTCCTGAATCATCGCTGCGTCACGCAACATCACGCTCGACAAGTCCCGCGTGCAGGGCGTGCAGTAGACGTTGCCCGCAAAGCCGCGCTTGACCAGCGACGGAGTGTTGCCCGCGTGATCCAAATGCGCGTGGCTGAGCACGAGCGCATGGGCGCTCGTCGCCCAGGACGGCAGCTCGCGGTTCAACCGGTTGGCTTGGGCTCGGTGGCCCTGAAACAACCCGCAGTCGAGCAGAACATCGCGACCACTCACGTGGATTCGGTGAAGCGAACCCGTGACTTCCCCGGCTGCCCCGTAGAACTCCAGATACATGCCGCTAGCGCTCCTGTGCCTGTGTCATGTGCATACGGCCCCAGTCTGACGGCTGTCGAACGCCAGGAAAAGCCCCCCGAGACCGGGCCGCCGCCGCCGCCCGACGTGAACTTCCCTTTGGTAAGCTCCAGGCCAGCTTCTTTTTGCCCGGCGTGGCTGGCGAACGGGCGCCGAACAAGTAGCCTGGGCACCATGGACGAGCCCCCCCCAGGGCCTGCGCAGAACGTCTCCGCTGGGGCCCAGCCCGCAAGGCCCACGGAAGCAGCGCCCACAAAAGCCCAGCGCCTTTCCCAGCGTGCGGATGAACTGCGAGTGCTCGATGCGGCCTCCACCGCGCTGAACTCGGTCCTCGAGCGGGACGCGATTCTCGACGCGGTGCTCGGGAGCATGGGAGAACTGTACAGCGCACGCCACTGCAGCGTGTTCCTTGCCAGCTCCCAAAGCGACCCGGCACAGGAGCGCACCAGCCAAAGCGACCCGGCACAGGAGCCTCGGGCCGATACGCGCTGCGGGCCGAGGACGAGCGCGGCGTCGGCCCACGGCGACCATGGACTTTCCCTGGCCGCCGCCCGCGGGGAGCGAGTGCGGCAAGCGCGGGCCCGGCTCCGGTTCGGCGAGGGGATCATCGGCACGGCTGCCGCCAAGCGGGAGATCGTGCGCCTCAACTTCAAGCCCAACGCGCTGCCCGGGGACCATCGTACTGAGATCGAGAGCCACATGGCGATCCCGATGCAAGCCAAGGGCGAGCTGGTGGGGGTCGTATACGTCGAGACCCTCGATCGAAACCTGCTGCGCAAAGACGACGAGCGGCTCGTGACCGTGATCGCCAACCATGCCGCCGTGGCCCTGCAGAACGCGGCCCTGTACGCACACCTGCGCGGACTCAACGAAGCACTGGAGACCCGCGTACAACAGCGGACCGCCGCCCTGGAAGCCACCAACCGAATGCTGCGGGACACGCAGGCCCAGCTCGTGCAATCCGGCAAGCTCGCAGCGCTCGGAGAGTTGGCCGCCGGACTCTCCCACGAGATGAACACGCCGCTGGGCGCCATCAACGCGGGGGTCGATGTGACGGGGCGTGTGATCGGGTTGTTGGGCGAGTTCCTGGACGATGGAGCCGTCCCGACCGAGGCCCGCAGGCGCCTCGAGCGCGCCCTGACGGCGATGGAAGCCACGGGCAAGGCCAGTCGCTCCGCCTGTGATCGCGTCTTTTCGATCTTCAAGACATTGCGCAGTTTTGCCAAGCTCGATCAGGCCGATCTGCAGCACACCAGCCTGCACGAAGGGCTCGACACCACCGTCACCCTGCTCTCCCACCGTCTGGGGACGCATATCAACGTGCAGCGTCACTATGGCGACCTCCCCGACGTCAGGTGCTTCGCCGGAGAGGTAAACCAGGCCTTCCTAATCGTGCTGACCAATGCGATCGACGCGACCACGGATCGTGGCACGATCACCGTGGCCACGCGGCTAGACTCGGGGGGCGCCGTGCCGACGGCTGTGGTCGAAATCGCCGACAACGGGGCGGGCATCGAACGATCCCATCTGGACCGCGTCTTCGACCCCGGGTTCACCACCAAGGGCGTTGGCGTGGGTACGGGTCTCAGCCTCGGTATCGCCTACCGCATCATGGAAAAGCACGGCGGCTCGATCGAAATCGACAGCACCCCCGGCCAGGGCACCACCGTGTGCCTGCGTCTGCCCGTACACGGCCCCTGATCCGCTGGCTTGTGCCCGGCACTACCCCCAGGCGGCGCCCATCGCAAAACGAGCCGGATCATTCACCAAGGCCGCGTCGGATCGCATAGGGATTCGGCTTCACAGGGCTTTCGGCGACCGACCCACAGACTGTCTGTATTTGTGAGGGAGCCGAAAGCGCTGTGAAGTCGAAGACCAAGCGAGGCGATGTGGCCTTGGTGAATGATCCGGGCTAGGTCGGCCTGCTACACTCCGCCCCACCGTGGGCTTCGAC
>JAPPOR010000235.1 GCA_028817905.1 Myxococcales bacterium
GATACGCCCACGCTCGTCCACCCGCCGACGCCACGCGGAAGCCTCTGCGGCAGTGCGCGCGTCCGGTGCCACGCGCGCGCTGCCGCAATCGTCACTGCTGCGAGCAACGTCGGCCCGACCCACGTCGGTAGGGCTACCCAGGCGGTTCCGGCGACAACCAGCAGGAATATCATGGCCAACACCGAGGCGGCGATCTCCAACCAACTGGCGACGCGACTGCCGCGTGGGCGCCTCCAGGCGCGCCAGGCCGCCAGCCAGAGCGGTACGCCGAGATGGATGAATAGTTGGGTCGCGATCCAGGTCGTGGCGCTCATGTTCACGTCCAATCACAGCTGTCGCGTCCGGTCGTCCTCGTGTGCCACCGGGACCCAACGCTGTGTGGGCATGCGCCGCGTCAGAGCGGCGGGTTGTGCTGCGGCATGCATAGCACACGAGGGCCGGTGTGGCGCTACGTAGCTTGCCGCGTCCCTGCGCGGCGATTCCCAGGCGTTCCCCTGCGCAGGCGTCAAAATTACAGCTGTAGCGTCTGGTCGTCTTGCGCGGCAACCTCGACTGACCGACATGGGGGCTGTCCCGGGCCGGAGGCGATGGGTTGGTGCTGTTGCATGCAGAGCACGTAGCGGCCGGGCACGACTCCGCGCAGCACCGTGGGTTCGTCGGTGCGCAAACGGCCCACATGCGAACCGCCCGATCCCTTCATCGACCAGGATGCCAGGAATTCCCCGTCGGTGGCCGGTGGGGCTAGCGCGACGGTTACGCCCTCGGCCTCGAACCCGAAGTCACGCTCGATCTCAAGCGAGGATGGCTCGACGGTGAGCTCCAGGGTCTGGGTCTTGGCGCCCGGCGCGCCCCCCAGCATGGCGGCGACGCGATAGCTGCCTGGTGGAAGTCGCTCGACCACGTAGTGACCCTCGGCATCCGACGTGGCGCCCAGGGCGACCGATGCGTGTGACTGCACCGCTCGGTCCACGCTCGTGAGCGCGATCAGCGCGCCATGCACCGGCTGACCATCCTCCACCACGTGCCCGCTGAGGCGTGCCCCGCCGTACAGTACAAGGTCGCTGTGTTCCTTCAGGCGGGAAATGGGCATGGGCGTGGAACGGCCGTGCGCGCGATGCTCTGCGACCACGAGCAGCCCATCGGATGCGAGTCCCTCGAGCTCGTAATGTCCTTCTGCCTGGCTCTGGGTTTGCTTGAAGTGGGAGCTTCTCGGGGCCGGCCCACCCGCCACCGTGGTGGCATCTCCGGTGAAGAAGTGGCCCACGTAGACGTCCGCGCCCACGATCGGTACACCGGATGCGTCGACCACACGGCCGGAGAGCTTCCGTCCCGTCGCTACCGTCAGCACGCCGAGCTCCCGATGTTCGCCGGGTGCCAGGTGCACGTTCGTAATGAGCGGTTCGAACCGCTGTCCACGAAGCGCGATCTGTAGCGAGCCGGGATCGAGCCCATCGACCTCGAACTCCGGCGTCCCTTCGGTGGCCACGTATACAACCTTCCCACGCGCCAGCACCTCGAAGCCTTCCGGCACACTGCCATCCTCAAGCGCTACCGAACCGCCGATGGAGGCTGGGCGGGACAGCACAAGGGTCACGTCCTTGGTGCCAGCCGTGGCGACCGTGCTGTCGCCACCCTTTGTGGTCGTGCCCGGCCACGTGGCCGACAGGCGATGGGCCCCGGAAGCCACTCCGCTGAAAGCGAAGCTGCCGCTCTCGTTGGTGCGGGTACGCGCCGCAAGGGCGCCCACGTCGTCGCTTGACCCGTGACGGGCCAGGTGTACGGTGGCGCCCGTCACGGGGGAGCCCTGGTCATCTTGTACGCGCCCCGCGATGGTTTGCCCTGCGCTGAGGGCTAGCGCCACCTCGTGCACTTGGCCCCGTTTGAGTGCGAAGTGCAGGGGCTCGGTATGCCCGTCTTGCCCGTGCCCCGATACCGCATACTCGCCCGCCTCCAGGTCGCTGAAGTGGAACTCGCCCGCTTCGTCGCTAGTCGCTCCACGTGGCTCTGAGTGGAGATAGCCGGACTGCGTTCGCGTCAAGCGGATTGCGATGTTTGCCACAGGCGCGCCCGCGTCGGTGGAGATGCGACCGAATACCTGCCCGCCCTCGTGCAGGGTCAGCGTGACCGGACCGCACTTGCTTCCGCCCGTCAAACGGCAGGGTCGCTGGGAAGCTGCGAAGCCTTCTGCTCGCGCCCTCACGAGATAGCTTCCTGTGTGTAGTTTCTTGATCTGAAATCCGCCCGCTTCGTCGCTCTTGCTCGTACCTGCCGCGCCACTTTCAAATCCGTCGATCGCCCCCGCATGGCGTGCGGTGACACGGGCACCTTCGATGGGTCGCCCCGACCCATCGACGACGCGGCCCACGATAGTGCCGCCGGCTACCATTTGGACCGAGACGGTGCGTTCCCCGCTCTCATCCTGCGAGACAAACAGCCGTCGGCGTGCGATTGCGGCGCCCTCGGCCTGGACCGCGATCGAGTGGTCGCCCGGTGGCAACGTCCCGAGTGCGCGGGTACCCGTCTCGTCCGTCGGTCCAGCCTCCGCCGGGCCGGGCGTTACGGTGACCTGTGCGCCGACGATCGGCTGTCCCTCCGAATCACGCACCGTGACCCGGTACCGCGGCGGCGCCTGCAGGCGCAGTACAGCGGGCGCGTGAACGTCTCCTGCACGCACAAGCAGCGGGCGACTTCGCTTGGGGCCCTTGCGGGCCTGCACGGTGTAGTGCCCGGCGGGCAACCCTTCGAACGCGACACTGCCGTTCGTGTCGGTCTCCTGGGATTGCGGCGCGTCAGTCCCCAGGCGCTTGATCTCCACGGCGGCTGCGGCGACCGGAAGTCCGGCCGAGTCGACCACCAGGGCATGGTAGTCTCCTCCCAACGCCTCGGCGGGATGCTGCAAGGAATCCATCGTATGATCAGCAAACCCATCGCGGTCTCCGTCCGAGTTCGACCCCGTCCAGCCCTGGCGTCGGCTGTCTTGACGGTCTCGCGCCTCTTTCGAGGCTTCCGCGGCAGGAGACGGTGGTTCTGATGGCCACAGGAAGAAGGCTCCCGCCGCTGCCGCTATGAGCGAGCATGGCACTAGGGCGGCGCGTCGGAAACGATGGCTTGTCATGACTGTGCCTCATGGCTGGGGTTAGCGCAGGGTCGGCACCCGCGGCCCCGGCATGGGGCCGCAGGTACCGACCAACTCAGCGAAGCACCACGGGAGAGTCGAACAAACCGGCCGAGCCCGCCTGCACGGCAGCGTTGTCATAGTCGATCAGCGCGTCGGGGTACCAGCTTTCGTTGGCGCGATGCGCCACCTCGACCGCCGCAGCGACGGCGGCCGCCACGGCACCTACTGCGGCTGGCCATTGAACGGGAACCGGGTCAGGGCGCCCCGGATTGACCACGCCGACCACATCGCGCGGGTACATGAGCAAGCCCGCCTCTCCGTTGATCAGTGGATCATTGAGCGGGATGCGGTTGTCGGCGAGCTGGATCTGGGTGCTTTGTGCCTGGGACGCCTGGACGACGACGACCGAGGCCAAGCCCGCGGCCAACACGAGTGCAGTTCTACGTAGCATGTCCAATCTCTTTTCCTGTTAGCGGTTGAGGGGTTGATCGAAGACGACGTTGCTTCCGACGTCCAGCACATGCGGGTTGACGGTGGCGTACGGTGAGGGCAGGAAGCTTTCCTTGGCATGGTGAGCTAGGAGGGTCGCCGCGCAGA
>JAPPOR010000146.1:0-10508 GCA_028817905.1 Myxococcales bacterium
CGGACCCCGGCGAGCATGAGCAATGGGGTCTGCACCGTCCCGATCGCCCAGTAGAGGGGAGCACCGAGGATCGCGAACCCGGGAACGTGGGGCAGGATGATGATCGCCAGCAGCACCGCGGGGCTGTACTGGGCATAGGTCTCCCAGGCGGGCCGCCACTTGTATGGCATCAGCGCGTCGACGATCCGACCTCCATCGAGGGGCGGGACGGGGAGCAGGTTGAAGACCGCCAGCAACACGTTGATCTGCAGGCCGGTTCCCAGGAGAAACTGCAGGGCGCCTTCGGATAGGAATACCTCGGGCGCAAACATGAGGCTGAAGCGAATGGCCAGGGTGCACAGCAGCGCCAGCACGAGGTTGGATACGGGGCCGGCGCTGGTTGCGATCACGTTGCCCCACGCCATCGAGATCTTGCGGCTGAAGCGGCTCGGATTGATCGGGACCGGCTTGGCCCAGCCGAAATTCATGAACAGCGGTGCGATGAGTGTGCCCAGGGGGTCGATGTGAGACACGGGGTTGAGCGTCAGCCGTCCCATGCGCTCGGCGGTGTCGTCTCCGAGCATGCGGGCACTGATGGCGTGGGCCCACTCATGCACCGTCAGGGACAGGAGCAGCACCACGAAGACGCCCGCCTTGTGGACCAGAAACGTGTCGCTCATGGTGCTTTCTTACCCCGGCTCTTGAAGCTGCGCGAGCTCCAGGTCACCAGGCCGAGCAGCAGAAGGCCCAGGGCGATCCATGGTGCCGGCCGATGGGTGGGGTGGCGCCCCTTGAGGGCGCGCGTGACCGCTGCGGCGTAGGGGGCCGCGCCGGTACGTACGTCGAAGCCCTCGATGCGCTCGCGGCCTATGAACACGGTGGGCAAGCCCGCGAGCCCGCCCTCGACAACCGTGCGTTTCATCGTCGCGATGCGCGCGCCCGTCTCCGGTGCGGCAAGGCACGCCTTGAACGAGGACTGGTCCAGGCCCAGTTCGCCTGCGAGTGCCGCATGGTCGAGCGTCGCGAGCGGGCGCGAAAACAGGGCGTCGGCCATCGGTTCGCCCTGGCCCTGGGCCTGTGCGCATAGGTACGCGCGCGTAGCCGGCTCTGCGTGCGCGTGTCCGGGCAGTGGAAAGGGCATACGCACGAAGTTCAGCCGCTCCGCGTGGGGCTCCAGCACTTCGGTGAGCGGGTCATGGAGCCGCCGGCAGAAGGGACACTCGAAGTCGCTGACTTCGACAACGTTCAGCTTTCCGGGCTGCTCACGTGCGACGACGTAGTCTGGCACCGAAGCGGGCCGAGCCACTGCGTAGACAGGCGGGACGCCGAGGGCCACGACGAACAGTGCGGTCCACGCCGATACGGGCCAGCTGCTGCTGGGCGGTGTGCTTGTGCGCAGCGACAGGGCGCTCGCGCCGGCAACCCCCAGGGCCGACAGGTCGGCCGCCAGGCAGAGCTCGCAGAAGCGCCGCGCTTCCAGCCATTGCAGCGCCAGCAGCGCACCGCCCACGATACCTGCCCCGATGCCCGCCTGCAGCGAACGTCGCCGGATCGTCGGATGGCGAGCCATGCTGGCCCAGAAGATGGCGGAAAACCCGAGCAGGCCTGCGGCCGGCAGGAACGGCGCGAGGATTCGCCCCACCTCCGTGTTGGCCACCGCTGCGCAGCCGCCCGTGGGCGCGCAAAAGGCGCTTGCTGGCAGGTAGCGGTCGACGGCCGCTGCGGCGCTACTGGTCAGCGCACACAGGGCCCACAAACGGAGCCAGCGCAGGGAATTCGTCACGGCAGTGGGGAGTTTTCGAAGGCTGCAAGGCGCGCACATTGACACATCGCGGCAGCTTCGTCCAGGTGGTTTCCCGGCCTTGGGCGAGCCGAGGGTCTTCGTTTGCCATCCAAGTAAAAAGTGTTACCTTGAGCACGCATCATATGAAACACTTTGGGATCGAATGACCCTCGAAGACCTCCGTGTGTTTGCTGCGGTGTGCAAAGCACACAGCCTGAGCGCCGTTGCGCGTGAGCTGGGTTGCACGCAGCCCGCCGTCGGCCAGCATGTGGCGCGCCTGGAGCGCGAGCTCAACGTCAGTCTCCTCAACCGGCGTGCGCGTGGGGTCACGGTGACGCCTGCCGGCGAGGTTCTTCACCGGGCCGCCGTCGACGCGCTTGGGGCGCTGGCCGCTGCTACGCGCATGGTGGGGGACATTCGAGAAGGCAAGTCAGGCTCACTTCTGATCACCACGGGCACCACCACGGTTCGCCACTTCATGCAGGCGGCGGTGGTGAACTTTCGCCAGCGATTTCCTGGCGTGTCCTTGGAGTTTCGACCGGGAAACTCAACCCGGCAGTGCCTGGAGCTGCTGCGACGCGACCCGATCGATCTGGCGTTTGTGACGACCGCCGTGCCGGTACAGGGCCTTGAGCAGCGGCCGGTGATCGAGGCACGCCACATGTTGCTTGTCCCCAAAGACCACGAGTTAGCGGGTCGCAGGCGCCTGCGGATCGCTGAGCTCAAAGGCTTGCCCTTTGTGGGCCTGCGTAGCTACACGTCGCCGGATAGCCGGCTCGCCAAGCAGTTGGCGGATGGCGGCGTCGTCATTCGCGCCAAGACGATGGTGGATGACTGGGACAACGCGGGCATGATGGTGGAGCTTGGTGTTGGTCTTGCGATCGTGCCGAGCATTCACGCCCACTCGTTTGTGAAGTCCGGCAATCTCGCGGCGGTGCGCATCGGGGGCCTTTCGCCGATTCTGTTCGGTTGGACCGCGCGCGACTTCGAGCGCTTGTCCAAGGCAGCCCTTCACTTCATGGCGCTGGTCGACGCGGAGCTATCGTCGGCCAACGACATGGACGGCTGTCGCTACTTGGGTTGAAGTTGGGTTGAAGTTGGGCCGAACCTCTTCTAGGCGCGGGGACAGTAGCAACTAGCTATTGCGCTGCGCTGTCCGCGCAGGGCGATCACGTCCTACTCGAGTTCGTTGGAGGTCCACATGCCCGCGCCTCGATACAGGGCATTGTCGCCGTCCGTGCCCACCGCCACCTCGAAGGTGGACAGGATGCCGTCCCCGTCCAGGTCCCCGCGGGCACGAAATACGTACGTCGTGGGATTGTTGGACGGCATGGCACATGTGCTCGGCAACCCGAACGTGTCGAGCTCGTAGGTGAAGTAGATCATGTCCGCGATCGTGAAGCCGATCGTGCGAAACCCATCACCGGTTACGGGGTCCCACATGTGCTTGTCCTCGCTCGGCGTCCAGGCCGACATGGCCGGCCCCGAGATGCAATTGGTGACCGTGACCGCGTCGGTGCCGCGCCCCGTCAGTTCGGAAACGTAGTACGACGAGGCGCTCACATAGATGCTCTGCAGCGTGGGCGCGATCGTGGCCGTGCGCGAACGACGCACGAAGGTTGAGAAAGCCGGCACCGCCAGCGAGGAAAGGACGCCGAGGATCGCCACGACGATCATCAGTTCGATGAGCGTGAAGCCCTCTCTACGGCAGGTGCGTTCTGTTAGCATCGATACTTTTAACTTATAACATATTTTGCTTTATGGGGCCGTACGGGAGTACTGTGCGGATAGAGCCTACAACCCTGTAATTGAACACACAGAATTCCTCTATCGATATAATCCTTTACAAATAACGGCATCATGCTACCGTAACTAAACATTCGTTGCGCTTTGTGGAGGGGGGGCAATGACAACTACGAGAGCGCCAAAGGCGCTGGATGCAACGTGCCATTCCGAGGCTGGGGAGGCTGGGGCCTCAGCGAACGCGGGACCGCCAAGCGGCGTGTTCCGCCCGCGCTGGCACTCGGATCCACCGAAGAGCACCAACGACAACGCCCGGCAGCCCCTGAGTCAAACGCTCTGGGGAATCGACTGGAACGCCCACTTTCCCCTGCCTTTGGGCGACAGTGGCATCGTTGGACACGTCGGGGAGTGGGATCGTGTGCGGGATTTCGTGACTGCGTACGCACCTCAGCTCGTGGAAGTGGACGGCGCGCACCTCCCCGATCGCGTCCGCGCCGCCAAGGTCAGCTACCTGCGCGATCACTGCGATCACTTTGAGTTTCGCGTTGGCGACCAGACGGTTGGTGTGGTGGCCGGCGATCCCGAGGATTGGAGCACCTATTACTTCAGGGTGATGGTCTTCGACCCCGCGCGCAGTGTACGGAATGTCATGCGGCGGTCGTTCGGAGCCGTGGTCGACGTCCTGCGCGAGGCTGGCGTGCAGCGGGCGCGGGCCGAAACCTCGCCGGTCAACTACCCCATGGCGAGCTGGCTGCTGAAGCTCGGTTTTCACCCGACAGGTCACCGCGTGAGCGACAGGTGGGGGAACATGGTGGGCTTCACTTTGCTGGTTGACCCTGAGCTCAGAGCCAGATTCGCCGACAATCTTACTCCGCGACCGCTGCGCTGCGGCGGCGGGAAGGGAGAAGAACGAAGGGAGGGAACATGAAGAAGAAGTTCGCGCATATCACTGCTTGAGTCGCCCTCAGTTGCGCCTCAACGTTGAGATTTCGTGGGGCCGCGGGCACCGGGGGTGCCCGCGGCTCCGACCCTCGCGAGGATACGAGCGCAGGTATCTGGTCGCTGTGCGGACGGCCAAGGGCCTGCTGGTCAATTCCCGTTTGACGGTCTACAGTCGTCCGGCTCACAAGGGGGCCAGACTGCATGGCTGGGGCGACCAGGATAGATCCGGACATCACGCTGCTCGAGGAGGTTGGCCGCGGGGAGGGTGGCGTCGTATTCCGCGCCATGCGGGGGCACAGTCCCTGCCTGGTCAAGGTTCCGGGTGAGCAGCCCAAGCACGATGGACGGACGGTGACCACCTTCGTGCGCAACGCCGCAGCCCTGGCACGTGTTGGCGGTACGGGCCTGCCCCGGATCCTGTTGGTACAAACCGAGGGCGAAACACCCTACGTCGTGATGGAGCGGGTCCAAGCCGTGGCGCTGCGGACGCTCGTCCAGCGGGGCCTCTCGCCAAGCGACTTTCTGGCGCTCGCGACCAAGCTGAGCTCGGGGATTGCGCGGCTACATGCCGAGGGCTTTCGCTGCGGACGACTCGGGCTTGATGGGGTACTGATGAATCCACAGCGTCGCGAGGTCTACCTGCTTGACCGAGGCCATTTGACGCGGCTCACAGATTTGGCCTCTGCAAGTGGGCGCTTGGCAGTGGACGACGCACGTGCATCCGATCGCTACCATCTCGGACAGCTACTAGATACATGTATGCCGTCGCCAGAGCACTGGCGAGAGCAGTCAGCCACGCTGGCGGCTGTGCGGGGCATCCTCGACGAGTTGTGCGATCGGAACCGCGTCGATCTAGCTTCAGTCGCAGCTCGCTTCTGCGGCCTAACAGACGGCGGCCCCAGGCGAGCTTCGAGCTATCCGCCACCCCTTCCGCAAAAGGATGTCGGGGTCTCGGCTACGAAGCTTGCGTCTCGGGCCGCGGCCGCCAATTTGGTGCGCGCGTGGGAAGGCACGAGACGCGGCAGCGGGGCGCTGCTAGAGCTGGTGGGGCCGACTGGCAGTGGCAAGACCCACCTACTGGCTGGTTTCGCGGAACAGCTCAGTGAGGAGGGTCGGCTCGTTCTATATGCGCGGTGCAGTAGCACGGATTGGAATCCGTTTGCGGCAGTCAGGCGCCTCCTGGAGGCCCATGCCGGCGGTTTTTGCGGCCTCCCCGCCGAGCGGCGCCAGGAACTGGTGGAACATTTGCAGCGTGCCGCCGGTCCGATGTCGCCGTATCTGCGGCTGCTGTCGCCCAAGTTGGGGGCCGTGCTAGGGGGGCCGTCCGAGACGCCGAGCGCGTCCGACCCACGTGATGCCTTCGTTGAGGGGGTCGCCGAGTTCTTGAGCCGCTATCTGACTGCTTGTGGACCCGCGGTCCTGCTGGTCGACGATTGCCAGTGGCTCGACGGCAGTAGCCAGCAGTTGCTTGCGCGGGTCGCGCAGCAGATCGCCTCCAGCCGTGCGCTACTCTTGTGTGTTCATCGCGGCGATGAAGCGGGGCGGGCGGCCGCCGAGGCGGTCTTCAAGCTCGCGGAAGAAGAGCGTGTTAGCCGCGTGTGTCTCGGTCCGCTGCAGCGCGCCGAGGTCGCGGCCATGGTGTGTGCGTACCTTGGTGAGGTGGGCCAACCGAGTGAGCACCTTGTGGATGCCCTCGTTGAACTTGGGGACGGGACACCCCGTTCGTTGGTTGACTTGCTACACGAGGCGGTGGAATCTGGCTACCTGTTACCGTGCTGGGGTTCCTGGCAACTGTCCGGTGCTGGGCTCGCGGCCCTCCGCCGGCGTCCGCGTCGCGACCAGACCGCCGACCGGTTTCAGGGTCTGTCGGCCGATGCGATGCGCGTGCTCGGAGCGTGTGCCGTCGCTGGGCAGTCTGCGACTGCTGCGACCGTAGCCAAAGCGCTTGAATCCGATGCTGATGAGGTCCGGCGAGTGCTGGAGTCGGCAGCAGTCCGACGCATCGTCGGTTTAGGGCCGCGCGACGAGGTCGAGTTTTTGCATGATGGCCTGCGTAGCGCAGCACTGAAGGCATTGCCTGCGGCTGAACGACCATTGCTCCATTCGCGAATCGCCAGGGCGCTTGAACGGCATCCCACATCTACGGCGGGGGAGACGTGTGAGCTGGCGCGGCACTATGCGCAAGCGGGCGACCTGGCCCCCGCAGTCCGTGCTTACGAGGTTGGCCTGCAGGCGGTGGAGGGCCACATGAGTCGCGGGGACGCCGCTCGCGCACTCGAACTGATCGGTCTGGTGGAATCCGCCGCCGCGCGCGCAGGTATTCCGCTGGGTACCGAGACACATTTGCAGGCCGCCGAGGCTCGCCTTAGGACGGGTGACAGGGAGGGCAGTCTGCGGAGTTTTGAGGAGGCCTTCCGGTTGAGCAAGGGGAGGGTAGAACGTGCACACGCGCTTGGTCGGATGGCCTGGGTCTGGGCACTGGCGGCCGATCCGGCTCGGGCACAGGGATTGCTTTCGCGCGCGTTTGCCGAGTTGGACGAGAGCTCTCCAGGAGGCCGGCCAGTCTCGCTGTCAGCAGCGCTTTTCCGGTTTGTGTTGGCACGCCCCTGGCGGAAGCCCGACGACCGGGTTCCCGTGGACCACCGCGTCGCGCTCCTCTGGGTGCTCCACTCTCAGTCCATGCGCGTGGCCATGGAAGCAGGGGAGCCGCGTCGTGCGCTCGTGAGCATCATCGAGATGGCACGCCTAGCTTGCAGGTTGCCGATTGGAGTGATGCGGGTGCGCAGCCATGCCACCAATGCGTTTATACTTTGGCAAGCTGGCTTCCGTAGGTTGGCGAAGCGCCAACAGCGCTTGGCTGACAGGCTTGCGGAGCGCCTGCGCGATCCCGTTTCACTGGCCGCCTGTCTGCGCACGCGACACGTCATCGCTGCATGGACCGATCGCTATGACGAAGCGTTGTCTCTTGCTGCGGACTATGATGCAGGGTTTGGGCACTGGGAAGATCTCGACAACTACTGCGACGTCATCATGGGGGTATATCTTCTCGAGGTGGCGCTCGGCCGCCCGCAGCGCGCGCTGGTGTGGCTCGAGCGTTTGTTGGAACGTGCGTCGCGGCAGACACACGCGCCCGCGATCCTGGCGGTGCTGGAGCCCTGCCTCACCGCTACCTTGACGACCTTGGGTCGCCCGGCTGATTTGGCGAGCTACAAGAAGCGGCTGGAACTCTTGAATCCTCCTGCGCTGGTGAACGGAGGCTTCTATCACCTATTGTCCTTGGTGGTACGGGTGCAGTGTTTGGCTGAGGCAGGTTCGCTCGGCGAAGAATTCGAGCGTGTGTGGGGCGAGTTCAGGACGTGTTGTCCGCAGCCAGCGCGTGCCCACGCCGCTCTGAAAGGGTACTTTGGCCATATCGCTCATGCTCGGGTCCATCAGTGCCTGCGGGCTCCAGACGGCGAGTTGTCGTGGCGTCTCCCACTCGCCGAACGTGCCGTCCGTGACTTTGCGTCGCTCCAGGTTCAGGCTTTGGGCAAGTGTCATGCCCGCGTACTTCAGGCCCATGTTCACTGGTTCAGGGGTGCGCGAGAGAAGGCGCACGTCTCACTGGAAGCGTCGGAACGCCTGGCGCGCGAACTCGGTTGTGTTTGGGTGCTGATCTCGGCAGCCCGCCTGCGCGCGCACATGCTGATGGCAGACGGTTGCAACGAAGCAGCCCACGACCAGGCTGCGATCGCTCTAGCCATCGCAAGGCGGCACGGACACGAGTGCCGCGCCCAGTGGATTCTCGAGGAGTTCCCCCAGGTGCTACGATCATCGTCCGAAGTTTCGAAGGATGATGAGGCGTCACGGAAGCCCCCGACGGCAGATGTGAGCCAGCAATGGACAGCGTTGCTGCGGATCAGCCGGACCGCGAGCTGGGAGCTATCGCGACAGCGGCAATCTGAGCTAGTCCTGGACGAGATCGCGGCCGCTCTCGACGCCGATCGCGGTTTTCTATTCCTGCGCAACGCGGAATCCGGCGAACCGGAACAGGTGGCGGAGTTTACTGGCGCTGACACAGCCGTTCGATACGAATGCGATCGGCAGCTGATCGAGCAAGTGTACGGTGCCGGGCAGCCGGTGCTCACAGAGCTGGTGGAACGGGCTCCCGATGGGCATGGCATTGCGATCCACTACGTGATGAGTGTCCCATTGGCACTTCATGGGGACATAGTCGGGGTGTGCTACGTCGACAGATCGCCGCCAAAGCTACAATTTGATGGTGGCGAGCGTGAGCTACTTCGGGCGCTGGGTAGCCAGGTGCCTGTCGCGCTCCAACTCGCCGATACATTGCGTGATCGCGAGCGCCTAGAGGGCAACCTGCGCCAGGCCCAGAAGATGGAGGCGATCGGTCGCCTGGCGGGGGGCATCGCGCACGACTTCAACAATATTCTGGCGACCATTCAAGTGGCGGCGGGCACGTTGGCCGACCGGATCCCTACGGAGGCGCCGGAACGGGAAGAGCTCGACGACATTTTGGACGTGGCCGATCGCGGTGCCGCGCTGACCAAACAGCTACTGACTTTCGCGCGAAGGGAGCCCACGCCGCCCCGACCCATCGACCTGAACGCCGTTATCCAGGGATTGTTGCCGATGCTGACGCGCCTGGTCGGGATTCGGATTCCGATTCGGACGGAACTCGATCCATCCTTGCCCACCGTGACAGGTGACACGACGCGGGTTGAGCAGGTCATCATGAATCTGGTCACCAACGCCCGTGACGCCCTTGCGGATGGTGGGGAGATCACAATCACGACGCGCGCTCTCGCCGAGCCCGGAGAGGCGCACGTTGCTGCGGGTCTTGGGGCCGGGCCTCACGCGGTGATGACCGTCGCCGACAATGGCTCCGGTATGTCCGGTGACGTGATGGGCAAGATTTTCGACCCCTTCTTCACGACCAAGGCCCATGGGCAGGGCACGGGGCTCGGCCTCTCTACCGTCTATGGCATCATCAAGGATGCCCAGGGTCATATCGAGGTGGATAGTGCGCCGGGCAAAGGCACTCGCATCGACACGATCTGGCCAGCCACGGACTTGCCCCTCGAGACGCCCGAGACGCTGTCGACTGCCTTGCTCCCGGCATCCGGCGTCGCAACGCTTCTGGTGGTTGACGATGACGTGCAGTTTTGTCGCACGGCGCGCCGCGCCTTGTCGTCTGCCGGATATCGCGTCCTGATGGCCACCGATGCGGAGCGCGCTCGGGCGCTATTTGCACGCCATCGCGACGACGTCCGTATGGTGGTGGTGGCGGTACGCATGGACAATCTGGACGCGCGTACGCTGATCGGCGAGTTGCGGCGTGACAAGCCGGGTCTGCCAGCCCTCTGTATGTCCGGCGACGCGGCCGCTGATCTTGTAGCCCAGGGCGTGCTGGACTCCCAAATACCCTTCATGCGCAAGCCGTTTGCCGCACCCGCGTTGACCGGTCGCGTACGCGAGATCCTTGCCCAAGCGAACGCTCAAGGACCCGGAGCCTCGACCGAAACGTTCGGCTCTACGTCCCGTGCCTTCAAACGAATGCGGATGCCCACCAACAGGGAACCATGAGGCTTGGGCCTGCGTCGGAATATAGAAGAGATGGTTGTGGCCACCTAGATGCGACGTTATCCGTGCGTTCGAGTTAGTTGTTTGGACGCTGGCTGCCGTTACCACAGGAGCGGGATTAGACGCTTGGTCTCCCGTTCGTAGCACTCGAACGCGTTGCCAAAATGGGTGCGGAGCAGAGCTTCCTCGGCCGTGATGCGGCGGAAGTAGGCAATCCCGAGGGCGGTCGCGGCGATCCCGAGGCTAACGGGGGTCTGAAGCAGTAGTGGCGCCCCCAGGAGAAGAAGTAGCGCTCCCGTGTAGCTCGGATGTCGGATCCAGCGATAGGGCCCCTCGCGCACCAGGCGGTGTTGCTCCTGCAGTGCGACGCGCGCTGAGAAGAATCGCCCCAGCGTTATGATTGCCCATAGCCTGAGAGCGGCCCCTGTCACGATGAGTAGGGCACCGAGCGCGATCGAACCGTCCATCGCGGGAATCG
>JAPPOR010000146.1:10975-20358 GCA_028817905.1 Myxococcales bacterium
TCGCACTGGGCCTTGGGATAGCGACGTGCCCACTTCAGGCTCTCGTCACCGAAGATGTCCCGCTCTCCGAAGATCACACGCATGGGCAAGGTTGCGTATGGCAGTACGCGGTCCAGGTGATCCGACGGTAGACCGATGGCAGAGGTCCGCGCCTCGACAGCCGCCCGCCTCCCCACCCCCTCGATGAGCGCCCTGTCTGGAGGCTGCGCGCGGTCTGAGCTCTGAAAGTTCTCCCAGGCGCGTGCATAGGCGCGACGTATGGAGCGTTCTCCGATGTGGCCGGGCAGCCGACCCAGCAGGGCCCACAGGGCCATGACTGCCAAGCCGCGCCCGCCGCGGCGGCGTTTGTGGTACCTGAAACTGGCTTTTTCCATCGTCAACCAGTCCCGGCCAACCCCGGTCAATGGACTGCACAAGAACAGGCTAGAAACGGACTCGATGTGCTCGGTTGCGTAGAGCGTGGCAAGCAACCCTCCCCAGGAATGACCGAAGAGATGCAACCCTTTGCCGCCGAGCGCCTGGTGAATGCCTTCCAGGTCCGATACGTGTGCGCCGACGCTCAGGTCCCCGTCGTGTGTCAGTGACGCACCGGTACCCCGCTGGTCATACGTGACGACGCGCCGACCTTCCAGGATCTTCGCCACGTCTTGCAGGTAGTCGGGCATACCTGGCCCCCCGGAGATGAACACGATCGGCGTCCCCTCCCCCTCAGAATCCCGCACGGCCAGCTGCGCGCCTTTGGTGTCCAACTTGCGGAGTTCCATCTGCCAAACCTCTGAACTACGGCCGCCAGGTATAGCAAACGTTGCAGGCCCCCGGGAGTGCCGTCCGCCCGCAGCATGTGCAAGTTTGGTTCAGCGGTAGGGAAGCGTGGCAGATTGCCGGCTGCAAGCCCCGGTACGCCTATGACATCAATGCGAAGCTGCGACTGGTTTCCAGGTCAGATTCAACAAACTTGAGTGCTTTGCAGCTCGACCCATGTGTCGGAAACCTTGGCGTCCCGCCCGATACATCGGATTTCTGTTGTGCTCGACTCCAGTTGCTATTTGTAGTCTTGCCGTGACTGCTAGCCGCGTCCGGCCTGCACGATCCGGTTTGCCGGCACGCGGATCTCGCGCAGGAAGTACGCGCGGAAGTCATCCGTGATGTCTACCTTGGCGGCGGCCTGGGTCATGCAGAGCATCCAGGCGTCGGCGTCTTGTTCGACGATTCCCAGATGGGCATGGGCTTTGGGGATGCGAATTGGCCCCCAGCGTTCGCTGTAGCGCTTGGGCCCCCCCAACCAGCCGCATAGGAAGGCTGCGAGTTTGTCGCGGGCTTCTGATAGGTCCTGCTTGTGCATTGCCCGGATGCGGGCGGCTTCGGGAAGGGTGTCCATCAGGTCGTAGAAGTGATCGACGAGCGTGCGAATGCCCGCCTCCCCGCCCATCGCCCGAAAGGAGGTGTCCTCATAGCCATACTCGCCCGGTTTGCGCTCTGCCATCACCGACCATGATAGCGCCCCAACCGGGTCACCTGCGACCCTGAAGCAAACGCATGTTGTTTCGGGTGCGCCTCAGTCGAGCTTCAAGCCCGCGTGCTCGTCGAGGCCCAGCATCAGGTTCAGGTTCTGGACCGCGGCGCCGGAGGCGCCTTTGCCCAGGTTGTCGAGGATCGCCAGTAGGGTCGCGTGCCCGTCCGGGTGCGGAAGGACGCTGAGCTCGACGCGGTTGGTTCCGTTGCAGCTGCGGGGGTCGAGGGAGGTGGGCTCCGTGGGCTCGCCGCTCGGGCCCTGTCCGAGCGGGTGCACCCGGATGCAGCGCTCGTCCTGGTAGCGGGCGGTCAGGGCAGCGTGCAGGGCTTTGGCGTCGGTCCCTTGCATGGTGGCCGCGTGCAAAGGGACTTGGATTCGCATGCCACAGGCAAATGGGCCCACGGCGGGTACGAAATGCGGGTGAGACGCCAGGTTCGCGTAGCGCGTCATCTCCGGAATGTGCTTGTGCATGCGCTCGTAGGCGTAGGGCCCCTCGAATGGCAGGCCCACGAGGCCCCCGTCCGGGTCCTCCCAGTTGGCGATCATCGCCTTGCCGCCACCGGTGTAGCCTGACAGGGCATGCACGAAGATTGGGGCGCTTGCAGGGATCAGGCCCGCTTCGACCAGAGGTCTGAGCAGTAGGGCGACCCCCGTCGGATAGCAGCCGGGGTTCGAAACGCGGCTGGCCTCGGCAATCTGCCCACGCTGGGTCGGGGCGAGTTCCGGAAGGCCGTAGACCCAGCCTTCCGCCACCCGGTGGGCGGTGCTGGCGTCGAGGATCCTGGCGCCAGCCCGGTCGACCATCGCCACCGCTTCGCGGGCCGCATCGTCCGGCAGGCACAGGATGGCCAGATCTGCGGCGTTCAGCAGCTCGCGGCGCGCGCTACGATCCTTGCGGCGCGCAGGTTCGATTTCGATGACCTCGAGATCCCGACGTTCCGCGAGCAAGGTTCGAATGCGAAGGCCAGTCGTGCCGGCCTGACCATCGATGTAAACCTGGGGCTTGGCCATGGTGACTGGGCGTACCCATAGCCCATCTCGGGGGGTCGTGCGAGCGCATCCTGGCCCGTCACAGGGGTCGCCCCCCCATGTGGTTGATTTTCGGTCATCGCCTCACCTCTTGCACCACCTGCGCCTTGGGCGCACTTCATCCCAGCTGCTCCCAACTGGAAACAGTCCGTCTAGATGGATAAATTCTGGTTTCGAAACAGGCTCCTGCGTGCACGCATCCCAAACCAGCGGTCTGCGCAAGCTGCACTTGGCGCTCGACGTGGTCGCGATCTTGGCGTCCATGGGGTTGGCGGTACTGGTTCAGCAGCGGATGCAGACCCTACTGTCGTTCGTCAAGGATCTACCCCTATTCAGCGACTACGCCGGCTTGGCCTATCTTGCGCTGCCCCTGTGGCTGGTGTTGATCGTCGCCTTCGATCTCCACACAACCTTTGAGCGTCCGCGGCCGCCCGGTGCGTTGCTCGCCGACCTGGCCAAGCTGCACCTGGTGGCCTTCGTGGCCATTTCGGTGGTTCAGTTCACGACCCAGGCCACGGTCAACCGAAGCCTTGTGCTGGCGTTCATGTCCTCGACGTTCTGCCTCATGTATCTGCAGCGGGCGCTCTTGCACGGATGGGTCCGCTACCAGCATCGACGTGGGCAAAACCGCATGCGCGTCCTGCTCGTAGGTCAGCCGACCCAGCGCATGGCGGCCTTTGCCCGTGATGCGGCCAGTGCGCCCCTGCCACCCGAACTGGTCGGGTACCTGCGTCCACGGCTGATGGACGGCAATCTCTCGATTCCTCCGCCAGACGCGCCGGACATGCCGCCGTGCATCGGTCCGGTCTCCGACCTGCCCACCATCCTGCACAATCAGCCCGTGGACCACGTCATGTTCTTCCCGCCGTGCAATCGGCCCGAAGACCTCAAGCAGGAGCTGCGCGCTTGTGAAGACCTGGGAGTCGCGGCCAGCTTCTCCGTGAGTCTCGTCCAGCTGGCCCAGGCGAGCCCACGGGTCACGTCCGCGTTTGAACATCCGTTCGTGACCTTCGACGTGGCACCCAAGCGGGCCGAGACCCTTGCCATCAAGCACGGTCTCGATCCGATCTTGGCGGCGGTGGCGATCATCCTGCTATCACCGGTGATGCTGGTTGTCGTGCTCTTGATTCTTGCGACCATGGGCGCCCCTTTGCTCTTCGTTCAGGAGCGCGCTGGCCTCTATGGGCGTCCGTTCCGCATGTACAAGTTCCGTAGTATGTGCAGGGGCGCGGAAGCGCAGCGGGAAGCCCTGTCGTCACAGAACGAGATGGGCGGCCCGGTGTTCAAGGTCGATAGGGACCCGCGCGTGACCCCGCTGGGGCGGCTCCTGCGCCGTACCAGTCTGGACGAGCTGCCGCAGCTGTTCAACGTGCTGTCGGGTTCCATGAGCCTGGTGGGTCCCAGGCCCCTGCCCCTTTCGGAGCAGCAGCAGATCCAGGGATGGCAGCGGCGTCGACTCTCGATGAAGCCGGGCATCACCTGTTTGTGGCAGATCGGTGGGCGCAATGACCTGGAGTTCGACGAGTGGATGTTGCTCGATTTGCAGTACATCGACGAATGGAGCCTGGGCCTTGACCTGACAATCCTGCTAAGAACACTGCCGGCGGTGTTGTCCCGTCGCGGCGCCAAATAGTGAGGCGTTTGTGCTGTATGGCTCAATCCATGTCCGACCGTTCGCATCCCATCATCGCTGTCGTGGATGATCCACGTTTCGAGGCGCACGAAGACCCTGGTGGACGGCACCCCGAGTGCCCCGAGCGGTTGACGGCCGCACGCTCCGGCCTCCGGTCGGCGCTGGAACCGGACCGGATGCTTCGGTTGACGCCGCGGCCCGCCGAGACGGGTGAGTTGGAGGCGGTCCATGCCGCTGGGTACATCGAGGGGCTGGCGGCCGCCCTTGCGCAGGGTAGCGGTCGCCTCGACGCGGACACCTATTTCAATGCAGCCACGCGCGAGGCCGCATGGCTGGCCGCCGGCAGTGCTGCGGAGCTCGCTCGCTGTCTGCTGCGCGGCGAGGCTGACCAGGGATTGGCACTGCTGCGGCCGCCCGGCCATCACGCGGAGCCCAGCACGCCGATGGGGTTTTGCCTGCTCAACAATGTCGCGATCGCGGCCCGGGCGGCGCGCCGCGCCGGAGCCGAGCGTGTCGCGATCGTGGATTGGGACGTGCATCACGGCAATGGCACCCAGACCGCGTTCTATGACGATCCCAACGTGCTGTTCGTGTCCTTGCACCAGTACCCCTTCTATCCTGGTACCGGTGCCCCCGAGGAGGTCGGTGCCGAGGCGGCGCGGGGCACGACCGCCAACGTTGCGTTGCCCGCTGGTAGTGGTCCCGAGGCCTACGGGGAGGCGTTTCGCCGCGTGGTGCTCCCGTTGCTGCGCGAGTTTTCGCCGGAGTTGTTACTGGTGAGCGCGGGCTTCGACGCCCATGCTGCCGATCCTCTGGCGGGGATGGAACTCGATGCGCAGGCGTTCGCCGCGTTCGCGACCGCGCTGACCGACCTGTGTCCTAGGACGGGCTTCATTCTCGAGGGCGGTTACGATCTCGGTGCGCTGGAGGCGAGCGTCGCGGCGGTCACGCGCTGCTTGCAGGGCGAGCCGGTGCAGCTTCCCGAAGGCCGGCCGAGCCCGACGGAGCGCACGGCCATCGAGCGCACCCACGCGGCGTTGTCTCCCCTGTCGGCTGCGGTGAAAGCTTCTTGAAGGCACCCGTGACCGCAAAGGCCGCTGAGTTTCGGCTCTATGAAGCCCTGCGATGGGACCCGGCACATGGCTACTGGCTGCTGGCCGAACATCTGCACAGGCTCGCGCGCAGCGCCGCCTTCTTTGGTTTGGTCATCGATCTGGACCGGATCGCGACTGCGCTGTTGGACTACAGCGACGCCCTCACGGCGGCGACGAAGGTACGCCTGGAGGTCCCCACTGATGGGGCACCGTTGATCGAGACGGCTCCCCTCAAGCCATCCGTACCGGTTACCCTTGCTCTGGCAGCCATGCCCGTGCGTCGTGACGATGTGTTCCTGCGCCACAAGACGTCGCGGCGGGCCGTCTACAACGAGGCCCGGCGCGCGCGCCCGTGGGCCGACGACGTAATCCTCTACAACGAACGTGGCGAGCTGACCGAGTCGACATCGAGCAACCTCGTGCTCGAGATCGATGGAAGAGAGTTGACGCCACACGACGACGCGGGCCTGTTGCCGGGTACGTATCGGGAGCACCTGCTCGCTCGCGGTGTGCTCCACAAGGCGAGACTGACGACCGCAGACCTACCAAGGGCCACTCGCCTTTGGACGATCAACTCGGTACGCGGGCGTTGTCTTGGCACTTGGGTCACAATGGAGACGACGGCGGGGCAATGAAGAAGATCGAATTGGAAACGGGCGCGCCGATGGCGGCCTATCAACGCTACATCCACGCGCTCGAAGCGATGCACGGCTGGTTGTCGGTCGACCTGATTCACAATTGCTTCCTGATGGGGGAGGAAGTCGGGGAGCTGTTCAAGGCCATTCGCAAGTACGAGCGCTACTACGACCAGAGCGGTAGCGACCCCGACAGCGCCGCTGAGCGCAAGGCCGCAGTCGCCGAGGAATTGGTCGATGTGTTCAACTACGTCGTGGCGCTGGCGAACCGGCTCGAGATCGACCTGGAGGCAGCCTTCCGGGACAAGAACGCCCGCAATCAAGCACGCAGCTGGGACGGTTGACCGGATGAAGGGGACACGCACGCCCTGGGCTGGGCTGTCGTCGGCTGCTCGGGGTGCCGTCTGGGTTGCTGTCTTGGCCACCCTCTTGTCTACCGTCTGGGGCTGCGCCCGCACGCGTGAGCAGCAGCATGGTTCCGGCGACATCGAGCAGGTCGGCCCTGGCATCGAGCATGCCCGGCCGAAGCCAGCGAGCCCGGGGCCGTCTGCCAAAGAGAGCTCCGAGGCGAGCGCGCAACGGCGACAACGCGCGGTGGCGGAGCTGGTGCGGCGTCTATCACCGCGCCTGGAGAGGTCGGCGCGCGGGCTCGCGACGGAGACGGATGCCGAAGGGCGCGAGCATGTGCATTTGCAGGGGCGGTTCGGCCATGCGGTGATGGTGAGGCGCGGCGCCGACGGTCAGTTGGTGTACGGATGCGCCGAGTCCACAGGGGCGGCGCGCCGCTTCCTCGAGGGCCGGCCCAGTGAAGTGAGCGTGGAAGGGATGGGGCGTGCAAGCGAGCCCCGCTAGACGAATGCTTCGGTTGCTCTCGTTTGGGGGGCTGGCCCCGTTGGCCGTCCTGCTGCTCGCCACGGATCTGGCTGCCCAGACGACGATCACGATCAACAACGTGGACTCTCCGGGAGAGGGACTCAATGATCCGACGCCGGTCGAGCCCGTGGGCGGCAACGAAGGGACGACGATTGGGGAGCAGCGGCTCAATGCGCTGCGGTACGCGGCCGACCTGTGGGCCGCCGCGCTCGACAGCCCCGCCGAGATCACCATCGACGCAGGCTTCGATGATCCCGCGTGCGCCGGCGGGGCGGCCGTCCTGGGCCAGGCCGGCCCGGTCAGCGTCGCGAGCAACGTGACCGGATCCACGGACAGGCCTGCCAACCCGGACTGGGTCTATGTGGCCGCCCTGGCAAACGCGTTTGCCGGCGAAGATCTTCGGCCTGCCGATGCCGACGTGCTTGCTACGTTCAACGGGCTGTCCGACCCCAGCTGCTCGGGGATTACGGGTTGGTACTATGGTCTGGATGGCGAGGCCGGTGACCAAACCGATCTCGTCGAAGTGGCGCTGCATGAGATCGCCCATGGGTTGGGCATCGCCATGCTCGTGGTCGGCGACTCGGGCGAACTCCTGATCGGTGGCGCACCCGATCCCTTGACGGCGCAGGCCTTCGACCTGAGCAGCGGACAGTACCTGGGCGAGATGAGCGACAGCGAGCGACTGGCGTCCCTGTCCAACGTCAGGCAGGTGGTGTGGGACGGCCCGCGCGTGACGGAGCGAGCAGACGTCGTGCTCGCGCGCGGCACCCCGACGCTTGGCACCTCGCCCGAGGTACCCGGGCTTTCTGGCATCGTGAGCGATACGAATTTTGGCGCTCCGCCCCTGTCCCGCTCAGCCAGTGGTCCGCTGGTGTTGGGAACACCCATCAACGGCATCGGCGCCGAGAATGGGGATGTGGCCGGCAAGGTGGTGCTGTATCGCCCGGTTGTGCGTCCGGATCACCTGGCCGCCGAGGTCGCGTCGCGCGGGGGGGTGGCGGTCCTGATCGCGGTCGAGGATGTGCGCGCGATGCCGCCGTTGCCGATCGACTTGCCGAACGTGGTGGCCAGCGATGTGCCGGTCCTGTCCATCAGCGTGGCCGACGCGGACGCACTGGAGCTGGCCCTGTCCGCCGGTGAGGTGATGATCCAGCTGAGTGAGGACCCCGACCGCGCCATCGGGACGTCCGAGGACGGCCGCGTGTATCTGGACGCCACGGTACCGGTGTCCGACAGCACGCTTTCCCATTGGGATATGGCCACGCGCCCCAACCTGCTGATGGAACCCATCTCGCGCCCGCGGGACGAGCCGCACGGGTACGGGCTTGCCCTCGCGTGGCTACAGGATCTCGGTTGGGCGCCCGCCTGCGGCAACGGTCGCGTTGATCCCGGTGAGGGCTGCGACGAGGGCGCCGACAATTCCGACGAGCTCCCCGATGCCTGTCGCGAGAACTGCCAACCGGCCGGTTGCGGCGACCGCGTGGTCGACGACGGCGAGGCGTGCGACGACGGGCCAGACAATCGCGACGATGTCCCCGATACCTGTCGCACGGACTGCAGCCAGTTCGGCTGCGGCGATGGCGTCGTCGACAGCGGTGAAACTTGTGACGACGGAGCCGGCAACAGTGACGTTTCACCAGGCGCTTGTCGCAGTGACTGCGCGCCTGCGCGTTGTGGCGACGGCGTGGTCGATCCGGGTGAGGGCTGCGACGATGGCGATGACAACGGTGATGAGCCCGATGCTTGCCGCAGCGATTGCAGCGTGCCTCGCTGTGGCGACGGCATCGTCGACACCGACGAGGAGTGTGAGCCTGAGACAGCCGAGGAGTGTACGTCCGCTTGCATGCTGCCGCGTTGTGGGGAATCCGGGTCCGGCGCGGGGTGCCCGGATGCGGGCGCACCCGAGCGTGACTGTGGCACGGCCTGCGACGCCGGGCAGCCCGTGTCGACGCCCGGGGACGAGGTAGACGCATCTACCCCGTCGTCGGAATGCGATGGCGGGTGCGAGGATCTCGGCGCGCGGCAGGACGCTACGGAGGAAAGCGCCCCAGACCCGCAACCGGCCGAAGAGGGCGGCTGCGGTTGCCACGTGCTAGGCCGCCCGCGCGGCGCGCCGTCGGGCATGCTCGCGGCAGCCCTTTTGCTGCTGGGGTGGCGACGGCAGCGGGTCAAGGGGGAGTGACTGTTGTGGCCGAAGCGGCCCGAGCAGGATCGAACTTGATGCGTTCCCGGGTCGTGCGAGATAGCTCACCGTCGAGGACGCGGCGCCCAGTGGTGCAGTGCCCAGTGGTGCAGTGCCCAGTGACGCAGCGCCCAGTGACAGTGATGTGCGAAGCACCGCGACTACAACACGCGCGAAGAAAATGCACTGAGCCTCAACAAACCGCTTGACGCTCGTCAGGGGCCTTTCTTCCAAGAAGTGCTACCCGCTTCAGAGCAAACGTTTGCGCGGCCGTATGGGCGCTCTGAAGGCCCTCGCACGTAGTCTTGGTTTCGCAAGGCCTGCAGGGCGCTGTTTTGCCTCCTTGAGGGATCCTCAAGGGACGAAAACCCCCGTGCTATAACAAGAACAACAAGCAGCAAGGGGGACGCATGCACGCTACACC
>JAPPOR010000729.1 GCA_028817905.1 Myxococcales bacterium
ACTAGCTAGCACCCGCTGCGCGCGCGCGGTTCAGCACGAGCGCCATCTTCTCTAGCGCCCTGTCTACGTCCGCGTCGCGAGTCTCTGGACCGAAACTGAAACGCAGGGCTCCTCGCGCGCGCGCCGGGTCCTGCGGGTACATCGCCGTGATGACCGGCGAGGGTTCGGTGAGCCCGCTGGAGCAGGCGGCGCCGCTGGCGCATGCCACCCCCTCTACGTCGAGTGCAGCCACCAGCTCGTCACCGCGCAGCCCCTTGAAGCTAACGTTGACCACCGTCGCGACACGCTGGCTGGGGTCGCCGTTCACCAGCGCCCCCAACCCCTGGAGCCCCGCTTCCAGGCGGACCTGCAGGGCAGCGAGCCTCGGTTGGGCCAGGAGTCGGGCTGCCACTTGGCTGCAGGCTGCACCGAAACCTACCTGGGCCACCACGTCTGGGGTCCCGGCCCGGCGGCCCCTTTCCTGACCACCGCCGAGCAGCACCGGGGAAAGCTGGCGATCGCGCCGAACCCACAACGCGCCTGCCCCGGCCGGTCCGCCGAGTTTGTGGGATGCCATCGCGAGCGCGTCAACGCCGAGATCCCGTACATCGACGGGAAGCTTTCCCACGGCCTGGGTGGCATCGACGAACAGCGGAATGCCCCGTGTCGCGCATAGCTCGGAATAGGCGGAAAGCGGCAGCCGCGTGCCTGTCTCGTGGTTGACCCAGCCGAGCGCAACCAGGCAGGTATCCTGGGAGAGAGCCGCTGCGAGCTGGTCGGTGCCGAACGGTGCTCCGTTGGGGAGCGCCAAGCGCGTCACGCGCATGCCGCAGCGTTCCAGCGCCTCGATGGGTCGGGCGACGGCAGGGTGTTCGATTTCGGTGGTCACGATATGTTGACCATCCGGGCTCTGCTCAGTGCTCTCGGCCCGACGCGCCAGCCCTAGCACACCGAGATTGCAGGCTTCGGTCCCACCTCCCACGAGCGCGACGTCTGAAGCTCGGGCGCCGATCGCCGCTGCCACCCGTTCGCGCGCGCCCTCCAGCCATTTGCGGCTTTCACGTCCTGCTGCGTGCACGCTCGAGGGGTTGGCCCAGGCTGCCTGACGCGCCGCCGCCATCGCAGCCGTCGCCTCCGGAGCCGGCGGGGCCGCGGCATGGTGATCAAGGTAGGTGAGTTCAGGCATCCCCCAACATCGCCCTGCGCGCGACACGAATACTGATGGCGGTCCCGGACAGGAGTCGCCCGGCCACCTCGCTGGTTGGGGGGCTGTCGATAGCGATCTCTCCGCCCATCGCGTCGGCAACGTGGCGCGCGTACGCTAGGCCGAGCCCCACCCCACCGTAGGCGCGCGTTCGGCTTCCATCGACCTGGAAGAACGGTTGGAAGATGCGTTCCCGATCCGCACCCGAAATGCCGGGGCCACCGTCCATAACAATGAACCGATAGCCGTCGACACGCCCTGCACGGGCGGGGACCACCTCCATGCCAACGGCCACCTCAGACCCACGAGGTGTGAATTTGGCGGCGTTGTCCAGGATGTGGACCATCGCGCGGCGCAACTTGTCCGGATCGCCACGCGCGTCCATCGGGTCGTTCGGTAGCTCGGAAACGACCGTGATACCAGCTTCGGCAAAGCGCGCCTGGGCTTCTTCGAGAGCTTGCCGGGCAACGGTCGCGAAGTCGTAGTTGCGCTCGAACAACTGAAGTCGCCCCGTTTCGAGATGGCTTACGTCGAGCAGGGTGTCCACCAAGGAGCGCAGCTTGGCGGTGGACGTGCGAATTGACTCCAGGCACTTGCGCTGCAGCGGCGTTAGTGGCCCAGCCTCCTCGTCGAGTAACATCTTGAGATAGCCCACCACGGGTGTCATGGGTGTGGCGAACTCATGGCTCATGTTCTGGAAGAATTCTTGGCGCAGACGCACCGACTCCTCGAGCTGGCGGTTGGCTTCGGACAGCGCGATCACCTTGGCCTCGAGCCGTTCCACGATCTTTTGGGAACGGATCCGGAGGATCTCACCGGTGTGGTCCACGCTGCGCTCGGTATGGCCGGCTAGGAAACGGGCGACCAGTTCAGGGAATTTGCGCGTATCGATCGGCTTCTGCACGAAGCCGTCGGCACCTACCGCCAGGCTCTGCTCCTTGTCGCCCTCCGCCGTGATCGCTACAATCGGCGTGCCCGCAAGCTCGCGCATCCCCCGCAGTCGCAGGGTCACCTCGTAACCGTCGAGGTCCGGGATGTTGATGTCGACGAGCACGATGTCGGGGCGCTTCGCCGCGGCCAGCCGGATGCCCTCCAGGCCGCTGTCCGCGTCGACCACCTGGTGGCCTGCGGCGGTCAATACCTTGCTGACCAGCAGACGGCTGGCGGCGTCATCCTCGATGTGCAAGACGGTTGCCACGTTCGGGCGATACTACAACAGTCGCGGTTTTCGATCCGGGTTTTGCCTCCGCGCCCGTCAAACCCGCGCCATTCATGACTACGCCGCCGCCTCGCCGCCCTTCATCGCAACAGGTCCTTCATCACCCCAAAATCACGCGAACGCCAAGCGCGCACCGCCCATCGTCCGATTCCAATGGGCCGACCCGTTCGAGCGTTACGATCCAGTTGGTAGCCCTATCCGCACACAACGGGTCGGCTCTCCTGGCGCTGGCATCTCCCTCCGAAGGTCCGCGGGCCCTGCGGCGGCTCGACGCTGCGTCAAGATGTTCTCTTCCAGGTATCGCGAGCATATCGGTCACTCGCCGAAAGCGCTGTGAAGCCGAATCCCTGCGGCTTCGGTTACACGGCGCGCCAAGCCGCCGTCTCAACGAATATGAACAATTACACGCGCTTGCCCTCCGGTACGCTTGCGAAAGCCAGGCAGCCTCGGTATTCGGTCAGGCGCTACCCCGGCGCAGCGATCCGGGGCCGGCATCGGACCAGCCCGAGTCGTCCAATGGCGCGCTAGCGAGGGCTCCGACTCTGGCACGGCAACTGGCACGCAACACGCCCTGGAGGGCACCGGAAGAAATGTGGGATCCCAACAGCAAACCGAGCGACGACTTCCTACCGGTCGCGTATGAAAGGTGGCAGGCCGTGGTGGAACGTGGCCTCAAGGGTGCGAGCTTCGGCCAGCGACTCCGGACCCGGACCCTTGACGGTATCGGCCTCGAGCCGTTGTATACGCGCCAGCACTGGCCGGGGGAACACGACCAGGGAGGTTTCGCTGGCCTTCCACCCTACCGTCGAGGCACACAGCCACAAGGACGGTCCGGACCGCACTGGGATATGCGTCAGCGCTATTGCCACCCGGACCCGGCCCATGTGCGGGAGGAGATAGCAGCCGATCGTCGACGAGGAGTCGGCTCCGTGTGGCTGGTGTTTGATAGCGGTCTAGCGCACGGAAAGGCGCCTGCGGGCGATGGCATCGTCTGCAACTCGGTGGACGACATGGGCGAGCTGCTTTCCGAGCTGTCGATCGACGATACGGCGATCGCCCTGGAACCTGCAGGTGCGGATGCGGCCCTGGCGTCCATGTTGGCCGCGGCGCTTGCGCGCAGGGGCCTTTCAACCGCCAACTTGCGCGGAACCTTGGGAGCCGATCCGCTGGGCGTGCTCGCCCGCACTGGCAGTCTGCCTGTATCGGTGCCAGGCAGCGAGCGCTGTCTGAGTGCGCTCGCTGCCTGGGCGGAAGCGGACGCCCCCAACTGTCGGGCTGTTAGCATCGCCACGGCCCCGTATCACGACGCCGGAGCCAGTGCGGCCCAGGAGATCGGAGCGGCCCTTGCAGCTGGGGTGGCGTATCTGCGCTGGCTCACCTCCGCCGGGATGTCGGTCGATGGGGCCGCGGGGCAGATCCAATTCAGCGTTAGCGTTGGAGCTGACTTCTTCGGCGAGATCGCCAAGCTGCGCGCACTGCGTCAAACGTGGGCTGCAGTGGTTGCGGCATGCGGCGGCGGTGACGAGGTCCAACGGGCCCCCATCCAGGCGCGCACCTCCTTTCGAACCAAGACGACGCGCGACCCGTGGGTCAATATGCTACGCGCGACCACGGAAACGTTTGCGGCGGCCGTAGGGGGAGCTGATGCGCTCGCGACGGACCCCTTTGACGTGGCAATCGGGCCAGCCGATCCGTTCGCGCGTCGTATCGCAGCCAACGCGCAAGTCGTCCTCAATGAAGAATCGCACGTGGCTCGTGTCGCGGACCCGGCGGGCGGGGCATTCTATGTGGAGGCCCTCACTGACCGTTTGGCAGAGATGGGATGGGCTTGCCTGCAAACCATAGAGGCCGAGGGCGGTTTGCCCGCATCGCTCCTGAGCGGAAGGCTTCAGAAGCGCATTGCCGCAGTAGCCTCGCAACGGGCAAGTGACGTTGCGCGGCGCAAGCGCCCCATCACCGGTGTCAGTGAGTTCGCCAATCTCGAGGAGGAGCCGGTGGTGCGGGGAGCGCCTTCGATCCCCTCCATCGCTGCATCATCACCTGTTCGTCCCGTGGGTCACGGAGCGGGACTCATACGAAGCGCGATCATGCTGGCGACCCAGGGCGAGACCGTCGCCGACATCAGCGTCGGCTTCGCCGCGCTGGAAGGCTCGCCCTGCCGCGTGACGGCCTTGGGACAGACGAGGCAGGCGGCGCCCTACGAGGCCCTACGCAGCCGGAGCGATCGTCAAAGCGAGCAGCATGGACAGGCCCCCGCTGTTTTTCTGGCGAATCTTGGCCCGATTCCACGGCACAAAGCACGCTCCACGTTCGCCACGGGGTTCCTCCATGCCGGCGGGATTACCTGCATCCACAACGATGGCTTTTCCAGCACCGAGGACGCAGTCTCGGCGTTCGCCAGGTGTGGCGCGTCGGCTGCGGCCCTGTGCGGCGACGATCGACAATACGAGGAATGGGTTGAGGAACTGGCACCGCGCCTGCAAGAGGCGGGGGCTACCCAGATCCTGCTCGCGGGCCGCCCCGGGGCCAACGAACAACGTTACCGAGCAGCCGGGATCACCCACTTCATCTACATGGGGGCTGACCTGGTTGCCTCGCTGAACGAGTTGCTCGACCGGATGGGAGTAGAGTCATGACGCGGATTCCCAACTTCGCGGAGGTACATTTCGACGCGAGACAAGTGCCCACCGACGGCCCTCCGACGGAGCAGGTACCCGACGAAGCGGTATGGCATACGCCCGAACAGATCGACGTCAAGCCTCAGTACACGGCGTCGGATCGACGACAACTGGCGCATCTGGACTACATGCCTGGCCTACCGCCATTCCTGCGCGGCCCGTATCCGACGATGTACGTGGAGCGCCCTTGGACGGTGCGACAATACGCCGGCTTCTCCACGGCCGAAGACAGCAACGCCTTCTACCGTCGCAATCTGGCGATGGGCCAGAAGGGGCTCTCGATCGCGTTCGATTTGGCGACCCATCGAGGCTATGACTCAGACAACCCGCGCGTCGAAGGCGATGTGGGCATGGCCGGCGTTGCGATCGACTCGATCCTGGACATGGAGATCCTGTTCGATCGTATCCCGCTCGACCAGATGAGCGTGTCGATGACGATGAACGGCGCCGTGCTGCCGGTTCTTGCGCTCTACATTCTGGCGGCCGAGGAACAGGGCGTCTCACAGGCTCAGCTCTCTGGAACGATTCAGAACGATATTCTCAAGGAGTTCATGGTCCGCAACACGTACATCTATCCGCCGGTGGGATCGATGCGGATCGTGGGTGACATCTTCGCGTTTACCTCGCGGAACATGCCCCGCTTCAACAGCATCAGCGTTTCCGGCTATCACATGCAAGAAGCCGGCGCGACAGCGGACATCGAGCTCGCTTATACGCTTGCTGACGGCCTAGAGTATCTTCGGACGGGCGTGGCCGCTGGTCTGGACGTCGACAGCTTTGCACCGAGAATCTCCTTCTTCTGGGCGATCGGCATGAACTACTTCATGGAAGTCGCCAAGATGCGCGCTGCGCGTCTGCTGTGGGCGAAGATCGTCAAAGGTTTCGATCCCAAGCAGGACAAGTCCATGTCCCTGCGCACGCATTGCCAGACGTCCGGCTGGAGCCTGACTGCACAGGACCCGTTCAACAATGTGACCCGCACCTGTATCGAGGCGATGGCGGCTGCCCAGGGTCACACCCAGTCACTGCATACGAATGCCCTGGACGAGGCGATCGCGCTGCCCACCGACTTTTCCGCTCGCATCGCTCGCAACACCCAGCTCTACATTCAGCAAGAGACGGGTGTGTGCCGTGTCATCGACCCCTGGGCGGGAAGCTACTACGTCGAACGCCTTACGCATGAGCTTGCGGAGCGCGCCTGGAGCCTCATCGACGAAGTCGAGCAGTTGGGTGGTATGGCCAAAGCCATCGAACAGGGGCTTCCCAAGATGCGCATCGAGGAGGCCGCAACCCGCACGCAGGCGCGCATCGACTCTGGCCGCCAAACCATCGTCGGTGTCAACAAATACCCCGTCGAGCACGAGGAGAAGCTCGAGATCCTCAAGGTGGAGAACGCAGAGGTCCGCAAGGCGCAGGTTGCCCGACTGGAACGGCTCCGAAAAGATAGGGACAATACGCTTGTCGGAGACCGCCTGACTGCCCTCACACACGCGGCGCAATCGGGTGAAGGCAACCTGCTCGAGCTAGCTCTGGAGGCGGCCCGCGCACGCGCCACAGTGGGCGAGATCAGCGAGGCCCTCGAACGGGTCTGGGGCAGGCACGAGGCGACCATTCGGTCGGTATCGGGCGTGTACAGTGGCGAGGTGGGTGAAGGGGCTTCCGAACTGGACGCAGTGGTCGAGAGAACACGAGCCTTCGAGAGGCGGGAAGGCCGCCGACCTCGCATCCTCGTCGCCAAAATGGGCCAGGACGGACACGACCGCGGGGCCAAGGTGATCGCGACCGCATTCGCCGACATGGGATTCGACGTGGACGTGGGCCCACTGTTCCAGACGCCCGAGGAATCGGCCCGCCAGGCGGTGGAGAACGACGTGCACGTGGTCGGTGCCAGCTCGCTCGCGGCGGGACACCTGACCCTGGTCCCCAAGCTGCGCCGGGCGCTCGACGAGCTCGGTCGCGAGGACATCGTAATCGTCGTCGGCGGGGTCATTCCACCTCAGGACTACGACTCCCTCTATCGCGCGGGTGCGAGCTGCATCTTCGGACCCGGGACGGTCATTACGAAGGCCGCCCAGGCTCTTCTCGATGAGCTCGACGTGCGCACGATGGTGGACGATGAGCGGAAAGCCCCGGGGCCGGGCGATCAGGAGCCGCCGCCGGTTGACGACCGCGGCAACGTTCTCGCTCCCGAACACCGCACAAGCCCATCGGAGGCCGCCGAGACCTGATGGCGAAACCGGTTCCCCGCCGCCGAAGGCTCGCCCTTTCTGACTATTTGAGCGGCATTCGCGCCGCCGACCGTGCTGTCCTGGGTCGTGCGATCACCCTGGTTGAGAGCAACGCTCCGGCCGATCAAGAGCTGGCGCAGGAGCTGTTGGTCGCCCTGATGCCACACACCGGAAGCGCCATGCGAGTCGGTGTCACAGGCGTTCCTGGGGTTGGAAAGAGTACGTTTATCGAGGCCCTCGGCTGCAATCTGATCGACCTTGGCAAGCGCGTCGCGGTGCTGGCAGTCGACCCTTCGAGCCGTCGCACAGGTGGGAGCATTCTGGGAGACAAGACGCGCATGACGCGCCTGTCACGGGATGAGCGTGCGTTCGTCCGGCCGTCGCCCTCCTCTGGCGAACTCGGAGGTGTCGGGCGCAAGACGCGCGAGACAATGATGGTGTGTGAGGCGGCCGGCTTTGACGTGGTGTTGGTGGAGACGGTGGGTGTGGGTCAAAGCGAAACGGTAGTCGCCAGCATGGTAGACTTCTTTTTGGTGCTGATGCTGGCCAATGCCGGCGACGAACTCCAGGGCATCAAGCGCGGCATCATGGAGCTGGCAGACATGATCGCCATCAACAAGTGCGACGGCGACAATCTCAAGTACGGGCGCCACGCTAAGCGTGAGTATTCGAGCGCGCTCAGGCTGATGCACGCCGGTTCTGCCGCGTGGCGCCCACCCGTCGTCATGGTCAGCAGTCTCGAAAACACGGGTCTCGGGGAGCTATGGGAGAAGATCGAAGAACACCGGGCTTTGCTCGAGCGGACGGGCGAGCTGGACGACAAGCGGCGCACGCAATTGCGCGGCTGGATGTGGAGCATGGTCGATGACCACGTCCTAGGTGCCATTCGAGAGCATCCCGGAGTCAAGAAGCTGGCCGCGGAATTGGAGCGTGCTGTCCAAGCCGGCACCACAACGCCTACCCTGGCGGCGCGGGCCATCCTTGACATTTTCACGCTGGGCTAGCTAGCTTGCTAGCTAGCTAGCCCTTTGGCGGTCGGCTTCGTCATTCCGTGGGCGCGATGCGTGGGACCAGCAGGTCAGGTGCGTAGCTGCCGGATCCATAGGCGTCGCAAAAGGCGGATTCGTCGCCCATGAACTTCGGGTCGCGCGCGACGACCGCGGGCCGGACGTCCTCCCACAGATCCTTTGGCCCCTGCGCATTGTGGGCCACGATGACGAGGTCGAGCCCGGGATGCACTGCGATGAACTGACCACCGAGCCCCTGGGCGCTGAACACCCCTACGTCGAACTCCTGCTTGCAGTTGCCGTCCCGTGCCCCGCAATCGGTCGCTTCAGAGCCCACGTGAGGATACTCGGGCCAGAACGCGGCTGGGGCGCACGAATCGATCTCCGAGCCAAAGCTCGTGCCACCTCCGCGTTGGTTCAGCCAGGCTAGCTGGCCGTAGGCGGTGTTGGAATCCTCGTGGGTGCAGTGAGACATGCGGTAGACCCAGCGAGGCTCCATGAAGAACTCGCCCCCATACCAGCCATCGTGCGCGAGCATCACGCCCACCCGGCCCATGTCTTCGAGGGTGCCCGTCCAACCGGTTCCGATCGTGCCTCCCGCCCAGCGCGAGTTTTGCATTCCGAGCTTCTCGAAGACCTCCTGCCGCATGAACGCACTGGAGCTGGTCGGGACGCCGTCGAGTTGTTCGACGGCGGCCATCGCGACGTTTACGATCGAAGTGATCTGGACGCCGCCTACCGTGTCATAGGCGAAGCGCTTGCGGCCGTAGGTAAGGTTGCTGTTGTGCGCGACCATGGCCATGACGTGGCTGAGCTGTGCCTCATTGTTGTAGCTCACGCGTCCGAGCCAATCGGTCGCCTTGTCCTCATGCAGGATGGGACCGGTGCCCGGCCCCGTGCGCGGTACGTCCTTGACAAGATAGGCCGCACGGCCGGCCAGCACACCGCCGAGCGTCTTGGTCACGGAGAAATTCATGCCGCTCGTATTGCCGCCCTGGACGTGGCACAGCTTGCCGTAGCGGAAGACGGCCAGGTTGTTCCCCCGGGCGATCATGCCCGTATCCATCTTGCAGTCTTCGTTGCTGCCCATTTCCCACGGTCCGGTGCCCGGATCGTGGTACTTGGCGTAGTCGGCTTCGTTGGGGATGCCGCTGTTGCCAACCGGGCCGTCGGTCATCTCGGATGGATCGCCATCCTCCATCATTGGCGGATCGCCATCACCCACCATCGGGGCGCCGTCGCCCTCCGTTCCCGAGGGGTCCGCGATCTGGGAGCCGTCAGTGTTTGGAGACGGATCGCCGCCGATGGGAGGGTCGCCCATGGGGGCGCCGCCCATCGGGCCGCCTGGCGTTGTCGGGGTGTTGCTGCCGGAGGCAGATGGCGCCCCGCTGCTCGCTCCACCGTTGTCGCCGTTGCCCGTCCTCCGTCATTGACGGCTCGCCCTCACCCATCCTCGGCGCGCCGTCGCCCTCCATTCCCGGGGGGTCCGCGGTTTGGGGGCCGTCTGTGTTCGGAGACGGATCGCCGCCGATGGGTGGCTCGCCCATGGGAGCGCCTCCCACCGGGCCGCCTGGCGTTGTCGGGGTGTTGCCGCCGGAGGCAGATGGCGCCCCGCTGCTCGCTCCACCGTTTTCGCCGTTGCCGGCTGACGAGGGCCCGCCTGGTGTCGGTCCGTCTGGTGTGGGCGGCTGAGGCCCGCCGGTCGTCGCCATGGTACCCGTGCCGGCCGGCGGATCGGCGCCGTCGTCGCCTCCACACGCGCTCAGGCTAGCCGTCAGAACCGCGCCCACTAGCCAAAGCACCCAGGGACGGCTGGCTCGCCCTCCCGAGTGGACCACACACAAGTCCATCCCTCGCGGCGCTTGGCCGAGCCGCCCGTTCGCACCCATGCTCATTTTATTGCCCTTTCGCGAAACCCAGCCCCGACCCACTTCCACCCGATGACCCGCTCGGATCATAGGCTGGCAGCCGAAGCCCATCAGATTCGATTAGCTTTCGCGGACACCCACCAGGAGTCGTACAGTGTGAGCCACGTCGGGTCAAGCCGCGAGGCGTGCTGGGCGGTTGCCTCGATCCGCCGTTCTGACGCTACCCAACGTATCGAATGAGGTACCATTGCCGGGTGCGCCTCGCATATTGCGTAACCGCCCATGGGCTGGGGCACTGGACGCGAAGCGCCGCGCTGATCGACGCGCTGCTTCGGCTTGATCCGTCCCTCGACATCGTTGTCTCCACGGGGCTGCCAGAGTCGGTGGTGCGCAGCGAACTGGGTGCCCGAGTCCGCTACCGCGCGGCGTGCTACGAACCCGGGGCTTGCCAGACCAACTGTTTCGACATCGATCTCGACAGCACGGTGAATGCCTACCTGGAGTTCGAAGCCGATCGTGCCCAGCTACTGGCGCGCGAGCGAGAGTTCCTGTCGTCCGAAAGGATCGAGTTGGTGGTGAGCGACGTGGCGGCGCTTCCCGTCATGGCCGCTGGTAGCGCGGGCGTGCCGGCTGTGGCGGTGGCCAACTTCACGTGGGATTGGGTGCTAGCACCCTTGCTGCAGTCCACACGGGCCGAGCACCTGCCGCAAACGTTCGCGCAGGACTATGGTCGCGGTAGTGCGCATTTCCTACTTCCGTTCGGCCAGCTGGAGAGTCCCTTCGATGTAGTTGTGGAAGCCCCTGTTGTGGCACGAACGGCTCGTCATACTCGGTCACAAACGCGGACAGCCCTCAGCATCGAAGGCACGGCTGCTCGCCCGGTGATATTGGTATGTATCGGAGGTTGGCGCGGCAGCGACCTACCACCGATCAAACCTCGGGGTGCCGAGCATGTGCTCCTGCTGGTGGTCGGAGACCTGACGCTGCGAAGCCGCGGACCAACGCTGCATCTACCACATGTCCTGCCACAGAGCCTCACATTCCCCGACCTGGTCCAGCTCGCCGACGGGATTATCACCAAGCCCGGGTATGGGATGGCCTCGGAAGCATATGTGCACGGTACGCCAATCGCATTCGTTGAACGCGAGGGTTTCCGCGAAACACCGGCCATCTTCCAAGCCCTGCGCTCGAGGAACCGACACCCTCATCGGATCATGTCCCGAACGTCGTTTGCCACTGGCGACTGGGGCCCGACAATCGATGCCCTCGTGAGCGAAGGTCGAGCTGCGCCTCAAGCGGAAGGCTCTGAGACCGTCGCCCGCGAGTTGCTCAGACTGGCTCCTCATTGCCGGGATCCTTCGTCCGTATCGACGCGTCTCCGGCACCGGTCGCGGCGCTCCGGGCCTTGACCAGGCCCGTCTCCTCAGCCCGACGTGCTCGACAAGGCTTTCTCGGCACGACGTGCCAGCCGCACCCCGCCAACAAGAACGGCATCACCGCAACGGAGATGGCCAAACGTGCGTTCAGCCTGTCCGCTTGATGATGTGGTAACCGAAGTCCGTCTCCACGACACCGCTTACGGCGCCCACCTCCAACTCGAACGCCGTCTGCTCAAACGCCGGGACCATTTGCCCACGACCAAACTCCCCGAGGTCTCCGCCGCTACGGCCTGAGGGACAGTCGGAGTTTTGGCTTGCGAGCGTCGCAAACTCTGCACCGTCGTCGATTTGGGACTTGAGGGCGTTGATCTTCTGCAACGCCTCATCCTTTGTGCGGGTCGCTGTCGAGCGGGACGAGCCCGCGTACATGAGCAAGATGTGAGACGCACGAACTTGGTCGGCCATGTCGATTTTTCCCTTCCGTGTTTCCTATTCGATGCCCGACGGATCCTCGCGGTCATCTCCGCCTGCCGGAGGCGCAGCCGCGGCCATCGAGTCATCTACATCACCCCGGTTACCATCCTTGTCATGGTCGGAGGCGCTTGACGCGTCCGCGCCGTCCTCCAACGACTGCTCGGCGACTGCCAGCTTTCCGCCCTCGGGTTGCGCGGCCGCATGCTCGTCCGACTCGGCAGCTGCTTCGTCGGCTTGGAGGTGGCGCGACATATCTACCACGTCCGTGCTGACCTCGTCCTCATCGCCGTTCGGATCATCCCCGGCGGTGGCCTCTTGGGCGCTTCCATCATCCGCTTCCGCCGGCGCATCGGCCGGCTCCCCGCGTTCTTTGCCACCCCTGCGACGTCGACGCCGCAGGCGCGAGCGAACTGGGGCTTCCGTGGCTTCGGCCGGGTCCTTGGTTGAGTCCTTGGCGTCCTTGGCGTCCTTGGCGTCCCCGGCGGGCTCAGTTTCCTTGGGCTCCGCGTCCACCTCGTCGTCCGCCCGTTCCGGAGCGTCATCGGGAGCTCCTTCGTCCGACGTCTGGTCTTCTGGCCTACCGCCGTCCTCGTCGCGACCCCGGTCGCGACCTCGGCCACGCCGCCGTCGCCCTTCCCGAGCGGACTCCTCCCCGTCGCCCTCGTCTCGAGCTCGGTCGTCCTCCCGCTCGCGGCGCGCATCTCGCAGTCCGATGTCGCCTCCCAGCGCTTCCAGCAGCTCGAAATCGATTTCGCTCACGACCACCCGCCGCGCACGTAGACCGATGCCGCACGCCTCCATCGAGGACGCCAGTTGGCCTCCATCGAAAAGCGCGACCGGTACCGCAGGCGTTGCCGCTACTTCTTCGCGCGCCCCAGATGAAGTTCGGCCGGCGGTGACGATCCAGGCGGCGGCAGCGTTTCCGTAGTGGTGCAGGGACCCGCGAACGCGGATAACGGTCTCCCGGTCGATCTCTCGCCCACCTCGAAGCACGACCACGGCCAAGCGCGTCTCGACTGGACCGCGCTTCTCCGTGCCCGCAAAATGGAGTTCCTGCCCACCGCTTGCCGGGCGCCGCACCGCTCGAAGGGAAGACACGCCCTGGGCGTTGAGCCACGTAGCCACAAGCTCCGCAAAGCCGGCCAGCGGCAGTTCGTTCACCTTGGCAAGCCACGCACGACGTGCCTGTTCGCGCTGCTTCTCGGCAGAGCGAACCGTAGCCTCCCCGGTCCTGGCGAGTTCCTTCGGAAGCAACCAATCCGTCAGCGCCACCCTGCCGTTTCGCAGCAAGAACCGTCTGGGCTCCTCAGCGCGCTCGGACGCAGCCACGTCCGCCCGCAGGGCAGCTGCGATCGTGGGCGCCAGGGCGCTGCCCTGACCGCTCATGCGACCACGGCGAACCAGGAGCTCGGCCGCCCGGGCGAAGGTCACCCCGCCACGCTCGGAACGGATCAACACCGACCAAACCGCATCCGCAAGCCCCTTGCCGAGAAGGTCGCCGTCGCCGGGCTCCCGGTCGAGTTCGAGTTCGGCAGACGGCTCATCACGACGGCTGCGCCCGCGGTCACGGCCGCGGCCATTGCGCGTCTCGCGGCCTGCCCGGCCTTCGCGGGTTGGCATTTCATCCGCCTCGCCCTCGCCGTCACCCTTGCCTCGGCGTCGCCTTCGGCGGCGCCGCCGGCCCTTGTCCTCCCCACCGTCACCGTCGTCGTCGTCAAGACCTGCGAGGATCGGATCGTCGTCGTCCTCCTCCTCGGGGAACACGTCGGCGCCCGGCAGCGAGGGTCGGTCCTTGTCCTTGACCACGCTTCCATTGGTTTCGTCGCCGCTGTCTGGGGTCGAAGCCGCCAGCTGCTCTAGCGCCGCATCAAGGGCTTCGGGGTTTTCGCGTAGGTCCTCCCTGATCGCGAACACGCCTGGCTTGACTTTGATGATGGGGGCGCTGCCGCGGTCCTTCTTGACCATGGTCGCTAGGCGCGAACTCATGGTCACCTCGGGCGTTTTGCCCACGTGGGAAAGCAAGTTCTTCTCGATCGCTATCTCGGTGATCTTCTTGTAGTGCAGGGGCTCGCCGGCGCTACGAAGCACCTCCAGCGCCGCTTCGGTAAAAGTCATGGCGGTAACTCGAAGAATGGGGATGGGAAAATCTGACTGAGTGCACACGGGGACGGCCCACTTCGTGACCCCTATCACTGCCCGGGCCCCCCGCGTTCGGTACACCACTCCCCGCATGCCGTCGGGCACGTCTGGGGGCCTGGGCTCCCGGCGCGCGGCAGGTCGGCTGCGCAAGCGCGCTGCCGGAACGGGGGTGAATCATGCTGTTCAAACGAAAATGAAAGAGTGTGTTTAGGCCCACAAGCCCACGAGGCCGGCAAGGCCACCGGTGCACCGAGTGTGCAGGTCGAAAGGTACACCGCCCCCCCCTAGCAAGCAAATCCCAAAACGGCTGACCAATTGCTCGTCCTCTCCCCCCCTTCCAGGGGTCCCCGAACGGTCACTGATGTCCCCATACTGGCCTGGATTGCTGCGCCGCAAAAACCCTGTGTATGCGGGTTCCCTTCCCTCTGGGGCCCGCCGTCAGGGGCGGCGCCGTTGCGTGCCCGCCAACCCCACGTGTTCGTACCGTGTGCGGTACACTTTCAGGATGGCAGCCGCGACTGGGGGACAGCGATTGCTTCGCTGTATGGTGCCGCCCGGTTGGTTCGCCGCGCTCGAGGCGGGTACACGCCGCCACGCACTCGAGTGCCCTTGCGGGCACGTGCGCGACCTTTGGGAGGCGGGGGGCGTCCAGTTCAGCGGCAACAAGAAGCAGACCCTGGCGCGCTGTCCCTCCTGTCGCGCCCTCACATGGCATCTGAAACGACGCAAGTCATTTTCGGAGCGGCGACAGGGCATGGAGGCGCAACGGTTGCGGGGCGAGGACCGGGTCTTCATTGGCTCCAAGGTATGGTGGTTCAGCGTGCTGTCTTGGGGCAGCGCTGCGGCGGTGTGGACGATCCCGGTCTTCACTCCACACTTGGCGCACGCCCCGGCCCGCTACGCCGCTTTGTGGCTTGGTACATTCGTGTTGGGATGGTTGGTGGGGCCTTGGTTCTGGTTTACGACGCGCTACCACATCACGGACAAGCATCTCATTCTGCATAGTGGACCCTTGCGCGCTACGCTGGAGCTCGCGCGCATTGCGGAGGTGTCCAAGACGCGCAAGGGAATCGGGGTGAGCTTCGCGACCGACACCAACTGCTTGTGGATCGCACATCCGGTCTTTGGCACGTCTGGTGCGCTCGTGGCACCAGAGGACCGAACGTTGTTCGTCGCCGCCCTGGACGAGGCTTGCGAGTACCTTCACGAAAGGGACGGTGAGCTGGTTCACCAGGACCAGATGTAGGCCGAGCGAACGCGCGGGTTCCCGCGTGTCATCGGTCGGTCCGGGTCAGCTACTGCCGCCATCAAGCTAGGGTTGGATGGCAACCAGGCGCGGTGCTCGCACCGGCAGCACCAAGAGCCCAGCCAAGAGCCACAGGGCTGCTATGCCGTAGAAGGCACCCGTGTAGTCACCCACACGGTCGTGATAGTACTGCACCACGAGTGGGCCCCCGGCGCCAAAGAACAGGGCGAATGGCATGGCCACGGAACGCACCGCCCCCAGGTGCCGGCGCCCGAAGTAGGACGCCCAGATTACCTCCTGGATAGGGATCTGTCCGCCCAACCCCCATCCAACGAGGGCGAAGCCAACAGCAAGCCACGGTAGATGCTGGGCCTGTGCCGCCAGCACCACTACGATCGTGGCGATCGCTGCGATCGCGAAGCTCGTCGCAGCAAGCGCTTTGGGGGGGAAACGATCCATCCACAGTCCCCAGACTGGCTTCGACAAGGCGGCGGGCAACGCCAACACCGAAAGCATCAGCGCACCCGAGCTGCGGTTGAAGCCAGCGTCGGTGGTGAAGGGAATGGTCGTGAAGAGCATGGTGCCCAAGCCGATGGTGGCGAAACCGAAAGCCACCACGATTTGGTAGAACGCGACCGTGCGCAGGGCCTGCCCGCGGGTCAGCGAAGCCAGGTAGTCGGCTCGGGCAGCGTCGCCCAGGGCAGACGCCATCTCCTCGTCACTGTGCCCGTCGGGGTTGAGGCCGCTGTCTTCGGGCCGGCTGCGCATGAGCAGAGCCGCGGGGTAGGTCGCCAGCAGGGCCAATACGGCGAGCACCTGCCAGCCCGCACGCCATCCGAAGCGGTCGACAAGTGCGGTCATGATCGGCGGCAGGACGACCCCGGCGGCGGACACGCCCATCGAGGCGATGCCAACCATTCGCCCCCGCTTTTGCACCCACCATTTGGAAAGCGTCACATTCACGACCAGGTTGCCGATCAGAGCAGCGCCGGTCGTCACCACGGCTCCGCGCAGCAGCACGAATTGCCACAGTTCGCTCACCACGCTGGTCAGCCACAGGCCGATGCCGAGCACGGTCGTGCCCGCCAACATCATCGAGCGGGCGTGGCCACGGTCGACGAGCGTACCGATGAATAGGCCGATTCCTGCCATCACGAACCGGCCCAGGGTTTGTCCGTAGGTGAACTCGGCCCGGTTCCAGCCCAGGTCTTCCGTCATGGGCTTGAGAAACACGCCAGCTACGTAGATCTGGCTGCCGGCAGACACGAACTGAGACACCATCGCGACTCCGACCAGCCAATAGCCGTAGAACACCCGCCGAGGGGCCGCTGCAAGATCGGACGCCAACTTTGCACCGCGCGATCAGGGACCGCAAACCTCAGCCTTGTGTCACACGATAGGGCTCCTTGCCAGCCCATGGAGGGGGACCCCACCAAGCCAACGCCGCCTCGCTTGTCCTTCGACCCTGCGGGATCGGGCGCCGAGGCCAATGATCCCGTAGGCGGCTTCCCCTCCTGGTCGTCGTGACGTCGGTGACTAGGTCTACGGGCACGATCGATGCTCACCTTGTCCTGCGCTCTTGCCCGCACGGTTCGTCTCTTCGGGGAGAAGCCCGCGGTGCTGGGCCCAGCCGTGCACTTGAGTTGGCGGCAGGCAGGCGAAAGGGTCGCGCGGGCAGCTTCGGCACTGCACATGCTGGGAGTCAGGACGGGTCGGCGGTTTGGAATCCTCGCACCGAACGACTTCCGCGTGGCTGAGCTGCTGCATGCGGGATACCGCCTGGGAGCCGTTCCAGTACCGATCAACACGCGTCTGGCCCCGCCCGAGGTGGCGTTCATTCTGGAGGACGCGGATTGCCAGCTGGTACTGGTGGCGCCCGCCTGCGCAGCTACCCTTGACCACGATGCGATGGAACCGTGGCGCGATCGAACGATCGCCCTGGACCCCTTCGGAGCCAGCCGTGGTCCGTCGGCTTGCTATGAGGAGCTTCTCGCCGCGGCCGGGGTCGCGCCCAGCCATGAAGCACAGGAGGACGACGATGCGCTGCTCGTCTACACCAGCGGCACCACGGGACGGCCCAAGGGAGTTCGCCTCAGCCACCGCAACATCCTGGTCAATGCTCTCCAGGTCTCCTTCGAACATGGGGCCGCGACCTCAGACGTGTACCTGCATGTGGCGCCCATGTTCCACTCGGCGGATCTACTCTCCACGCCCTACCTTCTAGCCGGCGCCACCCATGTCTTCTTGCCGCGTTTTTCGACGGGTGCGCTCTTCGATGTAATCGAAGCCTATCGCGTCACGAGCACCTTGTTGACGCCTACGATGATCGTTCGGATGTTGCAGGCCCCGGACTTTGCCAGGCGCGATCTATCCAGCCTCCGTCAGCTCTTCTACGGCAGCTCCCCCATGAGTGTCCCGTGGATCGGTCGCATGCTCGACGCGCTGCCCGCAGTCCAGTGTACCCAGGGCTACGGTCTGACCGAAACCTCTCCCATCCTCACGATGCTCAGCTCGGCTGAGCAGCGGGAGGCCAGGATGACGGGGGATGAACGCCTTGCCAGCGTTGGACGAGCCGCGGTCGGCGTGGAACTGTCGATCATCGACGAGCAGGGGCACCCGCTGGAGTCGGGGCAGGTGGGCGAACTGCAAGTGCGGGCACCCAACGTATCCCGTGGCTACCTCAACCGCGCCCGAGACAATACCGAGGCCTTTCAGGCCGGTTGGTTCCGCACTGGGGACGTGGGGCGCCTGGACGAGCGAGGCTATCTCTACCTGCTGGACCGCAAGAAGGATCGCATCATCACGGGAGGGGAGATTGTGCACTCGCTGGAAGTCGAGGCGGTGCTGCATCAACATCCCAGCGTGCAGGAATGCGCCGTGGTGGGCATCCCCGACGAAATCTACGGGGAGGCTCTGCTCGCGGCGGTAGTGCCGGTTACAGGACGCGAGGTCGACCCACAGGCGCTAATCGAGCATTGCCGAGGCCGGATCGGCGGCTACAAAATCCCGCGCCGCTATGTCTTCCTCGACGCGCTTCCGAGAAGCGCCCTCAACAAAGTACTCAAACACGAATTGAGGCGCGTCTATAGCGGCAGCGCCGACTCGGGCTAGACGACACATGGACATCCGCGGCAAGAATATACTCGTATTGGGAGGTGCTGGCATGGTGGGCGTGGCCGTGTGCCGCCAGCTGTTGCCACACGCGCCCGCCCGCTTGCTGGTCGCAGCCCGTAGGAAACAGCGGGCGCAGGCGGCGCTGGAAGAGCTGCGCGCCGATCCCGGCTTCGGCGATACCAAGGTCGAAGCAGTATGGGGGGACGTGCTGCTGCGAACGGCGTGTCAACCGCGAGGGGGGCGAGCGGAAGTGCTTTCCGATCCCGATGCCCGTCGTCGAATGATCGCGGATATGCTGGAGCCACTGAGCGCGTCCATTGCAGACGCTTCTTTGTTGGTGCGGCTGATCACGAAGGGCGGAAAGGAAGGCGTCGCAGCGCACATCGTGGTCGATTGCATGAACACGGCCACCGCGCTCAGCTACCAGAACCTGTACGCCACGGCGACGCGAGTGGTGGGGCTCGCGACGAACGCAGACGCCACGGCCGACTGGTCTTCCGAGGTCGAAAACCTGGCCGCGGCACTCCAGGTGCCGCAGCTTGTTCGCCACATTCAGCTCCTGCACGAAGGCATGCGCCGCGCGGCAACCGACGCCTACATCAAGGTGGGCACCAGCGGCACCGGCGGAATGGGCTTCAATATCCCCTATACGCACGGTGAGGAGAAGCCCTCGCGGCTGCTGCTCTCGAAGGCCGCGTTGGCGGGCGCCCAGACGGCCCTGACGTTTCTGATGGCTCGCACACCCGCCGGGCCATCGGTGGTCAAGGAGCTCAAGCCAGCGGCGCTAATCGCCTGGCGAGACGTGGGCTGTGGCGAGGTAACGGATCACGGTCACTCGGTGCCTCTGTACGATTGCAGTCTTCAGGAGGCTGCCTCGCTTCGCGAGCCAGACAGTCTCGTCCCACAGGGAGACTTTGGTCACGCGGCCGATGGGGTGCTGCGCGGCGTCTATATCGACACGGGAGAAAACGGCCTGTACAGCGCCGACGAGTTCGCAACGATCACGGCCCTAGGCCAGATGCAGATTGTGACGCCGGAGGAAATCGCCAGGGACCTGGTACGCGAACTGCGTGGGCAAGCTACGGGACGCGATGTGGTGACAGCGCTGGACGCCAGCATCACCGGACCGAGCTTTCGCGGTGGTTACCTGCGTTCGACGGCCCTGTCGCGGTTGCGTGAGTTGGAGGCTGAGCACGGACCCTCGGTCGCGTTCGAACAGTTGGGACCTCCGCGCCTGTCAAAGCTTCTGTTCGAGGCGCACCTATTGCGCGCAGCCACCCAGCGCCTGGAAGTGGTGCTTGCGAGCGATCCGCGGTCGCTGGCCTCGCTGCTCGCCGACGTGGTGACGCGGGACGCGGGGCTACGACAGCGCATCCTATCCATTGGCATCGCCATCTTGCTGCCAGATGGAGAAAGGCTGCTGCGAGGTCCCAGGCTCAAAGCACGGGACGCGCACCACGGATTCGTCGACTTGACGGCCGAAAACATGGCGCGCTGGCAAGGGCGACTGGCGCGCCTGCGGCTGCAGTGCGCCACCCAACGTGCTGCAGAGGCCTCGTCTCGACCGGAACGCGCCCTCGACGCGGGCCGGCCCAGCGGCGCAGAACCCGCGTTCTTCGAGCCCAGTGACCTAGCGTTCTTTGTGCTTGATGAGGAAGAGAGCGGGCATCGGCACAAGTAGCTAGCGACCTTGAGTCAGCGTATCGCCGACGTTTGCGTCAAGTTTGGTGGCGTTGCCTTGATTGGAAGCGTCTGGACAAGGTCGCTAGGGGATGCGCTGCAAGCGACAACGGTTTCCG
>JAPPOR010000362.1 GCA_028817905.1 Myxococcales bacterium
GCAGTCTGCCGCGCCTTCAGCGGGAACGCACCGGGGCAGCCCGTAAGGGGCTTACTGCCCAGCAGCACCAGCGGTGTGTTTTGGGCCAGCGTCATCAACGTGATCTCAAGCGGATGCTGCCGGAACGCGGCGAGCCAGTCCATGCTGGTGCTCCCTGGTGTCCGCTCCCGAAGACTAAAGCGGGCTCATAGGCAGGACCCCAAAAGGTGTCTGAGATCAGATCTCTTCTGGGACCGCGTGTCGTGGCGCTGGAATGCCAGGCTGTCCCGAGCCCGACGACCGATAACCGTTGACCTGCCACGTACCTTTTTGTGACGCCTGCTCAGACCGTGAGCCAGCTCGCCCCGTCCGGCACTTGCCCATGATGCAGTCACCCAATGGGAGACGAACCCTGAATGCAAACTGCGCGGGTTCGAGCCAAGCGGGTCTCGGCGCATCAACGGGAAACTGAAACGAAAGCCCGAACCCGAACGCGTAGAAGCTGTACATGAGGCCGAATCCCCACACTCCCACAGGGCCATCATGCCCGACGCCGCTGCCAAGACAAGCTTCAAGCTTCAAACCTGCAGCGCCCATAGAGGCTCCCGCTTCAGCGACCGCTAGCACCAGTCCCCCGTCGATCGAGTCGAATCCCAACGTAACGGCGCGAAGGTCCGCACCATAGCCAACCCACGCCAATGCGGCCCCGTCTCCAGAGGACGGGTGCGTGCGGGAAAATCGCGCTCCAATCGCGGTCGCACCTTTACGATTCGGGCCGATACCTGTGTCAAGGACCGCGCCAAGAAGGTGTTCTGGCGCTCCCCCGCTAGCGCGCCAGGGCTCGCCTTGCGCCTCTGGGGAGGCATGTACTCGCGTGGGAGAAGCTAGAGCGAACCCTAGGCACAAGCGCCATACAATCTTGCTGCAACTGCAATCCCCCGTGATCCGATCCCGAGTCCGCACTCCAGGGCCCCAAGGCCCCGCAATCGATCGAACCAATGATCGCGACAAGACAAGCACCGGAGCAAACACACTCCAGCGTACCAGACCCACGTGGCATCAGGAAGCACGAGGTTCCCGCGAGCGCGACCCAGTGCCTCCTACAGTGCGCGCGTCCCTCGGCTTCAAGACGTTACAACGGCCAGGGCTACGCTCGCCGGTGTCGAACTCGTGCGCATGATGCGCAAGGGGCAGGTGCGCCCGCTGACCAACGCGACCGGGGCTCAGCAGTTCAACGCCTGAGGGAACTATAAAGTGAGGGAACTATACAGAACTATAAATGACATCCATTTTATACTGCTGCCTGAATCCGTCTGAGCTAGGTTCAGGTCATGACACAATCTCGGGAGTTCAAGGTGAGCGTGGACACGACGCCGTACTACCTGCTTGTATGCACTGCTCGGCCCTGTGCCGCGCAATGCAGGGCTATCACTTGTGGAGGCGGCCGTCCGCGGCGCCGGTGTTCTGCTGGTCGACAGCATCATCTTGAGTGGGCAGATCGAACGCGGTGAGCTCGTGTCGATCATGCCGGACTACGCGCCAACGCCGGGATTTCCACTCCAAGCCCTGTACGTGTGCAAGCGCCACATGCCCGGGCGGGTCCGTGTGTTCATCGATGCCATCCGCACCCGCGTGCAGGGCATGCGGCCGGTAACTGTCTAAGGTCACCGGATGGGCACCGGCGGGCACCAGCTCGCCGTCCGTTCCGGGAACACAGCTCGGGGCACCACGCGAGCCAAGTCACAGGCGGGCGCAGCTCGGGGCACGCACGCGAGCCAAGTCACAGGCGGGCGACCCGCACAGACGGGCGACCCGACCGCGGTTGAATCGGAGAGCTCACGTATGGGAGCTACCCGGCACCCCGCCACACGGGCCGAATGGTGTGCAGTATCGCACCGTGAGGCAGTCAACCATCATGTACTGCTCCCGCAGAACTGGCGGGAGCGTCAGCAAACCCAACCCGACTGCGGGTTGTGGACCGCCGGCGCTCCGCCGAACCCGCAGCGCGGAGGAGCGCAGTCGGCGACCCCACGCCTTCGAACCACGCGACGCGCAACAACGGGGCCGAAAGGCAGTCACCCGCAGCGAAGTCGCAGCCAAGGTAGCCCTCTGAACGTGCCCGGGTGACTCGCCTCGCTGCGCCCGGCAGCTTGTTCAGCAGCTCGCCGACACACTCAAGTTCAGCAGCATGCCCATGCTGGATCGCAGGCGAGACAAGCAGGCGTTATTGAGCTAGGTTGTCGTGCATCGGGGCCTGTCTTCCTCGGTGTTTTTGGCGTTCTCAACCTACCCACAGAGAGGGGACCATGAGCAAGATCCTCGTCACCGCTGCGACCGGAACGATCGGGCGCAAACTCATCCGCCAGCTGCAAGCCAGTGGCATACCGTTCAGGGCGCTCGTACGCAGCCACGACAAGGGCGCGGCGCTCGGATGCGAGTATGCGGTCGGCGACTTCGATCAGCCGGCCACGCTCGAGCCGGCGCTGGAAGGCATTGATGCGCTGTTTCTCAACGGCCCCGGAGGCGAGCCGCTGCTGCGCCAGCAGATCCCCGCGATCGAGCGCGCGCGTGCCGCGGGCGTCAAGCGCATCGTGAAGCTCTCGGCCCGCGGCGCAGATGCAAAGAGCGGGTTCAGCCGCTTTCACGGCCAAGTCGAGCGCGTTCTGGTTGACTCGGGCGTCGCCTGGTCGGTGTTGCGCCCCGGCTCCTTCATGCAGAACCTGCTGCGCAACGCTGCCGTCGTGCGCAAGGAGGGAAGGTTCTACGGTGCATACAAAGACGGTCGCGTTGCGCTCGTCGACGCCGAGGATATCGCCGCGTGTGGACTGTTGCTCCTGCGCAATGACGACCATGAAGGTCAGGTGTTCACGTTGTCCGGGCCCGAAGCCCTTTCGTTCTCTGAGATCGCCTCGAAGCTCGGCAAGACACTTGGCAAACATGTGACGTACGAGGACCTCGCACCCGAGCAGATGGTCGCAAAGTTGAAATCGCAGGGCACGCCTTCCGGTTTCGCCCAGGCGATGGTGGGCCTCATGGTCGGATACTCGACCGGCGCGGGGGCCGAAGTGACTTCGGCGATCAGCGACCTGCTCGGACGTCCAGCGCGCAACTACGACCAGTTCTTCGCCGACAACGTCAGCGCGTTTCGGTGAGTAGGGTCCGTTAGGTGGCCGCGCGGAGCGGATCCTTGGACCCGTACATCTTCAGGGGCGGGAGCCCCGTGCTTCATCTCATAGCTCCCGTGGCAGGGTCTTCGGGTGGGCGGCGGCTTCCTCGGCAGCGGACACGACGTCTCGTCGCTCGGTGTCTGGCAGTGCGGCGAGTGCCTTCACCAGGGACTCGAGCTCCGGCCGCAATCCCGGCGGGGCATCCGAGTCGGTTTGCGTGGCATCGTCCATGGAAGCAGCGTAGCGCAGGCCGAATCCGAGCGTGTCCACCGGTGTCCGCCCCTGACACCACCTGGCCAAGTCATTTCAGCAACTTGCCGCGTTTCCCGTAGTGTGCGGAAACTCCGCCGACGGGAATCTTCCACGCCTCGCCCGGCAGTCTGGCCACGAGCTGGTCCAGGACGACCCGTAGGGCTCCATCGAAGTCCCACGTCAAACCAGGGCGCAGCAAGGCATTCATGTCTCCACGAAAGTCGGGTCGACCCGCTTTCTCGTGAAGGTTCGCCTCGAAGAGTGCCCGGGTCACGGCGTGGCCGCCCTCGGTCATG
>JAPPOR010000602.1 GCA_028817905.1 Myxococcales bacterium
TCAGCGTTCTGTGGGCGTTTGCGTCAAGTTTGGTCGCGTTACCTTGATTGGAAGTGTTTGGACAAGGTCGCTAGCCACCCAATTGGATGGCGTTGTCCTTCTGAGCCTGCTGCAGGAGGGTGAGCACGTAGTTTGTTAGCACCTCGCGGCGCTTGGTGTTCACCAGTCGCTCTCGCAGTTTTTGCTGCTCCTCGGCGGTGAAGTCCTCACGCTTGGCAAGGTTTTTCTCCTGCAGGCGGTAGACGAAATAGTCGTCGCCCAGCTTCATGGGTTTGTCCGGCAACGGCTTGGCCTCGTCCATGGCGAACGCCGCGTCTGCCAGGCGCGCCGAATCGACGGCGCCGTGGATAGGTGAGTCCGTGCGTCCGAAGGGTCGCGTGTCGCGGAATTGAGGCGCCAGCGCATCGGTGCTTTCCCCGCGGGCCTTCTTCCACTCGGCCTCCAGGTCTTCGATGCCAGTCCCCGCCTTGAGCGTCGCGAGCGCGTCTACAGCGGCCTGGCCTGCTAGCTTGCCGGCCTGTTCGTCGCGATAGAGCTTTTCGGCCAGCTCCTGCTTCGCTTCATCGACCGGTACATCGCCTTCTCGAATGGCTTCCACTTTGATGATGTGGAACCCGAACGTGCTTTCAACGATGTCGGATATCTGCCCGGCCTGCATGCCGAACTGTGCCTCGTCGAACGGTGCAACCATCCGCCCCTTGGGGTTGAAGCCGAGGTCACCGCCCTTCTTTGCGCTTCCCGTGTCCTCACTGTGTTCCTTGGCGAGTGCTGCGAAGTCCTCGCCCGCCTGGACGCGCTTGAGCAAGGCATCTGCTCGCGCCCGGGCGGCTTCTTTGCCCTCTTCGTCGCTTGAGGGGTCGCTCTTGATCAATATGTGGCGGGCGTGGACCTGCTTCTCCAGGCCGGTGTAGCGGTGCTTCTGGCGCGTATATTCCTCGTCGACCGGCTGTTGGTTCGCTTCCATCCAGGTCTTGAGGTCGGCTTCGCTGACCTTGATTTGCTGCCCGAAATATACCGGTGAGAAACGGGCGTACTTTAGGGTCGCGTTTTCGTTGTCGCGTACGTAGGCTTGCCAAACCTCGCCGCTGCCTACCGTGACGCTCGCCATCACGGCTTTCCGCATGCGGTCGGCCAGTGTCCCTTCGATCTGGCTTTCGGCGAAATCCCGTATGCTGCGCTGCAGTCCGCCCTGAATGAAGCGCTTCAGGTTGTCCTTGCTGAACACTCCGTCATCGCCCGAGAAGTCGTAGCGCCGCGGACCGGCCGGTGGCAGGAATGGCCCTGCGGAAACCGACATGGGCACATATACGACTCCATCCTCCGCCACCTGCTCCATGACGTCGTCTTCGGACACGTGGAAGCCGATGGATCGAGCCTCTCGGGCGAGTACGGCCTGCTCGACCAAGCCCATTAGGACCATCTCCCTCATCTTGTACTGCTTGGCCAGCTCGGGGTTGCTGTCTCCCCCGGCGAGCACGAAAGCCGCACGCAAATCGGCCTGTGAGATCAATTGGTCGTATACTTTGGCAGCGGCGTTCGCGCCTCCTTCGGCTGCGCCGCCACAACCCTGCGCCTGGGGCCCGCCAAACTGCAGGACGAAGACGAGGCTCAGCAGGGCGATGACGCCACCGAGAACCACGCCACTGAGTTTTTTCATGATCGCTTCAAGCACTCGCTCTGCCTCCGCGGGCGCGAAACCATAGATGAGGTATCGCGGCCTAGCAACCGATCGCACGCCCTACCGGCTGTGCGCTACCGTGGCGGTGGGTGAATGGCGTCCAACGGGGGTCCTCTGGCTGGATTCGGGGTGCTTGCTCCCCTTTGGCGTTTCGCCGTTCCCGTCGTTGCGTTGTGGGGCGGGCCCGCTAGACTCGCGCCAGGCTTTGCAATGGAGTTCGGGAGTGCGGCTGTGATCCGCCCAGGCTGGAGGGACCGCCAGGGCTCGGGAAAGGAAAATACGTGTCCGAAGCGCACAGGCCTCCTGGGGGCAACACAAAATACATCGTGGCAGGTGTGGTTCTATTGGCCGGTGCTGCCGGGTTATTCTGGATGCTGACCTCCTCGCCCGAACCGCCGCCGGAACCACCCCCCGCACCCGCAAAGAAGAAAAAGGAGGTTGAGCGAGTCAACCCGCTCGCCCAGCAGAACTTGATCATTGAGGAAGAGGAGGAAGAGCCTGACGCCGCGGAGCCGGAGGCGCAGCCGGAAGAGCCCGTCAAGCGCAAGGTTCGGCGTGTTAAGCGTGATACATGGGACTGCGAGGGCGACCTGGATCGCGGTGGCCTCCGCAAGGTCATGAACTCGGCCCGTCCTCAAGTAAGGACATGCTATGAGCGTCGCCTCAAGGTCAACACGATCCTTCAGGGAGACGTGAAGCTAACCGTGAAGGTGGGTGCCGGGGGAGAGGTCACGGCCACCCGCATCGGCGGCTCCTTGAGGGACAACGAAGTATTCAGCTGTGTGCGCCGTCTGGCCAAGAACTGGAAGTTCCCCAAGCCAACCGGAGGCAACTGCGCCGTCGTGAACATTCCCTTCCAGTTTTCCCCTAAGCGCTAGCAAGCGGGCTACTATCCGGTCCGTGGCGGCCGACGACGAACTCACACACTTGGATGAGCGGGGACGTGCCCGCATGGTGGATGTAGGGGGAAAGCCTGTCAGCGAACGGACCGCTGTGGCGCGGGCTCGCCTTCGGATGCGCCCGCAAACCATGGCGGCGCTGCGAGGGGGGCGGACGCCCAAGGGTGACGTCATGGCCGTGGCCCGCGTGGCTGGTATTCAGGCCGCGAAGCGCACGCCCGAGCTGATTCCCCTGTGCCACGCGATCCAGCTCACGGGATGTGATCTGGCATTTGAAGAGCTTGCCGAGGACGTGCTTGGGGTTGAGGCGTCGGTACGCGCAAGCGACCGCACCGGCGCCGAGATGGAAGCGCTGACCGCCGTGTCCATCGCTGCCTTAGCCGTTTACGACATGCTCAAAGCCATTGACCGAGGCATGACCATTGAGCAGGTCGCTCTAGCTAGCAAGACCGGCGGAGTTCGCGGGGATTACAAGGGAAGCTAGGCTAAAGGCTAGGCTAGCCATGGGACGTTCCAGGCCGGCACTACTTTCCGAGGACCCGCCGTAGCTGGGCCAGCTCCGGCCTACCGATCTCGCCCAGCATGCCCAGGCTGGCAAGGTAGGCGACCCCTCCGGCTACGAGCGCAACCAGGGCCGAGAGCCGCTCACCGTGCGGCAGATGGTGGGCCACGGTGAATGCCACGATAGCCGCCACCCCGACCCTGAGTGCGCAGGCCAGCGGGACGAAGGTGCCGAACCGGAGGTATACGATCGTTCCCATGGCGCAAAGCGCCAGGACCGTACCCACGCTTGTGCCGCAGGCGGCCGCGAGCAGGGTCCGGTCGCCCAGGCCCACATGGTGAACGAACGCTGTGTTGCAGGCGATCACGCACAGGACCGCTAGCATTGCCACCATCGCTGATAGCCCTGGTTGCCCCGCTCCACTTACGGTTGTCGCGGCGACCACGAACAATGAAAACGCCGCCATGCCCAAAGAAAGCACCGACAAGGCATCCGAACCGGCCAGGTACGCTTCGGGGTAGGCGATCAGCATCACACCCTCGGCCGCACCGCTGACTGGGGCTGCCACTGCGAATAGCACGATCATCGTGAACCGTAGGGCGCCGCGGATGTATTGGCGCGTGGCGGCGCGGTCGCCCAGGGCCGTTGCTTGGGCGACCATTGGGAAGACGACCAATGCCACCGACATGACCAGCTGGTAGGGAACGAACGAGAACGTTTGGGCGGCTCGGTAGTAGCCGGCGTACTCTGACGCCGTCGCCGCCGCGGCCGAAGGCGCTTGGCCCGCAGCCAGTCCAAGGGCAGCGGCGTTGCGCTTGAGCACCGTCAGATCGACCTGCAACGTTAGGTTGAGACACAGGTGATAGACCCACAGGGGTGCCATCAGCGAGGCCCAAGGTCGAAGCCATCCGTTCGGCGCGCGTTCGCAGTCGGCGGCGCCTCCTCCGCGGCCGAGTCCGACAGACAACAGCGCCAGGCCCAGTACGGCGGCGGCCGCGCTGGCAAACCCTGCGATGGCCCCCAGGGCCCCGAAGCCCAGGGCTGCCGCACCCAGGATGCCGCCCGTGCGTAGGGTCACGTAAGTAAGATCGAACAGGGCTTGACGCTGGAACATCTGGCGCCCGTTGAGAAACCCGATGAATGCGGCGTAGAGCGCGTAGCTGAAAACGACAACGGTTGCCATTCGAAAGAGTGGTGCGAGCAGGGGGTCCAGGAGCACCCTGCTGGCCAGCCGGTCGGCCCACAGCAGGAGATTGGCACCAAAGAACGTGCCGACCGCTAGCTGCATCCATAGGCCTTCCCGAAGGCGGCGATCTCCCAGGACTGGGTCTTCGCTCACCCTTCGCGAGACGGTTTGCAGGGTGGCTACGATCAGCACATTGTTCAGGATCGACACCAGGCTCATCGCCGCCGAGTACATGCCGAACGCCTGGGGGCTGCCGAGCAGACGCGGCAACAGCAGTTGGACCGCGTATCCGGCCCCGATGAAGTAGATCTTGCTACCGGTGAGTAGTAGCACGCCGCGTCCCGCGCTGGCGGCCTGTCGGTTTTCTGTGGATGCGTGCGGGGATGCTCCCGGCGTCTTCGAGGGCGTGCTCCGCTGTTCGCGCTGCATGGGGCTGTGTGCCTGCTGGGTCGTATGGGGTCAAGCCGGTAAGCGGGTGAACCTGCTGCCTTTTCTTGACATCCACGCTCCAGCTGCGTGGGATGGGTGCGTGGAGTCGTCTATTCTGAGGTCGTCCCGCCACGAGATCGCCCGTCAGCTGGCGATAGCAGCCTCGCTGGTGGCGGCCGTGATTATCGTTGGCACCGCGGGCTACAACCTGCTCGGGCAGGGCCGCTGGAGCGTGGGCGACTGCCTGTACATGACCGTGATCACGCTGTCTACGGTGGGCTTCGCCGAGACACTGCCCGACATGAATGTCGTGTCGGGGACGCGCCTGTGGACGACGGTCTTGATCTTTTCCGGCAGTGGTTCGCTGCTGTTTTTCGTGTCCACGTTCACGGCGTTCATCGTCGAGGGTGACATCCAGGGCGCACTGCGGAGGCGACGTATGCAGAAGGAAGCCAGCAAACTCGAAGGCCATATGATCATCGTGGGCGCAGGCGCCACGGGCATTCATGTCGTGGAAGAACTCTATGCTACCGAGGTCGACTTCGTCGTCATCGACATCGATGAAGAGCGCCTGCTACACCTGTGGGCCAAGATGCCGAGCCTGCGCTACGTCCACGGCGATGCGACCGACGACGAGATCCTGCAAGAAGCCGGGATCACGCGTGCCCGTGGCTTGGCGACCACGTTGCGCGATGACAAGGACAACGTGTTTGTGTCCATCACGGCGCGTGCGCTCAATCCAGACCTCAAGATCGTGGCGAAGGTGACCGAGGACAGCGCTGACATGAAGATGCGACGCGCCGGGGCGAATACGACGGTGTCTCCCAGCTCGATCGGGGGCCTGCGGATCGCCAGCGAGCTGGTGCGTCCGAGTGTGGTGCGTTTCTTGGACACGATGCTGCGGGACCGCGAGAGCGCCCTGCGGGTCGAGGAGCTGCCCGTTCCCACGAGTTCCCACTTGGTGGGTTCGCGGCTGGGCAGTGCGCGCATGCGCGACGAGTCCAACGTGCTGGTGCTGGCGGTTCGGGGGGCCGACGGCGAATACACCTACAACCCGGGAGCTGACTTTGTCATCGAGCAGGGCGCTACGCTCATTGTTCTTTGTCAGGTGTCCGACCTACCGCAGCTTCGCTCGAGTATCAATACCACTACGTCTCAAGTGAGCCTCGACGGTGCCGACTAAAGCGCCGTAATATCCGACGGTTCCAAAAACGCCCGAGGTTGTTGTTCGCGCCTTGACGGTCCGAAACCACTGCTTAAGTTGGCGTCCGTTCCGGGTTCTCCGGATCACCCCCAAGTGGGGGCATCATCGATGGGTCACGCCGAGGTGGACCCATTCGCCGGCCCGGGCCGGCCCCTGTAGTGCGCCGTTCGTGCGCGTGCGGGTTCATGTTTCGCGCTGCTTGGCGCGCGGGAGGACGACGACGAGATGGGCAAGATCATCGGCATCGACCTGGGCACCACGAATTCGGTGGTCGCGGTGATGGAGGGCAAGGAGCCCAAAGTCATCGTCAACGAGGAGGGCGACCGCACGACCCCGTCCATTGTCGCCTGGGACGACCAGAACGAGGTTCTGGTCGGCCAGATAGCCAAGCGTCAGGCGATTACCAACCCAGAGGCGACGGTATTTTCGGCCAAGCGCTTCATCGGTCGTCGCTACGATGAGATTCCGGATGCCGACTTCAAGCGCGTGCCCTTCGATGTGGTCCGGCGCGACAACGGGGATTGCGCCTTCAAGGTGAACGACAAGCAGTTGGCGCCTCCTGAGGTGAGCGCGCACGTGCTGCGCAAGCTCAAGCGCGCCGCGGAGGACTACCTGGGCGAAGAGGTCACGGACGCGGTGATCACCGTGCCGGCGTACTTCAATGACTCGCAGCGGCAAGCGACAAAGGATGCCGGCAAGATCGCAGGGCTGGATGTCAAGCGGATCGTGAACGAGCCTACGGCCGCCGCCCTGGCGTACGGACTGGACAAGAAAGATGAGCAGCTGGTCGCCGTGTATGACTTCGGCGGAGGCACGTTCGATATCTCGATCCTCGAAGTTAGCGACAGCGTGGTCCAGGTCATCAGTACGAACGGGGACACCTCGTTGGGTGGCGACGACGTCGACAACGTGGTCATCGACTACCTCGTCAGCGAATTCAAAAAGGACCAAGGCCTCGACGTTAGTGGCGATAAGATGGTCATGCAGCGGCTCAAGGATGCGGCTGAAAAGGCGAAGATCGAGCTGTCCAGCAAGCTCGAGACGACCATCAATCTCCCGTTTCTAACGGCCGACGCCTCGGGCCCGAAGCACCTAAACCTGCGTCTGACACGGGCTAAGCTGGAGTCCATGATCGATCCGTTGGTCCAGCGTGCGCTTGAGCCGTGCAAGAAGGCGCTGGCGGACGCGGACAAGAGCCCAGGCGACATCGACGAGGTCATCCTGGTCGGTGGATCGACTCGCATTCCGCTCGTTCAGGAGACGGTCAAGAAGTTCTTTGGGCGCGAACCTCACAAGGGCGTCAACCCCGACGAGGTGGTCGCGATCGGTGCCGCTGTACAGGCGGGCGTTCTCAGTGGCGATGTCAAGGACATGGTGCTGCTTGACGTCACCCCCCTGTCGCTGGGTGTCGAGACCCTCGGCGGGGTGATGACGACCCTGATCGAGCGCAACACCACGATTCCGTCACGACGGGAAGAGGTGTTCTCGACTGCCGAGGACAACCAGAGCAAGGTAGAGATCCACGTGCTGCAGGGCGAGCGTGCCCAGGCGCGTGACAACCGCACCCTGGGCCGCTTTCATCTCGAGGGCATCATGGCCGCGCCCCGCGGCGTGCCAAAGATCAAGGTCACGTTCGACATCGACGCCAACGGTATCCTGAGTGTTACCGCCACCGACGAGGCAACGGGCAAGGACCAGAAGATCACCATCACGGCCAACAGTGGTCTCTCCGACGATGAGATCGACCGGATGGTGCAGGAAGGCGAAGCGCACGAGGCTGAGGACAAGGCGCGCCGCGACTCGATCGAGACGCGCAACCGGGCCGACCAGTTGTGCTACTCGGTCGAGAAGACCCTGGATGAGGCCAAGGACAAGATTCCCGAGGCCAAGACCAAGGAGATCAAGGACGAGATTGCCAATCTGCGGTCCGCGATTGAGAAGCAGGACAACGACGGGATCAAGGGCGGCGTCGAGAAGCTGGAGAAGCTAATGCACGAAGTCGCCGCTGTTGCCTATGAGGCGGCGGGCGGCGCTGCGCCGGACGATGGCTCAGGCTCAGGTGCTGCTGCTCCGGAAGGCGAAGCAGGCGGGGCGAGCGCTGAGCCAGGCGACAAGAAGAAGAAGGCCGACGACGTCATCGACGCCGAGTTCGAGGAAGGCTAGCTCAGCTAGGCGAGTATTCTCGTCGGTCGTCGAAAGTCCTGTGAAGCCGGATCCCTACGCGATCCGACGCCGAAGTCGTGAATGATCCGGGCTAGGTCAGGCCCGCGGTACGCGCACGCGCGTGATGATGCGCTGCACTTCTGGTGGTGGCATCGGAGTCATCCGGGAGACGAGCCACGTTGTGAGAGCGTTCAGCAGCATCCCCACGACCCCGATCCCTTCCGGCGATATTCCCAAGAAATAGCTCTCGGGCTGGCCGCCCAGGAACTTGAAATAGACGATGTAGCTGGCAGTAAACAGCAGTCCGACTGTCATGCCCAGGATCGCCCCTTCGCGATTCGCCCAGCGGGTAAAAATCCCCAGGACGATGGCTGGAAAGAAGCTCGAGGCAGCGAGCCCGAAGGCAAAGGCCACCACCTGTGCGACGAAGCCTGGCGGCCTAATGCCGAAGTATCCGGCCACCAGGACCGCGACGGCCGCTGAAATGCGCGCTGCCAGGAGTTCCTGCTTGTCCGTGATGGATGGGAGAAAGGTTCGCTTCAGCAGGTCGTGGCTTATCGAAGCACTGACCACGAGCAATAGGCCTGCGGCTGTGGACAGGGCGGCGGCCAGAGCCCCCGCGGCCACTAGGGCGATCACCCACGCGGGCAGTTGTGCGATCTCTGGGTTCGCCAACGTGATGATGTCGCGATCGATATAGAGCTCGTTGTCGTTTGCGGTGGGCACATTATCGAGCACCCGCTGTCCTGCCCGGCCCCGCTTGGGCGTTCCGTCGGTGTTGTTCGCGAATGCGGGGCTGCCTTCAAAAGCGCTGCCCGCCCGGTATTGCACCCGCCCATCTCCGTTCTTGTCGACCCAAGCCAAAAGGCCTGTGTTCTCCCAGGTCTTGAACCAGCCGGGCACCACGCGCTCGCTCCCGGGTGTGTTGTTGTAGCTGGCACCGGCGACCGATGCGACGAGGTTGGTGCGGGCGAACGCGGCTACTGCCGGAGCCGTGGTGTACAGCACTGCGATGAAGAGCAGGGCCCAGCCTGCGCTACTGCGCGCATCGCGCACCCTGGGCACCGTGTAGAAGCGCACGATCACGTGGGGCAGTCCTGCTGTGCCGAACATCAGGGCTGCTGTGATGCAGGCTACGTCGAGCCTGCTCTTGTCACCGCGGGTGTAGGAGGAAAAGCCCAGCTCGTGGTGAAGCTGGTCGAGCTTTGCTAGCAGACCGATGGCCTGTCCACCCGCGATTCGCTGCCCGATATCCCCGTCAAGATCGGCAGCGAACCCGAATTGCGGTACCGGTTGATCGGTCAGTAGGATGCTGATGAAGATCGCCGGTACCATGAACGCAAAGATCAGCACCACGTACTGCGCCACTTGCGTGTAGGTGATGCCCTTCATGCCCCCGAGGACCGCGTAGAAGAACACCAGCGCCATCCCGATCAGGACGCCCATGTGGATCTCCACTTCGAGGAAGCGGCTGAACACCACGCCCACGCCGCGCATCTGTCCGGCGACATAGGTGAAGGACACGAAGATCGCGCACACTACCGCCACAACCCGTGCGGCGCTGGAATAGTAGCGGTCGCCGACGAAGTCAGGGACCGTATACTTGCCGAACTTCCGCAGGTAGGGCGCCAATAGCAGCGCAAGTAACACGAAGCCGCCCGTCCACCCCATCAGATAGACTGAGCCGTCGTAGCCCGCGAAGGACAGAATTCCCGCCATCGAGATGAAGGAGGCTGCGCTCATCCAGTCGGCAGCGGTCGCCATGCCATTGGCGATGGGAGGCACCCCGCCACCAGCGACATAGAAGTCCGACGTGCTTCCGGCACGCGACCACACCGCGATCCCGATGTAGAGTACGAATGAAAGCCCCACGATCAGGAATGTCCACGTTTGGACGTCCATGGTCAGTGCTCGTCTTCTGCCAGCCCGAGCTCGCGCTCCAGCCAGTTCATCAGCAGCACGTAGGCCAGAATGATTAGGCAGAAGACATAGATGGAGCCCTGCTGTGCGACCCAAAACCCCAGCGGACAATCTGAAAAGGGAAGCGTGTACTCGTTCAGCGTGTCGACGAACAGAATTCCCGCCCCGAAGGATACGAGCAGCCAGACCGCCAAGAGAGGCACGACGATGCGCAGGTTAGCCCGCCAGTGCCTGAGCTCATCCGCGCTTGGAAGCAATGCGCCTTCGACCGGTTGGTCGGGCGTCGTTTGAGAAGGGCGTCCGTGTGTGGACGGCGTTGACTGCGGTGTTTCCGGCATCCAACCTCCTCTTGCGACCGGTGGCTCCTAACGAGGCGCATACTGACCTGGATCCGAGTTCCACGTAAAGTCCCGTGCCGGTGGCTGCGACTGGCCTAGCCCGGAGCATTCACCGACCCACGCGCCCTCGCACAACCGCTCGACTCCGCCGCGCTTTCGCTTCAGTCGACTACGCGGCCCGACGCTGAAGTCATGCATGATCCGGGCTACTCGGCCAGTGACGGCAGCAGTGCGGCGGTGATGGCATTCTTGGCCCTGCGTGGCGCAGTGATGGCGGCGAGCGCGGCTCGGCGGCGCAGAAAGCGTAGGCGCACGGGTAGGCCGACGTCGAGGTCGGGCTCGATAGGGTAGCCCCAGTGTCGTAGTTCATCACGACACATCCACTGGGCGTACTGCATGAGTGGCCGAGCATGGCGGCCGCGGTAGCGCGCCACCGCCGTCCTGTCAAAGGCCTGCAGATCCCCGAAGGACGAGTTCTGCAGCCGAGGCCGCCCCTGTGCATCGCATGCTGGCATGGGCTCGCAAGTGGGCAACCCTAGCCATCCGAGGATTCGCGCAAAAGCGTCGCTGGGACTGTCGATCAGATCCTCGAAACGGATGCTTTGGAGCCGCGGGTGCCGTCCAAGGCGCCGGATTTGCGCGCAGCCTTGTCGCCACTGCAGTGCCCATTGGTCCAGTTGCTGTTCTCCGCGAAAGGCACGAGAAAGCAACACGTCGCGGACATCCCGTACCATGTGCAGACAAAAGAGGTCATCCAGCTCGATGAGGTCGGGGACGGTCTCGAACGGGCCATGAAACTTCGTGCAAACGAACTGTGCGTCGGGAGCCTGCCGCTGCATCCGGTGAGCCAATAGGTTGTCGTAGCAGGTGAAGTGAGATGGCACGTCGCTGGGCAGGTGCTGTCGATTGTGCTGGGTCGCGGCGCGCACGTGCTGCCACAGGACGTGCGCCTTTCGCTCAGACATAGACTGACGAGGGCGGAGCCCGAACACCACTGCGGCCGTGTACAGGGGGAAATCGGGCGCCACCACCTCGACCGCAGGGTGTGCGTTGAGCATCTCCAGCATCAGCGTGGTTCCACTGCGCTGCTCTCCGAACAACAATAGACGTTTGGCTTGCATCGACCTGTCGTCCGCGTGCGTGCCCCTGCGTGGCGGCACAATACCACGAGCTGTTCGGAGCACCCGGCCGTGCATGGTGGGCTGCAGGGCTGCCCGACCCGGAGAGTCCTGGTAGCATGGACCTACCCGTGCCAGCGAACTCACCAGCGCGTGCGGGACATCGACGATGGCAGGCGCACACTACGAGGATGCATGGGAAGCAGCACTAGAGGCACAGCCCGGGCTGCAACGTGATGCGGCGCGTCCACAGGGTATCTGGGTCACCGTGGTGAGCACCTCGATGCTGCCAACGCTCAAGCCGGGGACCCGGATCCACGTGCGGCGTAGGCCTGTGCGCATAGGCGACGTGATTGTATTCCTTACCGCAGACTGCACGCGGGCGGTGGCCCACCGAGTGGTGTTCTGCATGCCTGGCCTGCCGTGGATCGTCGAGTCGGCCGACTGTCACCGGGATGACGGTGCCGTCGCCGCCATCCATCGAAAAAAGCTCATCGGGGTCGCGGACCTGCCGCGCCGACCACCCACGCCGTCTCAGTGCTGGGCTGCTTTGCGCTTGATGGCGACCGGCCTTGCACGGCGGTCCCTCGGCTTCCGATGAACGGGCAATCGCGCGCATGGAATATCCTTGTTTTGGGATACTCTGACCACCTAAATCGCTTGCGCTCTTGGTTGCGGTGACCTATTGGACGAGGTGCGTATGTCGGCCATCGATCTCCCCCTACTCGGCAATTTGGTGTTGTGCGCCGTCATGGCCACGGCAGCCTATAGTTTTGCGGTATCGCTGGGGGCGGGTGCGGGCAGGCCCCAGCTATTGCCGGCGGCTCGGACCAGCGCCCTGGCAGCCTGTGCGTTCGTGGCCGTGGGCGTGTTCTTGCTGGCCTACGCATTCCAGGCACACGACTTCCGCATTCGCTACGTGATGCGCTACAGCGATCGGTCGATGCCCTGGTGGTACCTGTGGGCGTCCCTGTGGGGGGGCCAGGACGGGTCCATCCTGTGGTGGTCGTTCCTACTATCGATCTACTCGACCGTGTGCATCGTCAGCCTCCGGGATCGTGTGAGGGCGTTGCAGCCCTATATCATCGCGACCCTGATGAGCATCCTGCTGTTCTTCTGCGTGCTCATGCTCTTTAGCGCCAATCCGTTTGCGACCGTGCCGGCCGGGACGGCGCCGGACGGTGAGGGTCTCAACCCCCTGCTCCAGAACTACTGGATGATGATCCATCCTCCGATGTTGTATCTGGGCATGGTCGGGTGGTCGGTGCCGTTTGCATTCGTCGTTGCGGCGCTGTTGACCGGCCGGCTCGATGAAGAGTGGATCAAGGCGTCGCGCCGGTGGACCGTCTTCGCATGGATTGCCTTGACCGTAGGGAATGTCCTCGGGATGTTGTGGTCCTACGAGGAACTCGGTTGGGGTGGTTACTGGGCATGGGATCCAGTCGAGAACGCTGCGTTTCTACCGCTGATGAGCGGCACGGCCTTCCTGCACTCTGTCATGCTTCAGGAGCGCCGGGGCATGTTCAAGGTCTGGAATGTGTTCCTGCTCTGCCTGACCTTCTTTATGACGATTTTCGGAACCTTCCTGACGCGTTCCGGGATGATCGCGTCGGTGCACTCGTTCGCGCGCTCGAGCATCGGCATCTATTTCGTCTGGTACATGGTCGGGTTGTTTGCCTTCTGCGCGTTCATGATCGTCAAGCGCTTGCCACTGCTGCGGGCTGAGCACCGGATCGACTCGCTTCTCAGCCGTGACTTCGTGTTCCTGCTCAACAACTGGATCCTGATGGGAATGTTGTTTTTCGTCCTGATCGCGACGACCTTTCCGCTGATCAGCGAGGCCTTGCGCGACGAGACGGTCACCGTCGGTCCCGGCTACTACAACAAGTGGATGATCCCGCTGGGCCTCATTCTCTTGGGGTTGACCGGCGTCGGCCCGCTGCTCGCTTGGCGCAAGTCAACGGGCAAACACATGGGCCGCGTGCTGCTTTGGCCGAGCGTGTGGGCGCTTTCCGTGATGGTGGCGCATGCGGCGTTCGGCAGCGCAATGGGCTACCCGGCCTATGTACCGGGTGACGATATCTACGACACGGCCACCGGTAGGGTACTCGCCTTCATCTATGGCCTGTCGCCGGTGGTGTGCACGACGCTGTGTACGTTTCTCTTCGTCGGGCATATTCAGGAGTTTTGGCGTGGCACTGCGGTGCGCATGAGGAATGCGGGCGAGTCTTTGCCGGTGGCCTTCGTGAACCTGATCGCGCGTGCCAAGCGCCGCTACGGCGGCTACCTGGTGCATATGGGCCTGGCCGCCATGTTCTTTGGCTTCACCGGCGCCGCTTGGGACACTGAGAAGGAGGCGGCCTTACGGCCCGGTCAAAGCATGTCCGTAGGCGGCTTCGGGATTCGCTTTGACCGCAGTCGCATGGAGACCGCTCCCGGTCGTCGGATGGTCTTTACCGACATGACGGTGACGGAGCGAGGCGAGCCGCTCGGGAAGATCTCGCCGGCCAAGTTCATCTACCAGAAGCCCCGGGGAACCACGACCACGGAGGTTGCGATTCGGTCGACCCCCAGGGAAGACATCTACGCGATCATGAATACGGTGAACCCGGCGTCCAAGCTTGGGACGTTCCGGATCATCATACGACCGTTCGTTATGTGGATTTGGATCGGTGGCCTGATGATGATCCTGGGCACCGCAGTGTGCCTATCCCCCTCGGTGCGGGAGGTACTAGGCGAGCTGTCCAAGCCCCTCGGTGCATCCAGTCGCAGCCCCTTGCCTGCAACGGCTACCCTCTTGTTGGCTGTCGGCGTGGGTGCGGCGGCTCTGCTTGGTCTGTGGGCCAACCGGGCTGAAGGCCAGAACGAAGGCAGCAGCAGCCTGCATGCGGGCTCCGTGACAATGCGGAACCCCGAGGAGCGGCAGTTGTTCGAGCGGCTTTTGTGTGAGTGCGGGGACTGCCAGCGGTTGCCGCTTTCGACCTGCAGCTGCACGTGGGCCGAGGACATGCGGGCCGAGCTTCGTGCCGAGATGGCCAAGGGCAGAGATCTAATGGCGATTCAGGCGGACTACCGCGAGCGCTTTGGCGCCCAGTCGATCGCGATTCCGGCGGATGAGGGTCTCGATCGCGCGTTGTGGGCTGTCCCGGTTCTGGCGATTGCCGCCGCCTTGTTTGGGTTGGTGGTGGTCGGGCGCCGATGGGTGCGCCGCGAGGGCGGCTCCAAGGGGGCGGGTGCAGGGGGCGACGGGCCTGCGGACGCCTCCGGTGGCGACGAGTATGACGACCGCCTCGACCGCGAGCTGTCGCGCATGGATGACTGATCGGAGCGGTTTGTGGATCACGTCTTGCCCCCCGTCTTCATTGCGATCGCCGCCTTGTGCCTGAGCTTTGGCCTGTATGCGATATGGCAGAGTCTGCGTGGCCTTTTTGAGGCGCGGGCGACCCCTGCCCGTGTGGCCGCGCGTTCGGAACGGGAGAAACTAGTCGAGCAGAAGGGTTCCCTGCTGCGCGCCCTTAAGGAGCTAAGGTTCGAGCACGAGTTGGGGAAGATCTCCGACCAGGACTTTGAGGCGCTGGATGCGCGCTACCGGGCCCAGGCCAAGAAGGTCCTGCGGGCTCTCGATGCCCAGCTCGGTGATTTTCGCAGGCAGGCTGCGTCATTGATCGAGGCTGAGCTTCGCGAAGCCGGGGCCGACGGGAGTTCGAATGAGGCCCTGCGGGTACCCGCTAGCGGCGTGGAGGAGGTGGCGGACGCCGTCGCGGCGCGCGATTCGGCCTGTCCCGCGTGCGGCGTGAAGAACGATGCCGATGCCGTTTTCTGCAAGAAGTGCGGACAGCGCGTGGCGCCTGACACAACATCATCCGGCGATGCTCCGGGAGGCAAGGCATGACGTGCACGAGCGGTGAGTCCTCTGCGTGGCGCCGGTGCTGGGCTCTGGTGCTGCTCGCCCTATGGTTGGCGGAAGGGCCAGCTGTCTCGGCGCAGCCTACGCCACCGGTTGCAAAGCCCCGGGGGCCCGCGGATATCATTTCCGGCGCACGCAAGGCGCAGCAGGCGCGCGAGATGAAGCAGGCAGTGCAGCCTGCTCCGTTGCCCGAGGGCCATCCGCTGCCCGAAGGTCATTCATTGCCCGAAGGCCATCCGTTGCCCGAAGGCCATCCGTTGCCCGAGGGCCATCCGCTGCCCGAAGGCCATCCGCTGCCCGAAGGCCAGACTCAGGTGCCCGCGACTGGCCCCGGGGGCGCTGGTCCGGCGCCAGGGCTCGCTGCCGAGGGAAGTTCACCGGCAACGCCAGGTGCGGGAGACCAGCCAATGCCGGCTGGCCATCCGGATGTGTCCGGGGCGCCGGCCCAGGCCGATGGAAGCCCCCTGCCCGCCGGGCATCCGCCCAGCCCAGCGAAGTCGCAGGGGTCCACCAGCGCTGCGGGTGGCCCGAGCGGCCGGGCCGGCAAGCCGCGCCAGACGAGCGAGGGGGCTGAGGACCAAAGCCTGCCCCCGGGAAGCCTGCGCGTACGAGTGGTCGACCATCGTGAGCGGCCTGTGCCGGGGGCAGACATTCGTCTTGGCATTCTCAAGAGCGATAGCAGTCGTGAGAGCCGGCAGGTCAAGAGTGACCAGGACGGTCGCTATCTGTTCACCGATCTGCCGGTGGGCGACCGTCAGGCCTATCGCGTGTCGATCGATGCTGGTGGTGCGCGCTTCAGCTCCACGCCATTTCGGATGCCCCACAAGCACGGGTATCAGACGCTGATACGCCAGATGCCTACCACGCGCGATCGTAGCCAAGTAGTTCTCTACGTGGGCGCGGTGTCGGTTGAGCTCAAGGATGAGCGCCTCAAGGTTGTGCAGCAGCTACGCCTGGTAAACATCGGTGGCCAGGTCTACGTGCTTCCCGAGGACGGCCTGCAGATGCGCTTGCCCCAAGGGCACACGGCGTTTCAGGCACAGGAGACGATGGGCGACCAGCGAATCGAAGCCGACGAAACCCACGCTCGCATCGAGGGGTCGATCCCTGCTGGTGAGACGACCCTGCTCTTCGGCTACGACGTACCCATCGAGGGCTCGGAAAAGGTCATCGAAGTGGACAACCCGTTCTTGACGTTTGCCTATCGGGTGTTGGCCGATGCCCCAGAAGGGATGACCCTCGCGGTCGACGGAATGCCAGAAGCCAGGCTTCACGAAGATGGGGGCAAGCGGTATTGGGTCACCGAGCGCTCGCGCCACCCCAACCAAGAAGGTCTCAGGCGGATCGTGATCCGGATCGGGGGCATCCCTGGTCCCGGCCCGATGCGATGGATTGCGGTTGCGTTGTCCGGCCTCGCCCTACTCGTTGGTTTCAGCGTTTCGCGTCGCCCGCCTGCCACTGAAGTGCCAGTCGACGGCGATGCACTGGCTATACGCCGGAAGTCGCTGCTGCGTGAGGTCAAAACGCTCGAAGCGGAGCGAGCCGCCGATGCGATCGGGCCAGAGTACTACAGCGAAGAACGTGCCCGGCTAACCGACGAACTTGCGCTCGTTCTTTCGCAGCTAGCTCGCCTATCCAACAAGTCAGACGGAAGGCCTGCAAGTGAGAACAGAGCGTGACGGGCCCGGAAAGGCAGATCTGGCCGGCCGCTGAGCGCAACAAGGAGCCCATTCTGAACGTGCTTCGGCGCCTGGTATCGCCGGGGGCGACCGTGCTCGAGGTCGCCAGCGGTTCGGGCCAACACGCCGCCCACTTTGCTGCACAGCTTGACCTAGCTAGCTATCAGCCGACGGACATGGACCTCGGGCATCACCCGTCGATTGCGGCCTGGACGAGGGACCTGCCTGCCGTGCTGCCGGTCCAACAGCTGGACGTGACCCGTGATCCGTGGCCCATCGGTGATGTGCGCTTCGATGTCATCTACTGTGCGAACATGATCCACATCGCACCGTTCGAGGCTTGCCTGGGTCTGCTGCGTGGGGCGGCGGGATACCTGAATTCCGGCGGTTTGCTGTGTCTTTACGGGCCTTTCATGGTCGATGGCCAGCATACGGCGCCGAGCAATGCGGAGTTTGACCTGAGTCTCAGGCAGCGGGACCCCCGTTGGGGTGTGCGTGACCTTACGGTTGTGACGCGTCGTGCCCAGGAACGTGGGCTGGAGTACTGTGAAAAGGTAGAGATGCCGGCCAACAACCTGCTCGTAGTCTTCAGGTACTAGCCCGCATCCCTCACCAAGGCACGTGATGATCGTGCAAGTGATCGGCTTCGCGGGGCTTTCGGTGAGGAAAGGGAATACTCGCCATCTCTTCGACCGATGCGAAAGCGCTGCGGAGTCGAGAAGTTGTGCGGGGGCGCGTGATTTGGTGATGGATGCCCATGGCGGCGAAGCCGGCCGAGGCACACCCACGTCCCCTTCCGTTGGCAGAAGGCCGGACCATTGTACCATGGTGAGATGTCCCAAGCGCCTCGCATCATCGCGGCAATTGTACGGGCGACGCTGCAGGACTTGAATGCGGCTGATGAGAAGCTTGGGCAACGTGTGCGTCGGGCGCTGGACCCGGAGGCTCTCAGGGCGATCGAGCGCTCGTCCGGGCTGAGTTGGCTGCCCGTTGAGATCGACGTGATGCTCACGGAGACGCTGTTTGAGCTGGCGGGTGCGTTTGCTGCGAAGCGGACCCTTCGGAGTATGATGACGACTTCAGTAGGGAGTCCGCTGATGCGCAATGTGGTTCAAACGGCCATGCGCCTACACGGATCGGACGTAGCCCGCTTGCTCACGTGGACACCAAAAGTGTGGGCGCTCGTGTATCGCAACTGCGGTACGGTGACGATCGAGTCCGATGGACTCGGGTCAGTGATTCGCCTACGAGAGCTTCCGGAAGTGCTCTGCAAGAGCCCGGTCTATCTGACGGGGACTGCCGCCACAATCGAGGCGTTCCTGCAAGCCATCGACGTGGACGCCACGGTCAGGCTCGAGGGCCCCAGGCGCGATACGCGACAAGCCAGCTTTCGACTGCGTTGGATGCGGTCGGGAACGTCGCTTCCTGCGCCCGGGTAGGGCACGGGCCGCGCTTCTAGCTAGGAGCAGCCCTGGTCAGGCACGCCGACATACAGGATGCCTAGCCCTGCCGCCGTCACCGTTCGGCAGCGCACATACGGTTCCTTCGGGGTTCCAGGTTTGGGGAGCTTGATGCATGACCGCTCCTTGGGGCGCAGGGCGCGTTGGACGCGCCCGGCCAACATATTGGCGAACTCCGCGACACCGCTTTCGATCAATTCCGGGTCGTCTGACTCGTCATCGTCAAGCTCCAGCATGGTTGCTGTTAGGTGAAGGGACAGGGCAGGCTCGAAGCACAGACCGAAGCGCACGGGAACGGAGCCATCGATGCTGATGTGAACGCAGTGCGCCCCCGGGGGAGGCTCGAGACCATCTCGGCGCCCAGCTTTGACGCTGCCTTCGATGCGTGCCAGGCGCTTGAGCAGTTTGCCGAACTGCTCGCGCACGGTCTCGTAGGTGACTTCGCCAGCGAACGGATCGGCGCTGGCCGGGCCGGTTCCAGTGCGCGAAAAGCGAGTGTGGGCGGCCTCGATTCCGTCCGCCGTGGCGTAGCCGAGCCGTATCAAGGCGTCACCGAGACGGAAGTGAGCCGAGCCCTGCGATGCATTGACTTCGGCCAGGCCCTCCTCTGAGAGAAACCCAGCGCGCAACGCCAGTGCGCCGAAGGGAGCCTTTGCGCGCCGTTGCTGTGCGCGCACGATCCGCACTTGCCGTTCGGTCATGAGTCCGAGGTACACGGCCACATCCTCAAGGGACCGGGTGTCTCCCGGTCCTAGTGCCACGGCTTCATCCACCTGCTGCTGGGAAACCACGCCCTGTTCAACCAGGTAGGCTCCGAAAAACTGTGCCTGGTCGGCCGTGGCTGTCGGTTTTTCCGCTGGCCCCGCGTCACCAGACCCGCCCTGCTCCATCCGCAGATCACAGTGCGCCTCATGTTCAGCCTCGCGATGCATATCGGCCGCGACGGCTGCGTCCTTGCTGACCGTTCCGTTCGTCATTTTGTGCCCAACTTCGGCTCCTCCAGTGCCCCGGCCGGGCCACGCGCGCCAGGATGCTCGGGCGATCCCGATGCGATCGGTGGCAGGGACTGGTCCAACGCTCGGACCGTCTTGGCTCGCAACAGCGCTGCGTCCACGGGCTTGTAGAACCAGGCCGTCACCGCCAGGCGGCAGCCCCGCTCGACCGTCGTCTGGTCACATGTCGACGTGACCATGAAGATGGGAGTGTTCCGGTATCGGGGTGATGATCGCAACTGTTCGGTCATCGCAAGCCCGTTCAGGTTCGGCATGTTGAAGTCGACGATGACGACGTCGAACTCCCGTTGCAGGGCCAGTTTGAGACCGCCGATGCCATCGGCTGCCTCAACGATGTCGAGGGCCAGTGGAGCGAGTGCCTTGCGAAGCATTCTCCGCATGGCCAGTGAATCGTCGACGATCAGTACGGTTCCCGTACGGCAGGTTTCCATTTGCTCAATCAATGAACGGCCGAGCGGCGGGCCCTCTGAATAGGGAAAGTCGGAGGAACGCGCGCATGATGTGCGCCCGGCCAGCTCGCCCTGGGAATCCCGAAGGGCTTCGGCTTCACACGGCTTTCGGCTCCCTGGCAGATACAGGCAGTATTCGGTCGCTTGCGGAAAACCCTGTGAAACCGAGTCCCGTGCGTCATCGGCTCGCGACTTGTCACATGCTCGGGGCTAGCCCGCATCCATCACCAAGGCACGTGATGATCGTGCAAGTGATCGGCTTCGCAGGGGTTTCGGTGAAGGAGGCAATCCTCGCTGTATGTTCGACTGAAGCGAAAGCCCTGCGGAGTCGAGCAGTTGTG
>JAPPOR010001091.1 GCA_028817905.1 Myxococcales bacterium
GCTAGAAGCTCGCGTCGACCAAGGCACCATCCGCAAATCGCGCCCACAGGTGACCGGCCGGCATGGTGCGCTGGGCCGGACCGAAGATGGGCACCTCGCGGAGCGTGACTTCACCGTCCACGGCGCAGGCAGGCGGCGGGGCCGGGTCGCAGGCTTCGGCCTCCGGGGCAACCGGTGCCACCCGGCACACCCGTGCGACGAGTTCCCCAGCTGGCGTGCGCGCTCCCTCAACTGTCAAAGACCAGCCGTAGCCGGGCGGCGAAAGCGAGAACGCGACCGATGCATCGAACGCACCGAGTTCGTCCAGCGTCGGCAAGCCACACGCCCCCCCCGAGACCCCGGAGCAGGAGACGGCGGGGGTGGTTGGTCGCAGCCGTGAGTCGATCCTCAGCGGCAATATCCGATGAGTCCAGAATTCCCATCCCCGGGTCCCAAAGGCCTGGAGGGTGCGGCGGGCTGCCCGGGCGATCGCACCGCCGCGGGTGTCCTCGAGCTCAAACGGCCAAGTACCGCCCAGGTGGCAGCAGATCGCGTCCGCCGTGCAGGTCGACGGCAGGTACCCGATCGCGGCACAGCCGTGTTCGAACCAGCGACAATCGCCAAACGGATTGCACGCAAAGGACGGCTCGCCGACTCCACCGCAGTCGGCGGAGCCGAAACCGACCCTGCAACTGGACAAGTTCGGACGCTGTCCAAAGCACAGCGCGTGGGGATCCCACAGGCGGGCGTGCCGATCCAGATCTGCCCGGTCAGGAAAGGCCGGCCGCGGGAACCGGCGATAGCGGCCCGGCTCGGGCGGTCGGAAGCGCCTGAGTCCCCCGCGGGTCGTCTCGAGAAACACGTACTCTGGATCTTCAAGCGGCTTGTCGAACGAGAACCGAAGCCGGGTGGGCTTGCCGTCTTCTGCTGCCAACACGCGGATGCGCATCCCCTCGAGATCGACCTCGTGGCCCACATGCATCGGCAGCCGCGGATCACGATAGAGCAGCTCCATACCGTTGACCATCATCGTGCCACCCAGAAGCCACAACTCCAGGTCCCGGGGGCCCACGCGCCATAGGTCGTGGGGGTTGCGGCTACCGTTGAGGACCCATGACGACCGCGGCATGGGGCGGCCCAACTCGCGAAGAACAAATGGCCCGAACATCGCGGTGGTGTGCTCCATCGTACTCGCGATGATGAGCCTCTTTTGCGACAGGGAGGCGTCGTCGATATCGGCCGTGCGCCACCACGTACGCACAGATGAATAGAGCGCGGTGGTGAAGCCGACCTCATCCAGATCGGAACGGATCGTCTCCACAACCTGGAAGTGTCCCACAAAGAGCAAGAACACCGCTGCGACCCACATGTCTCGCGGAGACCCACTCGCCAGCCCTCGCACCCGGGCAAGCAAGCGAGCGGCCGCAACGTGCACACCCGTCGCGATCAATGCCGACAAGCCAATCGAGATGGGCACGAGCAACCGGCTGGTCGGAAACGAGGCCAGCACGGGCAACAGCGAGATGAGACCGCCGACCAGCAGCCAGCGCACCTGTCGCCACAAAGCTGGCTCCACCAGCGACGCGATCCAGCGCACCGAAAGCCCAAAGACGCCCACGGCGGTCAGCCCAAGCAGCACGTGCCAGAACCGGTATCCTGGCAAGCTCATCCAAACATCGGGGGGTATGAGCTCCAGGCGCAGAATCCAATCGCGCCATGGCGTACCAAAGCTGAAGCGATCGGACGGAACGCTGTAGAGCAAGTCGGCAAAGAATACCGGAATGCGCTGCAGCGACTCGCGCACGAACAGCCCCGGATCCGCCACCGGATCAATGTACATCCCGCTCCCGCGCGCGCCGTATCCGAGCACCCCCCGAACGACCAAGAAAACACTGGCGAGCAAACCGGCGGGCACGAGCCATCGGATGCGCGTCGACAACGAGCCGGGTGCCTCCAGAAGCTCGTAGGCGATCAGGTAGCCGAAGACGGGGAAGGTCCACTCGCCGCTCGCCAACGCGACCGCGAACGCCATCAGGCCCAGCACGAACGTCATGCGCTCCCCGCGCCGACGCGCACGGGTATGAAGCAGTAGGCCCGCAAGCCCGAAGCACATGGCCACGATCGCACCGCGGTGCGCCAGCCAGCCGATTGGCAGGTTGTGCCCCTCCTCGAGGACGAACAGCCCAACGCCCATCCAGGCAACCAGGGGTGGCAGGCACTGGGCCAGAAGGCATGCGACCAATCCGACCATCAGCGCCCACCAAAGGAATGAGTGGGCGTGGCGTGCCATCGGAGTGTCCGGAAATAGGGTCACATCCACCCAGACCAGGGCGGCCGACAAGGGTCGCAACATCGAAAGGCGCAGCTCGGGCGCCGTCCACCACGGGAGCGTGCCGTATCGCATGAGCGGCGCGTTGTCGTCCGGTGTGCCCGCTGCGAAGTTGAAGAGGTCGAGTGGGGCGCGCGGCGAGGGGTACCGGCCGTCCAGGATCGCGTACTGCATGTAGTCATCGGAGGCCGCGCCGGCCTCCAGGTAGGGGACCCGCAGGCTGACTCCGCACGCGATCAGGATCACGACTCCGACCACGTACAGGGCCCCACCAGAACCGCTCGCCCTGTCGCCCTTCGCGCACGCCTTGAAATGACCCGAACTGTTCAAACTGAATCTCAACGAAAGCGGAATACTGCGCGAGCAGAAGCTCATCATCAGGCAACCAAACTCGACCGCCTCTTTCAACCTGCTTTCATACACCCCGCGCAGGCCGCCATGGCGCGCCGGTAGCGCGAAGCCTATACTCCGACCCGATGGGCAGACCGAACGTTGCGCCAGCTTGCCGTGGCCCGACTCCGGGGAGCGGACACCGAGCGACGGTACTGCTCGCGACCCTTGCGACCCTGTGGGCCTGTGGACGGGGGATCAGCGGCGAGTTCACGCCCCTTGCTTGTGGGGACAAGGTTGACAACGACGGGGATGGACTGGCCGACTGCAAGGACCCGGATTGCCGCGGTTTGAATGCGTGCGCACCCAGCCCGCCACACGCGGTCGATCTGACCCCCCACGCCGGCCCCGGACCGAGCCTGGCCAGCGGCTTCGGAGAGCCTGTCTACCAGAGCCTGGACGACGATGCGGGCGCAGCCGGCCTGGACGAGGATGCTGGTCTCGAGCTAAAGCCCCAGGACTCCATCATGTGCGGCGAGGTGCTTTGCCCCCCAGGCAGCGTATGCATTCGCGACAGGTGCCTAGCATGGGATGCCGGAAGCAGGGCCGGTGAACCGGGAACCGTCGCGTCCATATTCGTGGACTCGGCGGAAGTCCGCGCCCTAACAGACAAGAACGCGAACTGCCTCGAACCGGACTGCAGTGGAGCGAACTGCTGCCGGCTCTACCCCGATCCCTATGTCGAGGTACTTCGCAACGGGACGACGGTAGGTCGAACGACCACGAGGGTCGATAACCTGCGCCCTAGCTGGGAGGCGTCCTTCGAGGTGGAATATTCGGTGGGCGATCTGCTCGAGGTGCGCGTCATCGATGAGGACACGACGCCGACCTTCTACGAGGGAGTCCTCATCGACGATGTCGAAGACGATCTGATGTGGCAATGCCAGATCGACCCGCCCAAGGTCCGCTACTCCTGCGCGGGACCCTCGGGAAGCTTCGGAACAAGTGAGCTGATCGTCTCGGCGACCATCCACGCGCTCTAGCCCGGA